>CAZVXE010000014.1:8751-29149 GCA_964630765.1 uncultured Thermococci archaeon | reverse complement strand
AGTTTTACACTTTGGGAAGAGTTCTACAATGCTTCTATTAGACTATTGAAGATGGAAAAATATGCCGAGTCAAAGAGACTCGCGAAAAAATCACTGAATGAAGCTATAGATGTTTACGGCTCTTCACACTCGACTTCAGGTATGAGTCTATTTTTACTTGGACTTATTTCACAATACCAAGCAGAATTTGCTGAATCGGAAGTATTTTATGAAAAAGCACTTTCGATTTTTGAAAGAATATTCCCTGCAAAGGATATAGTTGTTCTAAATGTTTTACAGAATCTTGCATTTGTATACCAGTCACAAGGCAAGTATCCCGAATCGGAACAACTATACAAAAGAGTATTGAAACTCAAGGAAGAGGACTATGGAAAAGAAAATTCCCAAATAATTCCTATACTCTGTTCACTTGCTAATCTTCTAAAAGAGATGAAAAAATTTGATGAATCTGAGGAGCTATATACCAGAGGACTTCAAATTTTAATACATGAGTACGGACCAGATCACCCCCAGATTGGAGACATATATGTTAATCTCCACAACATATACTCTATTCTGAATAAAAGAGAGGAAGACAAACAGCTTTACAACTTTTTAAAGAAGCACTCTGAGTATTTCTAAATAATCTACTTTTTTTGACATTGATTACCAAAAGAGATATATAGCTAGGTCAAAAACTATTTACGAGGCTAAATCATGAAGAAAATGTCAGTAATACTCGTTTCATTGATTCTATTAATAAGTACGATTGGGATTGGTTTTGCTTTGGGATGCTGTATAGATACAATAACAGCTAGCCCAAATAAGGTAAAAGTTGGAGAGTTGATTACCGTCGAATGCAGAGCGTCATGTCCTGGAGACCAACTTACAGTTGAAGGAACAGGCAATGCTTCATTTATAGATGTTACAGTTTCTGAGGGTTTTTATTATACTTATACCTATAGGGCAAATAAGGTAGGCACTGTTAAATTCTATAATTCTTTCTGTACCGTCAGGTCAAATGAAGTCCTTATAGTTTCAAATTCTTATCCAATGTTCTCTTTTATGAAAATACTCGGGTTCGGAAAATCCGATTAAATTTTATTTTTTATAAAAATTAAATAAATAAGGATGCATATAGTACCATAAATACTATGAAAGTCCCGACAACTGAACCCAAATGAAGTTGTGTTGGAGATATCCTGTTCTTTTCCCTCAATTCATTTAAGACAAATTGCATCCCTGGCAGTGACAGAGTCAATCCCCATGAGAGATATCTAAAGTTTGCAGTATTCATGTTTGCTTTCTGTTGTTCCTCTTTTGATTTAATAAGCTCATCCTTTAAATCTTTGATATCCCAAGTCAATTCTTGATTTTGGACTTTGTAGCTTTCAACTGATCTTTGCATTTCAATTATATTTTCTGTCAATTTTACATTCTCTTGGGTCAATTTAGTAATTTCATTTTTTAGAGAATCTATTGAGCCACCATAATCTTCTTCTAAAGAGAATACAGAATAGAAATTCTTGTCTAATCCAGATAGGACTGTTGAATAAAAGAATCTTCCTCCTTGGAGTCTCCAACCTGCAGAGTCAAATGGTTTATATCCGCTTGGCAGTGTTATCTTAATTGTAGCTAGGTCGTCTGGGCCTAGGTCTGAGGAGATCAAATAATCGAATGAGTTTAATGTACTTGGTGTGAGATTAAAAATAGACTGCGTATTAATAACATAGATTATATTAAATTGGTAATCTGAGAGCCCCTTTCTTCCTTCAGGATTTATTGTAAATTTAGTGTTAGTTGAGCTTTCATCAAAGGTAAAATCTAATTTGGTCCATGATGAATTGGAGTCTTTATAGCTTAGGTCTATGTTAGTTATCATATTTTTTGGGATACTGTTCTCAAAAGTTAGATTACCTTGTGCATCTGAAAGTATTATTTGATGGGTTAGATATGTGTACTGCTGGTCTATATTAACATCTGTCAAAATATTCATTTGTACGGAGGGATCTATACCTGCTGCATCAGATGTAACGCCAAACGAATAAAGAAAACTTTCAGCTTTAACATCAGATTGATTAATTAAAAATGCCCCTAGCACGAACAATAACGCATAAATTCTAATTTTTCTTGACATATTAGCCCTTCCTTATAGATTCAATAGCCTATAAAATCTTTAAATTACTTTTCATTTTTTCTGGTCAATAACTTACAATATATTAAGTTATGAATAATATATACAATATCAAGAAAATTACAAATGTTCCAACAACTGAACTTATCAATAGCTGCGTTGAAGTGATTACTGATTTTGTCCTAAGTTCAGCAAAGAAAAGCAATAGTATCGGGAGCAAGATTGTAAGCCCCCATGAGAACTGCCAGAAGTTGTTTGAAATCCTATCGGATACTTTTCTTTCTTCTTCAGCTTTTAGAAGCCTCTCGGTAAGATTTTCTATTTCAGATGAAAGATTTTGATTTTCAACCTTGTAACTATCGACACTTTTCTGGAGTTCCGAAATTGTTTCTAGTAACTTTGAATTGTCCTGTCTTAGACTAGCTATTTCTTGTTTTAAAGATTCTAACGAGTCAGAATAATCATTATCTGTGTTGAAGATTGTATAAAAACTTCCGGAAGTCTTGGGAATCTGCGCTGAATACACGAACCTTTCCTCCTCGACTCTCCAGCCAGAATTATTAAGGGGCTTATACCCTTTAGGCAAGGCCAAATTTATACTTGATATATCGGCTTCACCCATCTTTGTTATTAAAAAATATTCAAATGATAGAAGCGTGTTAGGTTTAAGAGTATAAATTGAAGACGTATTTAATTTGTAGTTTAATATAAAGCGGTAACCATCACTACCTTTTCTTTCTGCAGTATCCACTGAAAATCTAGCGTTTGACACTTCTGGGTCCAAAGTAATTGCTACTTCATTCCAGCTAGAATTGGCATCTTGATACATAAGCTGAATCTGAGTTATAATTGATTTAGGGATTGAAGTATTAAATACAAGAGTTTGGGGGGCTTCTGACAAATATATTTGATTATTAATAGTTGTATCCTGGTCTGATATATCTACATCAGATAATATCTCAATTTTGCCAAAAGGCACCATATCCGGCGATTTGGGTGCAATGTCAAAAGAATATACAAATCCTTCGGCATCTGCTCTAGGTATACTGATTATTAATGATCCTAATATTAGACATAATATAAAAACTATTGATTTATTATGCGTAATTTACACTCTCCGGTGCCTTAAGGATTGTGGCCACTATAAAAATCTTTTGCCTTTAATTTTAAGATATGCTTTTAAAGATATAATAAAATATAGTATTTATGGCAACTTTAGACGATGTACTACATGTTATCTCAACAGATGATGAAAAAGCAAAGATTGTTGCCATGGAGCTCGCAAATGATAATGGAAGGCGTATAATAGACGCTTTTTTTATTGCACCACAATCGGCCGGCGATCTAGCAAAGATGTTAGATCTTCCAATGCCTACTGTGATGTTTCATATTGAAAGGTTGATGGAAATCGGGATTATAGGTGTAGTTGATACAAAACTTTCAAGAAAATTTAAGGATATAAAATACTATGGGCCTAAAAAGACAGCTATTCTTATAGTTCCTTCTCAGAAGGAAGAAACTGTAAGGAGCCTATCTACTAGTCTCAAAACATCTTATATCCCTGCAACAACAGCTTTGTTAGTCATGTTCTTAGTTGTTATTCTCGGTATAGGTTTTAGCGCCCCAGGAATTTTTCAATCGTTTCAGTCAAATCAACCTCAAATGATGTCTGAAGGTTTAGGTGGCAGTGACGAAATAAGACAAATGGATTACGAAGAAAAAATAGCCATAGTTCCAGAAACAGTACCCATAAGCAACCCACTTACGCCTCTAATCTACATAATAATTGGCGGTCTGGCTTCGCTATTATTAATATTAATATTATTAAGATTAAAGGGTAGATGATTTGAGAGTAGGCATTATCTCTAGAACAGACAAACAAAAAGCATTAGACATTGCTAGGGAAATATCAGAAATTTTGAAAGTAAAATATGAAGTCTATTTTGACGAAACTTTAAACAAGTACTTCCCTAACGATAATTATTCCAAAAAATCTGGCGACATAGATTTATTGATATCGGTTGGGGGCGATGGAACAATATTAAAGTCTGTTCGGAGATATAGAGATACTCCTTTATTGGGCATAAATATGGGGACAGTTGGATACTTAAACGAAGTACTCCCCGAAGAAATTGATTCTATACCTAGTATACTAGAAAATCATACCATTGAAGAGCGTTCTATGATCTCTTGTAAGATAGGCAATAGAACTGTAGAGGCATTAAATGACATTGTAATACGGACAGAAGTTGCCACAAGGGTATCTCAGGTCAAAGTAGAGATTTCTGGGCAAGAGTACATTGTCTCAGGTGACGGAGTTATTATTACAACCCCAACAGGCTCCACAGCATACTCTTTTTCCGCAGGGGGGCCTATAATAAGAACGAATTCTCAGGAATTTGGAATTACTCCTATTTGCCCTCTTTACCGTAAAGCAAGTCCAATAGTATATCCAGACCATGAAAAAGTAGTTGTCACTGCATTGGACAGGCCATGCACTATTGTTACGGACGGATTCCCGGAAGGTACAATGAAATCAGGGGATAAGATAGAGATAAAAAAAAGTCTTCTTAAGGCTAGATTTGTAAAGAAGTGAATTTATTGAAGTTCATCCTTGACTCATCAGCATTTATAGGTGGATTTTTACCAGAAGAGGATGAGTATTTTACGGTTTATGAAGTAATTGGTGAAGTTGAAGATGATCAATCTAAAGAAAGATTGTCTTATTTTCTAAATTCTGGGAAGATTAAAGTAAAGGAACCAAATTCAGAAATAGTAAGAGAAGTAACTAAAAAGTCTCAAACAACAGGCGACAATCTATCTTTGACGGATATTAAATTAATCGCACTCGCACTTGAGTTAGATTCAGCGATTATATCGGAGGACTATGGGATACAAAATGTTTCTTCTATGATGAATGTTAAATACAAATCAATTAGAGAATCCGGGATAAAAAAGATAATCCACTGGGAATATTATTGCATTGGGTGTAAAAAAATACACTCAAAAGACAAAAAAATCTGTCAAGAATGCGGAAATATAATAAAAAGGCGACCTATAAATAAAAACATTGATTATTCCTATTAATTACTTACGTTTTATTAATATGCTATAACCAATAAATTTATATTTAGGAACACTTAATAATGTTAGTATGGTCAACACTACTACAAATACCGAACAAGATTATCTTAAAGCCATTTTAAATATTACAGAGAATAAAGGTTTCGCAAGAACAAAAGATGTCGCTAAAGCGTTAGGAGTAAGACCTGCAACTACTGTTGAAATGCTAAAAAAACTTGAAGAAAAGGGGCTAATCAAAAGGGAGCATTATGGGCCCACAGTATTAACTGAAAAAGGAACGAAAATTGCAACAATTACATTAAAAAAACATAAAGTTCTTCTTGATTTTTTCACGATGATACTTGTGCCAGAAGAAGATGCTGAAAAAGATGCGTGTGATATGGAACACAATTTAAGTAAGATTACGAATGAGCAGCTTATTAAGTTCATGGCGTTCTTATCTCACGAAGGATTTTTTGATATATGGGCAAAAAAATTCAAAGATTTCTCCTCAAGCGGCAAGTTGAAACCTATCAAGTTCTCTGATGAAGAGTATTATTATGATTTGGCAACCCAAAATATGAAATAATTCTCTATTAACAAATAAACTATTTAAGAAGAGAAATACTACCAAATTCATGATATCTCTTGGGATAGAGGGTACAGCGCATACTCTTGGAGTTGGGATAGTTTCTGAAGAATGCGTGCTCTCAAATGTTACTGATTCTTATTGCTCAGACGGAGGAATACACCCTAGAGAAGCTGCAGACCACCACGCCAATGTAATAGGGAGCGTTATGGGGAAGTCTTTATCTGAAGCGGGTATTAAAAAAGATGAAGTTGACTTAATCTCTTTTTCAATGGGGCCTGGACTTGGACCATGTCTTAGAATTGTTGCCAGTGCTGCAAGGTCCCTCTCGATTAATTTAAATGTACCAATAATAGGAGTTAACCATTGTGTCTCTCATGTGGAGATTGGTAGATTCACGACAGGGGCAAAGGACCCAGTCACTCTTTATGTTTCAGGAGGCAATACTCAAATATTGGCTTATGCAGAAGGTAAATATAGGGTGTTTGGAGAGACTCTTGATGTTGGAATAGGTAATATGCAGGATACTTTTGGCAGGGAATTAGGGATAGGATTTCCCTGTGGAAAACAGATCGATGATCTTTCTAGCAAAGGACGCAATTATCTACAGTTACCCTACACGATAAAAGGTATGGATTTTTCTTTCTCAGGGCTTTTGACAGAATCGATTAAAAAATTAAAAACTAACAATCAAGAAGATGTTACTTTCTCACTAATGGAAACTGCATATTCCTTGGTAGTTGAAGCATCTGAAAGGGCAATGTCACATACTGAAAAAAATGAACTATTATTAACAGGTGGGGTTGCATCTTCTAAAAGATTAAAAGAGATGTGTAACACTATGTGTGTTGAAAGAGACGCTACACTTTTTGTTCCTCCCCCCGCCCTATGCCGGGACAACGGGGCAATGATTGCCTATCAAGGCCTATTGGAATACACAAATGGTAAGAGGATGGAGATTGAAGATACGATAATAAAACAAAAATGGAGAACAGATGAGGTGGAAGTGAATTGGGTATAGACAACGTAGAAAAAGCAGCAAAAATCATAAAGAAGGGCGGCGTGATAGTATACCCAACTGACACCTGTTACGGTATAGGATGCGATGCGACTAATCCACTGGCAATTGAAAAAATATTCAAAATAAAGGGTAGGGAAAAAGATAAGCCGCTTCCATTGATAGCTTCTTCAATTGAAATGATAGAAAAATATGTTTTTTTAGAAGAAAGAGCAATTAAACTGTTCAAAGCTTTTCCCGGGATATCTGTAGCCCTTAGAAAAAAAGGAAATGCCATACCAGATATTGTAAACAAGGAAAAACTGGCATTTAGAATACCCTCAAATGAGACATCTAAAAAGTTGTCTGAATTATCCGATAAACCTATCATTTCAACAAGCGCAAATAGATCGGGGGATCCATCCCCTTACTCTATAGAAGAGGTAAAATCTAGCCTCAAAGAATTTTTAGAAGAAATTGACCTATTTATAGATGGTGGAGTTCTCGATAAAAATCCTCCATCGACTATAGTTGATTTAGTTGATGGCACTATAGGGAGAGTAGGCAACGTAAAAGAAAAACAGATAATAGATCTACTGGGGGGTAAGCTTTGATTCTAAAAAAGGGGGCAGAAGCAGACCTTTATCTTGAAGATTTCAAGGATGTTTTCGGATTTGACTTTTATAATGAGAAGGTTGTCATCAAAAAAAGGGTAAAGAAAAATTACAGAATTAATGAAATTGATGATATGATTAGGGGATTTAGAACTGTAAAAGAAGCAAAGATAATCAATAAAGCAAAACTCTCCGGCGTATACTCTCCAGCGCTATATCTTGTTGACTTAAAAGAAAAAAGCATTGTAATGGAGTATATCAATGGAATCCGATTAAAAGAACATTTTTCTTCAAAAGGACTCGATAAAGAAATAGGATTTCAGATAGGTAAATCAGTTGGTTCTATGCACAAAGCTGGGATAATCCACGGGGATCTCACGACATCAAACATGATATTAAACGATGGCAAAGTATATTTCATTGACTTTGGATTATCCGAGGAATCAGAAGAAATTGAGAAACAGGGGATAGATGTGCATCTATTAAGACAGGCTTTAGAAAGTACGCATTTTGATATTTCAGAGGAGCTATTTAAAATAATACTTGAAGGGTATTCGGACGTTGTTGGAAACAAAAAAAAGGATGAAATCCTCCAAAGAATCGAACAAATAGAAAAGAGGGGAAGATATAGAAAAAGAGACTAAATCTTTTCTAATTCGCTTAAAACTTCCCAGAGAATGGTTCTCGTGTGCATTGGCATGTTAGGATCGTTTGAAATTTCATCCAACAGCTCAACTGCAGCATGGGCTCTTGATTGGGCAGATTCAGAAGTATCGAGTAATCTGTCAGCAGCTTCCTTGGCAGCCCTTCTTATATTTCTAGGAACACTGTTGTCTTCGTTAACAAATTCGTTTAAGTAATCGACTATACCTTTAATATTTTCTTCAGGCATTATATCACCTCTTCTATATACCGCATGAACATGAAATTGCTTTAAAACTTTTATCTTTAGAATATTTAATTTATCATAGTCAAATAGGTTATAATTATAGACATTATGCCAAAAACAGCCCCAATAAACCAAATTATAAGGACTAGGCTTTTTTCAGTGAGTTTAAAATGGGAAGTAAGTAAATTTGCCACTGAGAGATATTTTTGGGGATGCAATATCCCGTTGCTGTCTACTTTGGTCGGGCCATATTTTTTTCCGCCAAATCTTCTCATTGATTTGAATAAAAACTCCATAATTTGAGGCAGTAAAAGGATTACTCCAATTATCTCAATATGTTTTATTATGGAAAATGATGCTATTATTGCACCAACTATCAATGTTCCTGCATCCCCTGGGAATATTTTTGCCGGGTATTTATTGTACATTAAGAATGCAAGGAAGGATAAGGTGAAAGTAAGGAGATAAATTGATGTTTTGAGGTCCCCTAAAAGAAATATGCAAATTGAAAGTGAAAGAGTTGATATAAATCCTAATCCAATCTCCTCACCGTTAAACCCTGCAAGAAGATTAGTCAGATTTGAAGCGGCGGTGAGGCCTATGGGAACTATAAGATAATAGAGGAGGCCAATAGAGATCTTGAATATAATTAGATTTAATGTAGTTTCTTTGACAAAAAATAATAATGGTATACCTCCCAAGAGGCATGCGATTGTTTTGAGCCATTGAGGTATATTGTAAAGATCATCTATCAGGCCAACTATTCCTATGATTGCAACAGGAAAGATGAACATCAATATTAACGTATCACTTGATAATAAGTAATAGAGAATAAAAATAGGGATTGTTCCTAGGAGAAGAGCAACACCTCCAGCTTCAGGGATCTCAAGTCTTTCTATCTTATGGAGGTCAATACCAAATAAACCGTGCTTTTTATTGATTTTGCCGACGATTGGGGTAATGATAAGTGTAGCTATGAATGAAATGATCGGAAGCAGTATGCTACTCATGAAATAACTGTTATATATTCGTTCTTAAATATTGTTATTATGGAGAAACAGCTCTCTCATTACACTCTTTTTCTATTTGACATGGATGGAACTTTAGTAAAATTTAAGCTTGACTTTGAGTATCTAAAGAGGGTCACTAGAAAGATTCTAGAAGATAATGGGATATATCTAGAGATCAGAGGGTCTTTAATTGAGACATTAAAAGAATTAAGGTCCGTATTCACCAAGGAAGAAGAGTATAATGAATTTGTGAAGGGCATTGAAAATATTATAATCCAGCATGAACTCGAAGCATCAGAAAAAGCTGAGGCTTTCCCCCATTCTATAGAGTTACTAAATATTTTGAAGTCAAAAGGGAAGAATATTGGAGTAATTACTAGGAATAGTAAAGCTGCATCTATGAAGACACTAGAAGTTTCTGGATTAATGAAATATATGGATGTTATTGTTACAAGAGAAGATGTTGCAAAAGTAAAACCAGATCCTGAGCACGTAGAAGTTGCCATCAAATTTTTAGAAAAAAAGGCAGAAGATACAGTTGTCATTGGGGATCATAAATATGATATCTCATCTGGAAAAAGGGCTGGATGCTTCACCATAGGAATTCTATCAGGCGTATCTTCAGAAGAGCTTCTAAACGAAGCAGACCTTATAGTCTCTTCGCTAGAGGAAATTATTTCGTTTTTATAGGATATAGACAATAAAGTTTTTAAACAACAATTTAATCGTTTCGTATATATCCAAAGAAAGGAGGGTCACAATGGAATACAAAATTATTGTTTCTTACCAAGATGGTAAAACTATACAGAAAGAAGTAAAGGACAAACAGGCAGAACCCCTCTTTGGTTTAAAAATTGGCGAAGAGTTTAATGGTGAGACGATAGGACTTTCTGGCCATGTATTGAAGATTACAGGCGGATCCGATAAAGACGGATTCCCAATGAGGCAAGACCTCGACGGTAACAGAAGAGTAAAACTTTTGCTTTCCAAGAGTGTTGGCTTTAGACCAGTAGAACAGGGCGAGAGAAGAAAAAAGAGAGTTAGAGGGAACACCATAAACGAAGACACCGTCCAAATTAACACCAAAGTAATTAAGCCTGAAAAATACGAAAATCCTGAAGAAAAGAAAGCAGAAGAAGCACCAGAAGAATCAAAATCTTAAGTGCATATAATTTATGATAAGGAGATATAAAGTTGGGACAAGCTGAAGTAAATATAGGTCTTGTAGGGCATGTCGATCATGGTAAAACTACTTTGACACGGGCTCTATCTGGAGTTTGGACAGACAAACACAGCGAAGAGCTTAGAAGAGGTATTACAATAAGACTAGGTTATGCAGATATAGAGTTCAGAAAATGTGAAGCATGCGAAGGAGTAGAGGCCTATACTACTGAAAAAACTTGCCCTAAATGCGGCGGAGAATCCAAAGTTTTAAGAAAAGTCTCCTTTGTCGATGCACCAGGGCATGAAACCTTAATGGCAACAATGCTTTCAGGAGCCGCAATCATGGACGGGGCCATATTGGTGATTGCAGCTAATGAGAAATGTCCACAACCACAGACAAGAGAACATCTAATGGCCTTAAATATTGTAGGAATTAAGAATATTGTTATTGCACAGAATAAAATAGAGCTTGTTTCTAAGGAAAAAGCAATTGAAAATTATAATCAGATAAAGAGTTTTATTAAAGGAACTGTAGCTGAAAATGCTCCAATTATCCCCATATCTGCTCAGCACAGGGTAAATATTGACTATTTGATAAAATCAATTGAAGATGTAATAAAAACTCCAAAAAGAGATTCAAATAAACCACCAATAATGTACATTGCAAGATCTTTTGATACAAACAGACCTGGCACATTCCCAGAGGACCTAAAAGGTGGAATCTTAGGAGGATCACTTATTCAAGGTAAGCTAAAAGTTGGGGATAAAATAGAAATAAGGCCCGGCTTTGAAAAAGTTGAACAGAATAAGAAAGTCTTCAAGCCAATATTAACTGAAGTATCCAGCTTAAATGTTAGCAACGAAGCAGTCGAAGAGGCATTACCAGGGGGGCTTCTTGGGGTTGGAACTTTCCTAGATCCTGCAGTTACAAAGTCAGATACTCTAGCAGGTAGTATATTGGGGCATCCTGGGGAGTTGCCAAAAGTTTGGGAAAATTTAACTCTTGAAATAAATCTCCTTGAGAGAGTTGTTGGTACAGAGGAGGAAATTGAAGTTGATCCTATAAGGCCAAAAGAAATGCTTTTGTTAAATGTCGGGACAGCTAAAACAATAGGTACAACAACAAAGGTCGGGAAAGTCACAGAATTGATATTAAAACTTCCAGTTTGTTCTTTAGTTGGTGAAAGGGTAGCCATAAGTAGAAGGGTCGGGGCCAGATGGAGACTAATAGGCTACGGAATAATAAAATAGTTGTAATTCTAGATACAAATTTTCTTCTTCTTCCTGGTAGATTTAACCTTAGAATTGAATCAATCGAAGATGTCATTGAAAAAAAATGTAATATAGTAATCCCAACAAATGTTATTTCTGAACTAAAAAGGATAGAGCTTACTGGGTCTGATAAAAATGCTAAAGAAATTGCATTAATTATTTCTGAACGTTATGAAAAAATTGAGTTGGAAGGCCCTGTAGATAGATCAATTATAGAATATGCTAAAACTAACAAATGCATTGTAGCAACAAACGACGTGAAATTAAAGTCAGATTTAAGAAAGATCCAAGTCCCAGTTGTTTTTGTAAAAAATGGAACAAGACTTGGGCTTGAAGGTTACATTGAGTGAATTATTCTTTTGATAATGTCTATGTTGGTATTAACTGGATTAGATGTGTCTATAATTATCACATCTTCTTCAAATTCTTCAAATATTTTTTTCATTTTGAGGTATACGCTGTAATCTGCGTCACTGAACTTATCCTTCCTTTTATTTATTCTTTCCTTAAGAAGTTCTTCAGGGGTCTCACAATAAACAAAGTAGACTTCTTCACAAAATGATTTTCCAACTTCTTTTGCCCTTTGTCTTAATACTTTTGTATAAAAAGTTCCATCAAGAATGACATTTTTACCCATAGCCAAATATTTCCCAGTTTGCGAAAATAGTTCATTGTATACAATTCTTTTATCTTCTTCATCATATACTGGCTTTTCAAAAATCATTTTTCTTATCTTGTCAGTTGAAAAAACAACAGCATCTATCTCTTTTGCAAGTGATTCAGCAATTGTTGTCTTTCCTGTACCCGGAAGACCAGTTACCACAATGAGCATGCACTATCTCCTAAGGTAAGTTTTAAATATATTACTCAAAATATAGACTGAGGGATAATTTGCCAGATAGATTTACAAAGCCGCCTTTTAAGAAGGTAAAAATAAAAGAAATACCAAATGAAAAATATGTTAGTGTTGTAGGGGCCATAATCAAAAAAGAGGGAAATGATATCCTTTTGGACGATGGCACAGGGCAAATCGAAGTCGTTTTTGGCGAAGATATCAATTTCAAAGAAGGTGACATCGTTAGAGTTTTCGGTGCTGCCATCTCGGGCTCTTTAAAAGGAGAACTAATCCAAGACATGTCAGAGCTTGATATAAAGCTCTACAGGGAAAGTTTTGACAAAATAAAAAGTCTATATTATAAATAATATTCCAATAAATTTATATAAATAATAATAACTATTGCATATAGGTTGTAAGGTGAGCTAATGTTTGAAGCTGTTTTGAGTGCAGAAACATGGAAAAAATGTGTCACTGCCATTGGTAGTCTCGTAGAGGAAGTTCCTTTGAAGATTACTGCCGAAGGTATTGAGTTAAGGGCTATGGATCCATCTCATGTAAGCATGATCGATTTTAAAATGAACAAGGAAGTATTTGCGGAATATAAAACTGATAAAGAGGCCATCATAGGCATTGATATTGAAGATATGTCAAAATTCATAAACAGAAGCCGAAGCGATGATATTCTTGTTCTAAAACTTGATGAAGAGAAAAACAAGATACTTATGGTATTAAAAGGAACATCAACTAGGAGATTCGGGTGTCAGCTTATAGATGTCACCGAACAATCAAATCTCAAGATGCCTGCTTTAAATACCACTTCAAAGGTAAGGCTTAGTTCTCAAGCTTTTAGAGAAGGCCTAAAAGATGCAAATATAGTGTCAGATCATGTTTCTCTGAAAGCAGACGATGCATTTTATATGAATGCTGAAGGAGACACAGGTGACATTGAAGTAAAACTTGAAAAGGGTGACCCCGATCTTTATGAGATTATTGTATCTGCAGGAGCTTCTTCAACATTTAATTTGAGCTACCTAACAGACATGTCAAAGTCAATACCCGGAGAAATGTCAATCGAAATAGGAAGCGATATGCCCGTAAAGATTGAATTTGAAATCGAAGGCGCTTCATTTGTATTCATTCTTGCCCCAAGAGTCGAAAGATGAGAAGTAATATGGGAAAATATAATGACGACCCTATAAATATCTTTAGAAAAGAATACATAAAAAATGGTATTCTTGGCTCTAATACTGAAGATAACAAAGATATTATAGATTTGTTAACTAAAACTTTTGATGAAGATTCGCTTGAAGGCAAAATAAAAAAAGCTAAAAGCGAATATACCAAACTGCAATTTGAGACTTTTTGTAGGAAAAGATTTAGATCCATATTTGAGAAATCTCTTGAAAATGTAGGATTAGATAATGAGTTAGAAATTAGAATTTCTAAGACAATTCAAGTTCTTCTTAATGAATATAAGAGCAATATCCTTAATGTAAATATCTCCTCTAAAGAAAGAAGGGAAAAGGTTTTTAAGGAGGTAAAGCTCTCACAAGATGTACCAGAGTTCATAGGAGAGGATATGAGGGCCTATGGACCATATAAAAAAGGGGAAATAATTTCAATCCCCTTGAGAAATGCAGAGATACTTATAAGAGAGAAAGTTGCTGAGAGCTAGTCAAGAGTGATTCTTATGAAAATGCCAAAAAAAATGAATACCTATTGCCCGACCTGTAAAAAGCATACGTCACATAAGGTTGAGACTGTAAAGAAAAGAAAAAGAGGAGAACTTAGTGCAGGTCAGAGAAGGTATAAAAGAAAAATTAAAGGTTACAGAGGTTTCCCCAGATCTTCAGTTAGTGGTGGAAAAGCTGTAAGCAAACTTGATTTAAGATACAGATGCGAATTATGTAAAAAAGCCACTACAAGAAAAGGCTTCAGAGTTAAAAAGTTAGAATTCGTGGAGGCATAATATGAAAAAACTTGTTTCAAAGTTTTTGAGAGTAAAATGTACTGACTGTTCAAGCGAACAGATAGTATTTAACAGACCCGCTATCACCGTAAAATGCCTTACTTGTGGAAAATCCCTTGTTGAGTCAAAAGGTGGAGTAGGCAAGATTAATGCCGAAATACTAGAAGTATTGGAGTGATTATTCAATGCTTGAAAGGGATTACCCCGAAGAAGGGGATCTTGTCATGTGTTCCGTTAAGGAAGTATTTCCTTACGGTGCGTTCGTTATCCTTGACGAATATGACAAGGAGGGTATGATACATATAAAGGAAATCTCCTCCAGTTGGGTTAAAAATATTAGAAATCACGTGAGGGAAGGTCAAAAAATAGTATGCAAGGTTCTAAAAGTTGATGCATCTAAAAATCACATAGACTTATCCCTTAGACGAGTTACAAGCCAACAGAAGAAAACAAAAGTTCAGGAATTCAAGAGAGAGAAAAAAGGCGAAAAACTATTAGAGCTATACGCTTCAAATATTGGAGAAGATTACAAAAGTATTATTCATAATATCGGGGTACCCATTGTTAATAAATATGGCGATTTATACGCCGCTTTTGAAGAGACTTCAACAAAAGGCAAGAGTGTTTTAGAGGGATTAATAGACGAGAAATACGTTGATGGGCTTTATGAAATTATAAAAACTAACGTTGAAAATCCGTTAGTTTCCATTACAGGCCACATAGTCCTTGAATGTTTTTCCGGGGATGGAGTAAACATAGTAAAGGACGCTTTAGTCAATGCAAGAGAAAAATACAAAGACAAAGTAGAAGATGTGGAGATAAGGAATGAAGGGTCCCCAAAATATTCTATTCATATCGTTGCTGAAGATTATAAAGCAGCAGAATCTGTTTTAAGAGATATTGCAGAAATGGCAATTTCTCATGTTCAGAGTAATGAGGGTAAAGGGTCCTTTAAGAGATCATGATATGAAGATGAAAATCTGCCCTAAATGCAATAAGTATACCCTAAAGGATTTATGTCCTTTATGTAATACTCCTGCCGTAAATCCTCACCCTCCAAAATTTTCACCTGAGGACAAATACGGTAAATATAGGAGATTAATCAAAAAAGAGAGTGGAGTGTTATGAAAGAAACTTATATTATTGAAGAAAAAAAAGATATAAAACTTGAGAATCCAATATTTGTGGAAGGCCTTCCAGGAATAGGCCTTGTAGGAAAATTAGCTGCTGATCATCTTATTCAAGAATTAAAAGCTGTTAAATTTGCTGAATTATATTCTCCAAGATTTCCCCATCAAGCATTAGTTGAAAAAGACTCAACTATGAGATTAATGAAAAATGAATTCTATTACTACACTGGTGGAAAAAGAGATATATTATTCTTATCTGGGGATACCCAGCCACCACCAACAGATGCGTATGGGCATTATGAAATATCCACCACAATTCTGGACTTTGTTGAGAAATTTGGCGTTAAAGAAATGTTTACATTGGGCGGATATTCTACAGGCGGATATCCTGTAAAGGAGCCAAAAGTATTGGGTGCAGCATCTGATGTTGAAACAGTTGAAAAATACAAAGACAAAAATATTGTTTTTAGAGAAGACCCAGGGTCTGCAATTGTTGGCGCATCTGGGATTCTTATCGCAATGGGGAAACTTAGAAACATGAATGGCTTATGTCTTTTGGGAGAATCACCAGGATATATAATTGATGCCAAAGCTTCAAAGGCAGTTCTACAAGTATTAGTTGATATATTAGAACTTGAGATTAACATGGAAGAACTGGATAAGAGGGCAGAAGAAACTGAAAAAGCACTTTCAAAGATACAGGAAATGCAGAAGAACATGACTGAATATCAACCATTGCCCCCTGGAAACGAAGAAACAGGATACATAAGGTAATTATTTAATTACTTTTTATTTTATTTTTATGCTTAAAAAATATTATTCTGCTTGTTAGTGAAACAAGGCTAACTAGTATAGCTCCGATATTGCTATTTTATGACTATTACTGTCTAAATAGAGTAAACAATAAAAATGAATGCTTCTTAAATTATTCGTATTCGGTGAGAATAGATGTCAGTGGCCTTTATAGATAAAAACCGTATGGAGTCTTTAGTCGATGGAATTTTTGCAGTATGCATGACTATCTTAGTTTTGACAATTGACTTTCCTAAAGGGCTTGATATTAAAGATGACATTGTAATTCTGAAAGCGATAGAAAATCTAATCCCTCAAATAATTATTTATTTTGTAGCTTTTGCTTTAATTGGCATATTTTGGTGCATTTACCATAGTCGATTCCGATATGTAAAAAAATTGGATAATAAGTTTATATGGATAAATTTATTTTGGTTGATGTTTATAGGTTTGATGCCTTTCTCAACTTCTTTAAATGGAGATTATCCAATGTTTCATACAGCCGTCCTTGTATTCCATCTAAACTTTTTGATAGTATCCTCTTTATTATTTATACTATGGGCATATGCATCTACAAATAATCTGATTGATGAAAGTTTAGAAAAAAAGACTGTAATACTAAATAGAAATATACTTATCGTGATGGTTGTAGTATGTTTATTTGCTTTGATAATTTCGTTCTTTTCACCTTCAATAAGTAATCTTTCCTATTTTTTAATATTCCCTGGAATTTTGCTCGTGAAAAGATACTAAAAATATTATTTACTTTTTCCCTGCATTAAATAGTTTATTATCCTTTCATAAATATCGGGATAAAGCCTGTCTTCACCGCCGTCTAGAGAAGGATTATCATTTACTTCAATCACATAAAGAGCTCCATTACTTTCTTTTATGTCAACTCCGTATAGACCATTTCCGATAGCATTTCCTGCTCTTATGCCAAGATCGATTATTTCCTGTGGCACCTCTTCTTTTGGAACACTTACAACATCGCAGTAGACTAAATGACCATTTACCGAGGCCTGTATCTTGAAAGTTTCATTGGGGATTATGTACTTGCATGCGTACAATAATTCTCCATTAAGAACCCCTATCCTCCAGTCAAATTTACTATCAACAAATTCTTGGACTACAACCCAATCAGATAGTTTTATGAATCTTCTTGAAACTTTTATGAACTCTTCTTTGGTGTAGACCCTTTCCACTCTCGCCGAAAAAGATGTTGAAGGTTCTTTTAGAATTATGGGTGGGTTAAACATTTTGAATACTTCTTCTAGATTTTCTAAAGTAACTTCTCCCTTCTTCATGAAAACAGTTCTTGGCATAGGAACGTCTTTTTTCATGAGATGGAGGTACATGTTAACTTTATCAGAACATATCCTTATAGAGTTAGGATCATCTATTACGGGGATTCCTTTCAATTCCGCAATTCTAGCAGCTACATAACTTATATTCATTGAGTCAGTTCTGGCTCTAATAAAAAGGGCATCAAGTCCCGATATTTTTTTTATTTCCGTTGGGAAGATAAAATAGGCATAATGCCCTAATCTTTCAGCTTCTTCTCTAAATTTAATTAGAGATATGAGTTGTACTGAACTACTTAGAGTCTGCCTATCAACAAAAATTCCTAATTTCCCCATTTTCTATCCCAGTCTCGACCCTAGTTTTGAATTCTTCCTTTTCGTCATTAGATATCTCTGAATTTCTCATTGGCGATATTGAAGAAAGATAATATTTTTCTCCATCATATATGAGAATTATTTTAGCTACTGGTATTTCAAATACTTCATATATTCTTTCTAAAAGAGCGCAAATCTCAGGATCAGTCGTAGTATTCTTTCCAAACAGCGTCGAGAAAGTTTTTATTTCAGAATTTGGGGGTAATCTCTGGAAACAGAAAGGATATTTTCCGCCATGTGTTACTTTTTTTATGGCTTCCTTTGCAGTTTCTAAGTCGTTTACTACCTCATATTTTGAAGAGTCTGAGTAATAGTTTATCCCATATATCATCGAAGGTAAAGGACAATATGTGTCTGATATTCCCCATTCGCAGACAGGTATTCCAACCATCTCTGCTTTTGTTAGGCATATTGGAACGACGTAGGCATCAAGTACCTCGTCACTACTTGGTGTTATTTTGTATCCATTCTGATTTTCTCTTAAAACTATCCTATAGTATGACTCCGTTTTGTAGTGATATTCGTTACTTAAAACGAATAAATTGTTGCCTGAGTACATCTCAGTTATATCTTTATCAAAAAGACTTGTCTTTTTATGCAAAATTCCTGCACCCCTTTTATGGGATTTAGAACTACTATCTAAATTTACCTCTAAAGAATTAACAAAAGGCAGAACAAAATTATCAATCGTTTTTACATCACAACTATTTGACGCATCATCATCTTCTGATTCCATAAAAACAGCCAGCTGGGATTTCTCCCTACACCATCTCCGTGTTATATTCATATTGCGTAGAGCTCACCTACAGCATTTCTTAGGTAGTTGTTTTCCTTTTGGAAAAAAACTGCCATAGAAGTTATGCCTAGATATGTCAAAATCAATACCGCAATGGTAGAGTTTTTTGCAACTTCAAAATCTAACAAAAAAGTAATGTCCGATACTATGGAGATTGTTGTCAAAACGTAACCTAATGAGATTAGAATGACTGTGGTGGCTAATGTCCAGACAAGAACAAGTCTGTTCTTATCCTCGTCTAGCAAATTTATGTAGTGTAATGGTGTTTCCATTGTACCTAATAATGATTACCGGAAACTACTTTTAAATCTTTCTATTGACATTTCTGCAAGTCGAATAACATTTATATAACAAATTAAGCTATTTTTATTGATGGTATCGACAAAAAGTAAGAAGAATACACAAATTGAACCAAGAGACCCATATAAAACATTTAGAGTTGTAACTTTATTTACAGGAGTATTATTTCTCCTAGTGGGAACTAGATCACTATCATTTGGAGATTCTGCGGGTGCACTTTTAAACGGTATAGCTGGATTATTTTTTTTGATGGCTTCATATGTCTTTTTTAAAAAGAAAAAAGAGGAACATAAATGAAAGATCTTACAATTCCATATATAATCGTTGGAGCATTGATATATATCCAAGGAATAAGAGTTTATTTTGCAGGGGATTTTACTTCAATGATTATTTACACTTCTTTTGCCTGGGTATTATTCCTAATGGCATTTTTTTCGTATAAGAAGAAGAAAAAGCCAAAAGATACAGATATTCTAGGGGAACCATTTATTACTGGGGGAGACATTTCATAAATATTTAATATTTTTAAAAAGTCAATACTTTTATATATAATTAAATAAAGTTGGTGCTGTGATATAATGAAACTCCATTTAAATGCCGAGTATCTCCTGAGCAAACCACTAACAGGGGACGGAGTTCAAAAAATAAAGAAGTATCTTGCTGAAGAAACTAAGGAATTATTAATTAAAGGGGTACCTAAAGACAAACTTTCAGAATCTCCAAAAATAATTGACTCAAATATATCAAATGACACAATCTTAATTACTATTGAAAGTGGCACATATGTTAGATCACATGCAGTTGCCATAAGACTAAAGAACGCTCTGTCTTTACTTCTCGGAAAGGAGTTTAAAGTTGGGATTAAAAAAGTTGTGGCAAAAAGTTATACTCTCACACTTGAACTTGAAAAAATTCCAAAAGATCCCATTAAGATACCTTTTGTCGATAAAATATCTATAGAAGGCACCAATGCAATTTTATCTTTAAAAGATTTGGATGAAGATTTCCTTACTAAAAATCATGTTGATCGTATAATTAATTTGTTCTACGAAAAGGTTGAAGCACAGTTTTGGGGCGGCAAGGGTGAGCACTGGGAATTGATTTCAAAGAGTGAAAACATAGAACCTTTGACTACAAAAGACCCAACACTGGAATTATTGGCTTTAGGATGGCTAAAACAAGG
>CAZVXE010000014.1:0-8651 GCA_964630765.1 uncultured Thermococci archaeon | reverse complement strand
GCGTGGGTAACACCTTTTTATATGGCCCAGTCAGGACAGACAGGAATTGAAAAAGAAACTGAGAGAATTAAAGGAACTGTGGATTACGAATCCTGGATTCCTTCAAGGGGCAGTAGAGAAGAGAGTGAATGGCTGGAATTCCAGAATCTTTCCATAGTTGGGGATAAGTATGCTAAAGCTTTCTCCATTAAATCTTCAAAAAACAAGGAGTTATGGTCTGGCTGTTCTGGGATAGGGCTTCAAAGGTGGACAGTATCTTTCTTGGCTCAAAAGGGGCTTGATTCCGACAAATGGCCTAAAGAATTCAAAAAATATTTAGGAGAATTCCCAAAAAATATCAAGTTTGTTTAATCTCTTCTTTTTTTTCTATTTTAAGATAAATTAAAAAAACATCTATTAAGGCAAAGGTGGCAAGCATATAGAAAGCAGCCCTCCATGTTAAAACATCAGCAATATATCCGCCAACTGAAACTGCAAAAGATCCAAAACCAAATATACAAAGAGAACTAAATCCATAAAGCAGACCGCGTATTTTTGTACTGCCCATTGATGCGGTAAGCATATTTTGTGCAGGTTGAGCGGCGAAATATGAGAATCCCATTATAATTGAAAAAACTAAAAATATAATTGCACTTGTGGTATTAGCAATAAGAGCAATAGAAATTGAACTAATTGCTGTGAAAGCAAGAAGCGGTTTTTTGTAACCAAGTTTGTCAGATATTTTTCCACCAAGTATTTGTCCTGGCATACCAGACACTATCAGTATTGTTGTGATTAAACCACCTATTAAAACTTTAAGTGATAAAACGTCTTTTGCAAAGGTAGTCAATAATAGAACTGTTCCAGTGTAAAATAATCCCCTAAACAAAAGGATTAATATGTATAATATAAAATCTTTAGAAACTAATTTTCTTGTTTCTTGTATGTAGCTATAATTGCCCCCGCCTTCTTCTTTTACATAATCTTTGATCTTTGAATCTTTTATGGAAAAGCCCACAAACAATAATACTAAGATTGGAAAGCTCCATAATAGGTAAGGATATTTCCATCCGATATATACCCCAACAGCAGCAGCTATTATAGGCGAAGAAGCTTCACCTAAGTTTCCAAGTAAACCATTGAATCCCATCGCTTTACCCATATCTTTTTGATAAAGTCGAGATACAAGAGAAAGACCGGCAGGATGATAAGTTCCCGCACCGATACCTAATAACAAGAGAGAAATCCACAGAGTGAGAGGTCCTGTCGATAAATAAATTCCTGCTATTGATACAAGAAATAGAGTTAGTCCAATTCTAATTATTTTTAAAGACCCTATTCTATCGGATATAAGTCCTGAAGGCAAGGCCAATGCACCATACATAAGAAATGAGATAAAAGCAAAAGATGCAGTTTCAGCGTTGGTAAGGCCTAAGTCCGATCTAATCAAAGGCAGAAGAGGTGCAAGAGTTAAAGTCATTGCATGTGTAATAGTATGTGAAAAAGAAGCAAAATATAAGATTCTTTTTTTAGAAATCATATAAATTAATTAAAATAATATATTAAAAAAGTTGTGTTTAGCTTCTGAGTGCTGGATAATACTTCTCTTTTTTCCTCTTTTTGAAATTAACCTTCTGAGGGTATGCTCCACTTTTCTTGACGCTCCTCAAAAGATTTTTGATTCTTCTCTTCATGAACTCACCTTTTTCTTAAAGCCTTTTCATTGCCTTATAAAACTTTTTATTAAAATATTGTGAATTAGATCATTTTATGCTCTAAGAGATATTTTCTATCATCTTAAGGCTTATAAATCTTCTTTTTATTCCTTTTTTATGGGCCGAGTTTCAGTAGTTATCCCTTCATTCAACGTAGAGCGAAGCATTCATGAGGTAGTAGAAAGAATACCAAAAGATATCTTTGAAAAAATAGTTGTGGACGATGGAAGTAGAGACAGAACTGGAGAGATAGCCAAAAAAGCAGGTGCAAAGATTGTAACTCATGATGTTAATTATGGTAAAGGGAGGGCAATGAGAACTGGGGCCTCGATAGCAAAAGGAGATATTATTGTTTTTCTTGATGCGGATCTTCAACATAGGCCAGAAGATATTTATAAACTTGTTGAGCCTATCCAAAAAGGTAGGGCAGATATCACAATAGGTTCAAGATTTTTAGGAAATACAAAGACCATGCCATTTGTTAGGAAGATATCAAACTTTATTTCAACTGCTTTGATAAGATTATTTTTTGGCATTAATATACGAGATACTCAATCGGGATATAGGGCCATCAAGAGAGAATTTTTAGAGAAGATGCATTTAGAATCAGAAAGATACAATATAGAAACAGAAGTTTTGTCTTATGTGGGAAAGTTTCATATGAGGGTTGAAGAAGTATCGATTGAAACGATTTATGGAGATGAAAAATCTCATTTCACTGCTTTAGACATCCCAAAATTTATTTATCTGTTATTCTATCTTAAATTTCACGAAATGAGAAAGAAATAAATACTAATAATATAGGTGTTCGCCATGGACAATAGATTAGAGATTATAACCAGAAATGCTGAAGAAGTTGTAACAGAAGAAGAGCTACTTGAGCTATTGAATACTAAAAATGAGCCGGTATGCTACTGTGGTTATGAAACTTCAGGTGATGTTCATCTTGGTCATCTTGTGACAATGTCAAAATTGAAAGATATGGAGAAGGCTGGCTTTAAAGTAAAAGTTTTATTTGCAGATTGGCACACGTGGCTCAATAGAAAAGGGGACTGGGGATGGATACACGAGCAGACCTCAATATGGGAAGAGACCTTTAAATCATTTGGATTAAAGTCTGCTGAATACGTATTGGGATCATCTTTTGAAAGATCATTAGAGTATATTGATGATGTATTCAATCTATCTTTAGATACAACTATTAATAGGGCCCTCAGAAGTATGCAGGTAATAGCAAGAGATATTGAACATGCAAGAGTATCCCAGGTTCTATACCCATTCTTACAGATTGTGGATATAAAATACTTAGGAGTGGATGTGGCCATTGGAGGAATTGAGCAGAGGAAGATCCATATGCTCGGCAGAGAACTTTCTTCAAAAATAGATTATAAACCATTTGTGTGTTTACACACCCCTCTTATTTCTTCACTGACAGGCCCTGGTGACAAAATGAGTTCTTCAAAACCTGAAAGCATGATTTCAGTTAGGGATGAAGAACAAGCTATCAAGGAAAAAATTAATAAGGCTTATTGCCCTATGGGGGTAAAGGAGGAGAATCCTCTACTTCAAATAGCCCGTCTTATACTCTTTCCAAAGATTACCGGTGCTTTTGAAATAAAAAGATCGGAAAAATACGGGGGCAATGTAGAGTTTGATTCATACGACTCACTTGAAAGGGCTTACTTATCAAAGGAAGTCCATCCAATGGATTTGAAGAAATCCGTTATTGATTATCTTGTTGAAATTATAAGTGAGATAAGGTCTATATAGGAGGGATTATCTGAAATATCAACCTAGAAATACTGGTGATGAGGAACAGGTCCAGAGAACGAGAACTCCTCAAAAGGGAGAAGTATTGGGCGTTGTCGATCAGATGCTTGGTGCAGGCAGAATGAAAGTTAGGTGTACAGATGGAAAAGAGAGGATTTGCTCTGTTCCAGGGAAATTTAAGAGAAGACTGTGGATTAAAATGGGCATGGTTGTCCTAGTAGAACCATGGGAACTTAAGGGTGATGAAAGAGGAAATATCATATACCGATATTCAAGGGCCCAGACTAAGTGGCTAATTGATAACGGCTACATGACTCTTTAGATTATGGGCGACATTGAAGATCATATAGATGTTTATGAAAGAAAAGAAGATATTAAGAACTTAAAGCGTGAAAGGGTAGATAGAGATTCTGATATATTTAAGGTCAGGGATGAAGTCTTTGACCAATCAACGCGTCTTACACTCTTTAAACTTATGAATAATGGGTATATTGAATCTTTAAACGGTGAGATTGCAACGGGGAAAGAAGCAAACGTCTTTTATGGAAAAGACGGAGATGGAAAAGAGATTGCCGTTAAAATTTATCGAATTGCAACTTCTAACTTTAATAAGATGTATTCGTATCTTGTAGGAGACCCACGATTTTATTATACAAAAAAAGATAAGAGAAGTACAGTATTTGCGTGGGCAAAAAGAGAATTTAAGAATTTGAAGATAGCAAGTGAAGTTATTAATGTTCCTAAACCAATCCTAACACGAAACAATGTTTTGATAATGGAATTTTTAGGTAAGAATATGAAGGCATATCCTACTTTAAAAGATAATAAATCAAAAGATCCTGAAAAGGATTTTAATCTTATAATAGAAAATGTTGATAAATTGTACAAAGCAGGACTAGTTCATGCTGATTTAAGCGAGTATAATATACTTATAGGTAAAAAGATTTACTTCATTGATTTTGCACAGGGAACTATAAAGAATAGTATTATGGCACAGGATTTCCTCAAAAGAGATATCGAAAATATCACTAGATATTTTTCAAATTATATTGAAATGCCTGAAGTGAATGAAACGTTAAAGGGGATTTTAAATGAGTGAAGAATTTGTAAAGATACCTCAGGATAGATTAGGCGTTCTTATTGGAAAAGAAGGCGAAGTTAAGAGGCATATTGAGAAGAGGCTTTCAGTAAAACTTGAAATTGACAGTGAAGAAGGTCTTGTCAGAATTTTTCAAAAGGACGGTGCAGAAGAACCTTTAAATTTATGGAAGGCGCGAGACATTGTCAGAGCCATTGGAAGAGGATTTCCTTTTGAAAAAGCTTCTAAAATTTTTAGTGACGTCTTTATCTTTGAAATGCTTTACCTTCCAGATTACCTCGGAAAATCTTCCAAAGCATGGGAAAGACAAAGGAGCAGGATCATTGGAAAAGATGGTAACACACGAAAAACAATTGAAGATCTTACAAATACAGATATTTGTGTTTACGGTAAAACTGTTTCTGTCATAGGGGATTATGACGGTGCCGCAGATGCAAAAGAAGCTTTAGAGATGATATTGGAAGGAAAACCACATTCAATAGTATACAAGTATTTAGAGAAAAGAAAAAAAGATAAAGTAAGAGATATTGGAGATAATTTAGATTTTTAACTTTCAATATCTTCATACTGTTTTTTTAGTGTATCAATGACTTCAGGTTCGGTAAGTGTTGTTGTATCTCCAAGAACTTTACCTTCTGCAATGTCTTTAAGTAATCTTCTCATTATTTTCCCACTTCTAGTCTTGGGTAGTTCACTTGTAAATATTATTTTTCTTGGTCTTGCAATAGGCCCTATCTTTTTTACAACATGTTCTCTTATAGCATCTTCAAGATCAAAGTCTTTGTCTATATTATCTCTCAAAACGATGAATCCCACTATCGCCTGTCCAGTTATTTCATGAGTAATTCCTACAACAGCAGCTTCTGCAACTGCAGGATGCGATACCAATGCACTTTCAACTTCCATAGTTCCTACTCTGTGACCTGCTATAGATAAAACATCGTCTACCCTTCCGAGGAGCATTAGATAGCCTTCGCTATCTCGTCTTGCACCATCGCCTGTAAAATAGCACTTTCCGTTCCATTTGCTCCAGTATTTTTCAAGATACTTTTCTTCATCTCCGTATATGCCCTTTAACATCGAGGGCCAAGGATTTTTTAAAACAAGATATCCTCCCTCGTCAGGCTCAACAGGATTCCCAGCTTCATTTAATATGTCTAAGGAAACCCCTGGAAAAGGAAATCCAGCATGTCCGGGTTTCATCGTATGATATCCAGGAAGGGTTGTTATCATTACCATTCCTGTTTCAGTTTGCCACCAAGTATCAACGATCGGGCATCTTTTCTTTCCTATGTGGGTGTAATACCATATCCATGCTTCTGGATTTATAGGTTCTCCAACACTTCCTAATAATCTTAATGTTTCTAGGGAGAAAGGTTTTAGAAATTCTATTCCAGCTTTCATGAAAGCCCTAATTGCAGTGGGTGCAGTGTAAAATATGGTAACTCCGTATTTGTCTATAATCCTCCAGTATCTATCCATTTCTGGCCAATCAGGAGCACCTTCATACATGAAAAGAGTAGCCCCAACTGCAAGAGGTCCGTAGACAATGTAACTGTGACCTGTTATCCAGCCGATGTCTGCAGTGCACCAAAAAACATCTTGATCCTTCATATCAAATATTAGTTTGCTTGTAGTATAAACGCCAGTCAGATACCCCCCTGTAGAATGGACAACTCCTTTTGGTTTTCCTGTTGTTCCTGATGTGTACAAAATAAACAAACTGTCATCTGAATTCATAGGCTCAGGTTCACAATAAGGATCAACTTCGTCTGCTAACTCATGCCACCAGAAATCTCTGCCTTTCTTAATTCTAAGAGGAAATTCTCCTCTCTTTATGATTAATACATTTTCAATGGACGGGGTATCCTTGACTGCATAATCTGAATCATGTTTTAGTGGGATTAAACTACCCCGCCTATACCCCCCGTCCGCAGTAATTAATAATTTTGCTTTGCAATCATTTATCCTGTCCCTCAATGCCTCAGAACTAAAACCACCAAATACAACCATATGTATTGCGCCTATTCTAGCGCATGCTAACATAGCGATTACGGCTTCAGGGATCATTGGCATGTAAATAGCTACTCTGTCTCCTTTTGCAACTCCAAGTTTTTTTAGAACATTAGAAAATTTATTTACTTCTCTGTAAAGGTCCCAGTAAGTTAGAGTTTTAGTGTCACCTGGCTCTCCTTCCCATATTATGGCTGCCTTGTTTCTACCACCATTTTTGATATGCCTATCTACACAGTTGTAACATACATTTATCTCCCCATTCACGAACCATTTTGAATGAGGTGGATTCCATTCCAACACTTTGTCCCATTTTTTATACCAGCGGAGTTCAGAAGCATAACTCGCCCAAAATTTTTCTGGATCTTCTTCGGACTTTTCAAATATTTCTTTATTCGTTATATGTGCCTTTTCCTTAAATTCTGTTGAAGGATAAAATCTTCTAAATTCAGTTAATAATCCCTCAAGGGACTTCCCCTTTACAGATACCATACTTAACTCCCCATACTTTTCAAATATTATAACGACTACTTACTTAACTTTTGAACCCTTTATAAGTTTTTCTAATATTTAATAAAAAATTAAAACAAAATACGTTAATAATCTATAATTGTCGGATATTGTTCTAAAATAAAAATATTTTATTAACTATAATAATCTAAAAGCAATTCTGAAAGGTCAATGACTTCCATTTCTGAAGCATCCTTCAGATTTCTCTTACAGAAAGGACAGGTGGAAATTATAATTTCTGCTTCAACTTCCTTGGCATCATTAATTCTTTCTTTAGCCATAGCAATAGACAAGTCCCCAAATAGAGATTTAACACCGCCACCTGCGCCACAGCATCTTGAGTCTTCTTTTGTCCTTTTCATTTCTACAAATTCAACATTGGTTAGTCCTTTTATAATTTCTCTTGGCTCGTCATATATCTTAAGATGTCTGCCCATATGACACGGGTCATGGAAGGTTAATTTCAGTTTTTTTCCGCTCTTTAATTTTAATCTTCCTTCTTTGATAAGTTCCAGGAAGTATTGTGATGAATGAAGAAGTTTTAGATTGCTATCTCCAAAATTTGGATAATCCTTAATAAATGTTCTAAGACAACCAGCACAGGAAAATATGACGGTATTGGCTCCGGTCTGTTTAATCTTTTCTAAATTCTCTTTTGCAAGCTCTTTAGCGAGTTCTTTATTCCCAATCCTAAGTGCAACTGAACCACAGCAAACTTCATCGACAAGAGCATATGAAACATTTGCTTTCTCAAGGAGTTTCATTGTAGAATCAGCGATGCTTTTTTCTCGATATAACCCCATACAACCTCTAAAATACACAACTTCGTTTCCTTTCTTTAATTGTTTTGGAGAATATTCATTAAATGGATTTTTAGACATTTTTATATTTTCAATTATTTTTTCATGAGTTGGGAAACTCTTTCCACTAGAAGAAACATTTTCTCTCAGTCTTTCCGAATAATCTGCATTTCCTATTCCAACTGGGCATGATATCTCACAGTTATTGCACGTAGTGCAGAAAAAAAGTCCATTTTCTAAAGAGGTGTTTTGATCTTCTAAAAAGTAAGATGCAGAAGTTCCTCTGCCACCAAGATAGCCTTTGTATCCATACTCGTTTCCCACGACATAGTATACTGGGCAGTCTAGAAGACAGTTACCGCACCCTATACAATAAAATAGATTTTTGTAGCCCTTTTCAATAGCCTCAGTTCTTCCATTATCAACTATAACTAAAATGACTTCTCCTGGGCCTTGCATCCCCTTGAAAAGCATTTTCTCAATATCGGCTGTCTTTGATATCCCTGCGATAATTTCAATATAAGATGTAATAGAGGCACCTGTTGCATAATATGTACAGAGCTTTAGCATGTTAATGGCTTCTTCAATATTTGGATAAAGTTTATCTATTGATGTTACGATTATATGCTTTTTCTCTCTCATTTGTACGAGATTAATATTGCCTTCATTGTTTATGATTATAGCAGCACCTTCTTCAGCACATATTGCATTTGCACCAGTTATGCCTATCTTTGATTTTTCTATATAATTTCTAATTTTTTCCTT
>CAZVXE010000013.1:19523-30139 GCA_964630765.1 uncultured Thermococci archaeon | reverse complement strand
ATCTATCCGCAGAACAGTTAATTGAAAAAGGAAATGTAGGCACATTCAACTACCAGAAGAGTACTGCCGGAGAAGATTTTTCCAAAGGTATGAGATCTTTAGGTGCCATACTCTCAATACTTGGCGCCATAGGAATGCTAGTTCTTGGAATATTATTAATACACCTCTTCCCAAAACTATTCTTCACAATCGAAAAAGAAGTGGAAAAGGACTCCATAGTAAGGACTATAATTGGATTCCTATTGATTATTGCTACAGTAATTGTTGGGGTAATACTCGCAGTTACAGTAATTGGTCTGCCAATTGCAGCAATACTTGGAATGTTCTTCATAATAGCCCTTATGACTTCAGGATTGTTCGTTTCTTACTGTACAGGGGACTTTGTTACCAAGAGACTAAACATTAACACCAGCGAGATGGGTATATTCATAATCGGTTTCGTAATACTGACAGTTCTAAAGCTGATACCTATCCTTGGATTCTTTGTTAGTCTAGTAGTAGGAAGTCTTGGATTTGGGGCAATCTATTACGCAGTGAAAAACAACTGGAAAGTAATAACAGCAAAAAATTAATTTTATTTTTCTTTTTATTTTTTAAAACAAAAACTTATAAACTTCTTATCAACCCTTCTTTTAATGATTAATCCAAATAACACTAGGATGGTCCCAGGATGGAAATTTGCACCCGTCCCTATATGCTATGGCGGGGATCTAAGAGCAATTGCATTCTGCTGCCACCCCGGATACCCTCTGACATTTTCATTCAAATGTGGCCTTCCTAAAGCTTTAGAAGAGCTTGGAATTACAAAGGAAGAATATATTGAGATAAAAGATAAGTTCTCAAAAGAACACGACTGGGATAGTGAGCTTGTCTGCTTCAAATCTCTTTCTTACTGCTGCATGAGGAGAAGCGGATGCATGGGCGGAAGAGATATAGCCCTATCAACTAAATACGAAGATGAAAAGGCCTATGAGAAGTATTTTGCCCTAAAAAGAAAGCTCTGTGTTGAAATATTAAAAATGGCCAGAAATAAAGAAAAGGTAAAGGAACTTCTAGAGTATGAGCTTTCTAGACCAGAGCCTTTAGTCGAATAATATTATTTTTAATACTGTCTTTTTTATTGAAGACTGCTGAGCCTGCTACAAGTATATCCGCACCAGCATCTCTGATCTTCTTTATGTTTTTTTCAGTGACACCGCCATCTACCAGAATCTCTATATCGCTGCCCTTTACTAGTTTCTTTGCTTCTTTGATCTTCGGCAGCATTGTTTCAATAAAACTTTGTCCGCCAAACCCAGGATTTACGGTCATTAAGATAAGTAAATCCATTGAATCCAAAAGATGAGTTATAGTACTAACAGGAGTCGATGGATTCAAGGCTATCCCTGATTTTACCTTCAATTCCCTAATTTTGTTCAAAAGTCTGTGTGGGTGGTAGGATGCTTCAATATGAAAAGATATGTAATCAAGAGAAATATCCCTGTTTTTTTTGTCAAGAGATTTAGAGAATAGTTCAACGTATTCGGATGGATTTTCAATCATTAGATGGACATCTATCGGCAGAGTAGTAATCTTTGAAACTGCATCAACTACTAGTGGCCCTATAGTAATATTTGGAACAAAATGACCATCCATCACATCAACATGGATTAAATCTGCACCCGAATTTTCTGCTTCCATTATGTCATCTCCAAGCCTAGAGAAATCAGCAGAAAGAATGGAAGGTGCAAGTTTTGCCATGAGATTAAATCTCCTTGTGCTCTACCTTTTTCCAGTCACACATGAACTTTTCAATACCAATATCAGTTAGAGGGTGTTTGATAAGTTTCATTAAAACATCATAAGGTACAGTTGCAATGTCTGCGCCCATTAGAGCTGCCTGTAATACATGGATTGGATGCCTGATACTTGCAATTATGACTTCAGTTTCAAAAGAATAGTTCCTGTATATCTGCTGGATCTCTGCGATAAGATTCATGCCGTCATTTGAAATATCGTCCAGTCTCCCCACAAAGGGAGATACGTATGATGCGCCTGCTTTTGCAGCCAAAAGCGCTTGAGTAGCAGAAAAGATAAGTGTGACATTAGTCCTTACACCTTGCCCCGATAACTCCTTCACTGCCTTTAATCCTTCCTTTGTAATTGGAACTTTTATTACAATATTCTTGTGAATGTCCGATAATTTCAGTGCCTCTTCGATCATCCCCTCATAATCAGAGCATGTAACTTCAGCTGATATTGGCCCATCGACAATTTTACATATCTCTAAGATTATATCCTTGAAAGGTTTCTTCTCCTTAGAAATTAGCGAGGGATTAGTTGTTACCCCTTCAATTAATCCCAGACTCGCAGCTTCCCTTATCTGTTCAATATTTGCAGTATCCAAAAAAAACTTCATTTTATCTCCTCTATAATAATTATAATTATCTTCTCATTGTTATAACGTTTTTTGACAGTTTATATATTTCATCTGATGTAAGATTATATATCTGCATCAAAAGTTCATAGTCCCCGCTTTGGGCAAATGTATCCTTTATTCCGCATCGTAAGACTGGGACTGGATATTCTTCAGAAAGAATTGATGAAACAAGTGCGCCCATGCCTATATAGATATTATGCTCTTCAGCTGTGACAACGCACCCTGTTTTTTTCCCAGCTTTAATGATGCTTTGCCTGTCAATTGGTTTTAAGGTGCTTAGATTTAATACACCAGCAGAAATACCTTCCTTCTGAAGTTTCTGAGCCGCTTCAAGTGATTTTGATACCATTACACCAGATGCTATTATTGTGACATCATCCCCGTCCAATAATGTCGTGGCCTTTCCTAGCTTAATCTCATCTTCACTTTCAAATACGTTTGGAACTTTGCTCCTCCCAAGTCTTACATATGTTGGGCCTTTTTCTAAAGAGATTTCCCTTATTGTCTTCCTAGTCTCAAATGTATCTGCAGGCACCATGACCTTCATGTTTGGAAGTGCACACATGAGTGAAATATCCTCAATCATCTGGTGCGATACACCATCTTCCCCAACTGTAATACCTGCGTGAGTTGCAACAATCTTCACGTTCGTCTTAGGGTATGCAACAGATTGCCTTATCTGATCGTATACTCTACCAACTGCAAACATTGCAAATGATGAAGCAAAAACAGTTTTTCCAGTGGTGGCAAGCCCTGCGGCAATTCCTATCATGTTCTGTTCAGCTATACCGATATTAAAAAACCTGTCAGGGAACTTCTTTCCAAATGAAGATGTTTTTGTCGATGATGATAGATCAGCATCAAGCACTACTAAATCCTTTCTTGTCTCCCCAAGCTCTGAGAGTACTTCCCCGTATGCATCCCTTGGAACTCCAAAGCTCGTCATGAAATAGCCTCCAGATCTCTCATAGCTATCTTAAATTCCTCATCTGTTGGTGATTTACCGTGGAATGATACATTGTTCTCCATAAATGACACGCCTTTTCCTTTGACAGTATGCGCAATTATAACCTTCGGTTTATCTGTGATCTTTAATCCTTCGTTTATAGTTTCAATTATTTCCCGGATGTTGTGCCCATCTATCTCGTAAACTTGCCAGTTGAATGCATTGAGCTTGTCTTTTAATGGCTCAAGCGCCATGACCTTTTCTGTAGGTCCATCTATCTGCAGCATATTCCTATCAATTATTGCAGTGAGATTTCCAAGTTTAAATTTAGGGGCCGCCATCATAGCTTCCCAGACCTGGCCCGACTGAAGCTCCCCATCACCGAGCAATGCAAACACCCTAGAACTGCTTCCATCGAGTCTCAGTCCTAAAGCAATCCCTGTTGCAATTGATAGCCCCTGGCCTAAAGAGCCAGTTGAAATCTCAATCCCGGGGGTCTTTGTGCATGGATGGCCCTGGAGAAGGCACTCCGGCTTTCTCAAATTCTTTAACTCGCTGACGTCAAAATATCCTGACTCGGCAAGAGCAGAATATAAAGAAGGACATGCATGGCCCTTACTTAAAATGAATCTATCCCTTCCAGGCCATGAAGGATTTTTAGGGTCATGATTCATTATGTGGAAATATAGGGATGTTACAATATCTGCAGAAGATAGAGACCCACCTGGGTGACCGGACTTGGCAGAATAAATCATTTCAATTATATGTTTTCTAATTTTGTTCGATTTTTTTTTCAAATCATTAATCGTCAATTCATCCAAAGGTTCTTTTGTTTTCATCTTATCTGATATGATTTAATTTTTCTCAATATAAATGATTTATGGTTAATTCGCAAGGGGTGATGAAATACACACGCTAAACTTTTTATATTTAAAAAATAAATAATAATCATGGAAACTTGTGGCATTTGCAGCAAAAGAATAAAGGACAATCTCGAGATGTGTTACTGCAGTTACTGTAACATGACCTTTCATTTCACGTGCATTGATGAGCAGCCCTGCCCAAACTGTGGCAGAGTTCTAAATATTGCACATGTTAGACTGGGAAAGCCGGCCGAGATATTTAGAAAAGATGAAAACAAGGATGTCTTTATTGAAGAGGTAGATATTGAGCAGAAAAGTGATGAACAGATGTCTCCTGTGGAGGAGAGTTTTGAAAAACAGGGCATAACTGAAGAGGACATCCCGGAAAGGATGAAAGGTGATTTCTACCCAGAAGATTCCCCTCGACCTAGAGACGTGCCACCTATGAGTCCAATGGTTGAAAAAGGTAGGACACTTAGAAGAAGAGAAATGCCAAAAAAAAGAATGAGTATATCTAAGAAAAAACTGTTTTTCATTGTGCTAGTTATCCTTCTTTTGATAATAAATGCAGTTGTGATCTATTATGTTCTAAATGACGGGAATATCCCGTTTCTAAATATTAATATTGGAGGGGGAGAAGCCACTTCAAAGATATTCTTAAATTTTTAATTTTTAACCAAAAACGATAAAAAGATTCTACTTAGTTTTGCTGTGGGGACGATATTGCTCAAAAATTTGAAGAAAGAGTTGGAAAACTCAATAAGGAAAGCTGTTGGTTTGGAACATGACTATGGGATAGTTTTTTCAAGACCACCTGATTTTAAACTGGGCGATATTGCAACACCGCTATCCTTTGAACTTGCTAAAAAACTAAAAAAGAATCCCATCCAGATTGCAAAGGATATTGCAGAAAATATTATCCTTCCAGAAGGAATAGAAAGAGCAGAAACTTCTGGAGGTTACATAAACTTCTTTTTTGATAGAAATTATTTCTCAAAAAAAACAGTTGAGATAATAACCGGTGAAGGTAATCTTTACGGAAAAGGAGAAAAAAAGAAAGAGAAGGTAATGGTTGAGTATTCGCAACCAAACACCCATAAATCATTTCACATAGGCCACTTGCGAAATGTCTGCCTTGGAGATGCTCTGGCAAATATAATGGATTTCTCAGGGTATGAAACTGTAAGGGCCAACTACATAGGTGATGTCGGGGCCCATGTTGCTAAGTGCTTATGGGGATACATGAAGTTCTATGATGGAGTCATACCAGATCACAATAAAGGAGATTTTCTGGGAAAAGTCTACTCTGAATCGGATAATAAACTAAAAGAATCTGAGGAGTATCTGGAAGAATACAAAATCGTGCTGAAAAATCTATACGAAGGGGACAAAAAAACTCTGGATGTCTGGAAAATGACAAGGGAGTGGAGTCTCGAAGAGTTTAATAGAATTTATCAAGAGCTTGGGGTTAACTTTGATATCTTCCTATATGAAAGTGAAGTGAAGGATGAAGGCACCAAAATAGCACGTGAACTTTTGGACAAAGGTGTTGCAAAAAACAAGGAGGGTGCGGTGATAGTTGATCTAGCGGAATATGGCCTTGATGAGTTTGTGATCCTGAGAAGTGATGGTACAGCTCTTTACTCGACAAAAGACCTTGCACTTGCAGAGAGAAAGTTTCAGGATTTTAAAATTGACCGATCATTATATGTTGTTGGGAGTGAGCAAAAATTCTACTTTAAACAACTTTTCAAAACATTAGAACTTATGGGATTTAGTCAGGCAAAAAAATGCTATCATCTCTCATATGAACTTGTCATGCTTGAAGAGGGCAAGATGTCCTCTAGAGAAGGGAATGTTGTACTGTATTCAGAGTTAAAGGATGTAGTGAAAAAAGAGGCGCTAAATCAAGTTAGGGAAAGAAACATCACAAATGCAGAAAGCATATCTGAAATAGTGACTATGGGTGCTTTGAAGTACAGCATGATGAAGGATAATAACAAGAGGATCATCTTCAACTGGAAAAAAGCTTTGGACTTTGAAGGTGACACTGCCCCATATATCCAGTATGCTCACGCAAGGGCATCGAGTATTCTAAAGAAGATTGGTGATTATAACTCTGAATTTGAAATAGAAGACCTTAATGAAAAGGAGTATAAGCTCGTCTCTTTGCTCTCAGAATTTCCTGAGGTAGTTGAGAGGGCATCAATCGATTATAGGCCGGACTTTGTTTCTAATTATGTCTATGACGTTGCCAAATGCTTCAACGAGTTTTATCATGAATGCCATGTTTTAAATGCCGAAACAAACAAAGAGTTCAGGGCATCCCTTGTTAAAGCAACAAAGATAGTACTGAATAATGCTTTAGGGCTTCTTGGAATAAAAGCTCCAGAAGAGATGTGATACTCATTTTTGAGTATCTACCCAAATGTTTATATATCATTTTAATTTACTTTTTTTGGTGATTCGCTGAAAGCTAATAGTTCAAAGAATATCGCCTTCACAGCAATTTTTGCAGCTTTAGGAATTCTATTTGGAACAATACTACTTATTCCAACACCGGTACCAAATGTTTATCTTGATCTGTCTCACATTGGTACAGTTCTTGCTGCTATATTATTAGGTCCGATATTTGGAGGTATAACTGGATTTATAGTCGGCATATGGCCGGGAATAACTTTTGGGAATTTTTTTGTACCTCCTTTTAAAGCCTTAACGGGTATTTTTGTTGCTATCCTTTCCAAAAAGACAAGACCTGGTATAGCAGTTTTTGCTGGATACCTCCCTGAGGCATTCTTAACGTACCTGACACTTGCAGTATTAAAAGTTCCATATGGACTTCCATTACCTGTTGTATACACTATATTGGTGAAGGCTTTTGCTGAAATTATCATACTAGCCGTATTGATGGAAATACTAATGAGAAATAAAGGATTAAAACAGTTTCTTCAATCAAAGGTAGGATTTTTATACCTTTGATATTTTTACTTTTTGTGAGAAAAAAACAGCTTGAAATCTTTCTTTCAAATCTAAAGGAGATGGAAGACCCTGATATGTTTGAGGAGCAGTACACCACCCCAGGTGACATTGCTGCTGAAATTGTCTTATTTGCCTACCACAGAGGGGATGTAGAAGGAAAGACTGTAATTGACCTTGGCGCTGGTACAGGCCGGCTTGGTATAGCATCTCTATTATTAGGGGCCAAAAAAGTATATTTTGTAGAGAAAGATAAGAGGGCAATAGAGATTCTAAACGATAATTTAGAAACATTAACTTTAAAAAGTAATCAAATCTTAGGAGAATACGAGATAAAGGATGGTGACGTTTTAAACGTCCTCCTGCGAGGGGACACTATTGTTCAAAACCCGCCTTTTGGTACAAAAAAGAGGAATATGGATACCAATTTTTTGAAAAAGGCCTTTGAAATAGGAGATGTTGTGTATTCCTTGCACAAGAAAGGGAACTATGATTTCATAAGGAATGTTGCGTTGGAAAACAGTTTTGAACTGGTGGAGAAGGAGAGTTTCAATTTTCCAATAAAAGCGATGTTTGAAGTCCATAAGAAAAGAAAAGTACTGATTGAAGTTGAACTTTATAGATTCATGAGGTGTTATGATGGAAGCGAATGTAGAGACTAAAAGAGAATTTGTTATACCAGGTGACTACATAGGTGTTGCCGAAGAATTTTTACCAGGAGAAGGGGCATATGAAGAGAATGGAAAGATATATGCCACAATGGTAGGAAACTTAGACCTTGACATGACAAGAAGAAGTGCAAGTGTTATTTCAAGAACAAATGTTTTGCCTCAGCTAAAAGAAGGAGATATCGTCTACGGAGAGATAGTATCAGTTAAACCACAAATGGTTTACGTGGACCTTCTTGCATTAGAGGGACATGCAGACAAAAAGCTTTCAGCCAATACAAAAGCTAGGATATATGTTTCGCAGACTGACAAAAAGTATGTAAAAACAATCTCCACAGAGTTTAGAAATGGAGATATTGTTAGGGCCAGAGTTGTAGATACTCAGGGCGATTCAATAAGACTTTCAACTGCGGAAGATTCACTTGGCGTAATCAGAGCTGTTTGCGGCGTTTGCAAGAGAACTCTTGAGAATAAGGATGGAAATCTTGAAGGAAATCTTGAGTGCAAATACTGTGGTTCAAAAGAAACAAGAAAGACAGCAGACGATTATTTGAAAGCTAAATTATGATAAGATGAAAAGAAAAACAAGAGTCTTAAGTTTTAAAATTAAGGGCAATCAAAAAGTTGAAATTGCCCGTTTTCTTTCTAAATTTGAAGATATATCTTTTAATGTAGCAGACGATACATTAAAGGTCAAAGTTTTTAATCCCTGCAGTATGGGGGATTTAGTCTATTCAATTAAAAGTTTCTTAGAAGAGATAAAGGAAAAGGAAATCAAAGAAGAAAAAGGGATTTTCACCTACAATCTCGACAGCATTTCTAAGATAGCCGGCACAACTGTTCCTGTAAAACTTCTTAAAGCGGTCCTAATTGACAAGGGATACTCATTTGAAGTAGAAAAGGAGAATGTAGTTTCTACAGCACACGTTTCAGTTGCTGCCAATGTTGCAGGAGAGATATCCTACCTATTAGAAGACCTAGAAGGAGTATCAAAACCGGTGACAGAAATCATAGTGCGAGTTGCAATTGAATATGAGATGTTGTCCTCAGAGCTTTTGAGTGTAGGAATAGACGAAAAGATTTTTAACGATACAGAAACGGTATCTTTAAATATAAGCTATGATGATGCTCTTTCATATCTAAGAGAGTATGCAGGTGGTTAATTTGGATATAGAAGTAATTAAAAATGAAGGAAGTTACCTAGAGTTTAGGATTATTGGTGAAGACCATACATTATGCAACATACTAAGAGAGGAATTGTTACAGAATAAAAAAGTGAAGGTGGCAGCTTACAGAATTGACCATCCTCTTCTTGATAGAAAAAGACCAATGTTCATAATTAATACAGACGGTACAGTATCACCAAAAGATGTGCTTCTTGAAGCGATAGGCAATATAAGTAAAGATGTTAAAGGATTAAAGAAAAAATTGCTTTAGAACGAATCTGCGTCTTCTTCAAGGACATCTTTTCTAATAATCTCTTCTCTTTTTAAAACTGAAATACCTGTTTTTTTATCAATTACCTGAATGATGACCTTTATATCAGGGTCTTCAAGGTTTACCTTTGCGCCTGTTGCTTCAACGATTTTTGCACCGATTTCTCTTTCAAGATCCTGTGACTTGAAGTTGGCCTTGCCCCTTTTCTTGCACCTTACGGCAAATGTGTCACTCTTGAAGATCTTGGGCAATGCAACATCAGTTGCTTCAACTGTTATCAGATTCATGTCAGTATTGATATACCTGTCAAATGGCAACACCCTGTGGATGGCACTTGTCTCATAATCCCTTAGCGTCTCGGCGGCTTTTCTGGCATTCTTGCACTTTACAAGGAGAACTCCCTTGAACTTCGTTTTTTTAATCTCAAAGATCTCTCCTTCCAATGCCCATTCTACTTCCCATATCCCGTCAAACTGCCTAGCTGTGGGAGTAGTCACGAGAAGGAATTCTTTCATTTGTTCCATAATGAAAGGAGTTAGTATTGATTTAAAAAGTTTTATATGTGACTTAAAAAATATTTGAGATAAAAGGCCATATAGATTTATAAGCTCTATATGGCGGAATACTATATGCCAGTAACACTAATAAATATAAACGTGTTACTATTTATAAATCTTTCTGTGAATTTAGATACTTTTTTAATTTGGCCTCCATAGTCAGTATAATGCCTTCTCATGACCTATCCCAAATTTTTGGTAAGCTGACCTATCAAAGAAATTTTTTTGAACTATCAAGGGGGCTGATGTTTAGAAAAGATATATCTGAATCAAACGAAGCATATATCTTTGTTCTAGATAGGGAAAGGAATGCCGCAATAACAATGATGTTTGTTTTTTTCTCAATTGATGTTTTATGGATTAACTCTAAATTTGAAGTCATAGATACAAAGGAAGATGTAAAATCTTTCTCATTCCACACGGGGCACAAAGGCAAAGCAAAATACTTTATTGAGATGCCGCAAGGCTCGATAGAGAAGCATAATATCAAGCCCGGGGATAAAATAATATTTCCTGTCTAGCGCAGAATTGCAAAACTATTAATAATAGTCCAGCTCAAATTATTTTAATGATCATAACTGATAACCACATGCATATTGACCCCCTGCGAGGTATGGGGCTTGATGCCGTTAGAGAATTTTCTTCAGCAGGCGGCACACATTTCATGCTTGTCTATAAAACTGCTTATGACTCCGGAACTGAAGTAAAAACTGGCAAAGACTTTGGGAAGGCCTATGATTACGTAATTGA
>CAZVXE010000013.1:0-19423 GCA_964630765.1 uncultured Thermococci archaeon | reverse complement strand
GAACTGAAGTAAAAACTGGCAAAGACTTTGGGAAGGCCTATGATTACGTAATTGAGCTTTCTAATAAAATAAACAAGGAGACTGATGCAAAGTCCTATCCTATAATAGGGCTACACCCTGCAGAATTTCATCATCTTATAATTGACTTTGGGAAAGAGAAAGCATTTGAAATAGCGTTGGAAGCCCTAAATGAAATTGAAAAAAGAATTTCTGATGGCTTGGCATTTGGCATAGGGGAAGTCGGAAGACCGCATTATGATGTGGAAAAAGAGATTACAGATATTTCAAATCAATTCCTAATCGAAGTGTTAAAGGTTTCAAAGAGATTAAAATGCCCGGTGCAGCTTCACACTGAGACATTTGATGAGAATAAGTTTATAGAACTGGGAGAGCTAGTAAAAAAACAAGGAGATCCAGGAAAAATAATCAAGCATTTTTCACCGCCAATGGTTTCTGTCTGTGAGAAGATCGGGATTTATCCATCAATTATTGCAAGAGAGAAGAATATCATGAAGGCTTGTGGAGAAGGGCGGCGATTTTTGATGGAAACTGACTATATTGACGATAACGAGAGACCGGGTGCTGTTGTTGGCCCTAAAACTGTCCCTAAAACTACTAAGAAACTGTTTGAGAAAGGAATTTTGTCAAAGGAAGATATTGATTATATACACAGATACCTAATTGAAGAGATATATGGGATTGAACTCATCTGATGTTCCTGTATGAATCTATCCTCTTTTTTGAAGAAAGGACTTCGGCCTTTGACAAAAGCTCTTTATTCTTCTTTATTTCTTTCTTCTTTTTCATATCTGATGATCCCATTAAGAAGATATTGCCGCCAACAATCATGAAGGATATGGCAATCATTGTAGCACCTGAAATCATGTATACATCTGTAGATTTTGCATTGAGGGCTATGGACAATCCAAATAACAGGCCCACGGCCAGAACAATCATGCCCACGACCCACTTGAGTATATAAAGCACCATTGTCACAAAAAATACCCAAAAATTTAAAAGCCTTTTCTTTTGGTTGGGAAAAATCTTAAATAATAGCCAATTAATTGTAATATATACATCCGGCATGGATGAATGGTGGCCTTATGAAAAAATTAATTATAATTTTATTAATTATTATGGGAATATCGTGCCAAATTCCCATACAAGCTCAGGAAGATTTTGCCTGCATGGGATGCACAATAGATGTTGATGTATATGAAAAATCTGAACACGTCACCATTAGAATGATATTCCTGAATTTAGGATTGCCGGATTTTAACGGATTTTCACTTTACGTCCCAGGCAGAGTGAACAACTTAAAAATAGTTGATGAAGCTGGAAATGTTCTTGAGTCATCTTCTTCACCAATAGGCAAAGAATCATTTGTCAAATTCTATTTCAACAGCAGCTTAAAGCTTGGTGAGAAGATACTTGTCATAATCGAGTATGATGCAAATGATCTAATTACAAAAAATGATTCATATGTTTTGAGTTTTCCTTTTGAGTCCCCCTGTGATATCAGATACCTGAAGATGGCGTTTAACTTTGAAAAAGGGATCCCGGTACTGTCTGAATTTCTCCCATCGCCCTCAAGATTTGAATCAGTAGACACTAAGGTTTCTGTTGTCTGGTACAAGGAAGAGGTAAAGGAGGGGGAAAAATTTACCTTTAACGCCAATTATGATGAAAAGCACGCAGTCCTAAGACAGATTAAAGATCAAACTCCCCCAAAAGAAGAGCCACAAGGTAATCCCGCAATGTATATCTTGATGTCAACTGCCATTGTCTTCTTTGGTTTAATCGCAATCCTCTTGATTACTAGAAAGAGGGGCCACAGCAAGATAGATGTAGCACTAAATGTGCTGGATCCAAGGGAATCAAGAATCTTAAAGATAATATCAGACAACGGCGGTTCAATGACTCAGGCGAAGCTTTTTGAGCAGACCACTTTCTTCTCAAAGCCAACCCTGTCAAGGGTTCTGGATAAACTCCTTAAAAGAAAGCTGATAGAAAAGGAAGAGAAGGGAAGAACAAACATCATAAAGCTTGGGGAAAAGTTGAAAGAATAAACAAAAGAGATAAAAGACAGAGCTTTAGTCATAAAGTTATATGATTAAGAAATCCCTGATGCTTCTTATTGCAAATACATTTTCACGAGTTGCAAATTATCTCTTCACCCTTTTCACCGCCAATATACTCCTCCTTACAGAGTATGGGCTGCTATCTGCAATCATGCCTTTCCAGTCACTGATACTTGTTCTTTCATCATTTGGGATTGCGCCTTCTGTATCAAGATTCACATCAATTTACGATGCGGAAAATAAGAATGAGAAAATTTCATCTTCTCTGTTTTTTGTGCCTATCGGAATTGCCCTATTTATCTTGCTCTTTGTTTTATCCCCAGTTATAATGAGTTTTTACTCTTCCGACATAAGAGATGGAATAGATACACCCCTTAAGATAATCCTTCTCGTGATACCGCTTGGTGTTTTATTTTCAGTGTTTACGGGGATCTTGCTTGGAGTCAAAAAAGTAAATTACATGGCAGCTTCAATATTTGCTCTTTCATTCTCTTACTTTTTGCTTTCAGTGCCGCTTTCTTACATCTTCAGAGTTTCTGGCGCTTCTGCGGCACTTGTGGGCGGATATCTAATCGGAATAATAGTATCATTTTTGCTAGTTCTAAAGAGCGGCGTCAAACTAACGTTAAAGAGTGAGAATTTCCTAGAGTTTAAGAAAATCTTAGTATTTGCAATTCCAGTCTCAATATTCTCTTTGAGCCTTGTGCTACTCTTCAATGCAGATATATACATCCTGGCCCACTTCTTTGGACCGAAGACTGTCGGGATTTATGGTATGGCTTCGCCAACGGCAGGTATTGTTCCCTCGTTTGCAATTGCCCTTTCTGCAGTATTGCTGCCTGAGCTATCAAAATTAAAATCAATAGAAAAGGAAGGAATCAATAACATCCTAGTCTCACTTAAAGCATCCTTTAATGTTACGCTCCCAGTTGCACTCTCACTTTTTGCATTCTCTAACCCAATAATATATTTCCTATTTGGGGTTAATGAAGGTGGATGGGTACTAAAACTTCTGTCAATTGCCATGTTATTCTACTCGATATTCTATATCGCCTCGACTTCCCTTCAGGCAATGGGCAAACAGTGGACCCCTATGAAGATAACGGTGCTCATAGCTATAATAAATGTAATCCTGAACTACCTGCTCATTCCAAGGTACGATATAAACGGCGCAGCCTTTGCAACTATGGTATCTTGCATAATCGGTATGGCCTTGATAGTCAAAAGCTTAAAAGTTGTGTTTGCCCCTGACAAAAGGTTTGTCTTGTTGTCAATTGCCATCTTTCTATTGATGATGGTCTTTGAAGGCGTAGTAGGATTATTGCCTTCAAGGACTATGAATCTCTTGGCATACGGCGGGTTTGGAACTCCTCTAATTATAGGCTATTTTTACCATCTTAAGAAAAAATGGAAATAGTACTACTAAAAAATAATAGTTTGATTGTCTAATATTCAAAGAAAATAATTAAAGGATAATAAAAAATAAATAAAATATATTATTTTGGTAATAGACCAAGTATCTTCATTATCTGCTCGATTGGTAAGGACTTCTTTGCTGTTTCACAAACAACGTCAAGATATGCAAGATAGATGTCGTACTGGTAGTCGTTTCTATCGTCTTCCCAAACTACACGATCGCAATATATGGCCGGATCATATTGGGAATTTGAGTCTGTTGTTATTCTGAACTCTTCCTTTGTCTTTAGGTTGTAACCCCAGATGTCACCAAAGTCGTTTCTCTCGTCTTGCCAGACGACTATGTCGCCGTATATTGCTGGATAATATTGGTTTGCTGTGTCTGTTGTTATCTGAAATGGTTGCTTTGTCTTTAGATTGTAACCCCAGATATCAACGTTGGAGCCCCTATAGTCACTCCAGACGACTATGTCGCCGTATATTGCTGGATAACGTTGGTCTTTTGTGTTTGTTGTTATCCTGAACTCTTCCTTTGTCTTTAGGTTGTAACCCCAGATGTCTGTGTCGTCGTTTCTATAGTCACTCCAGACGATTATGTCACCGTATATGGCTGGCATAATCTGTTGTTTTGTGTCTGTTGTTATCTGGAACTCTTCCTTTGTCTTTAGATTGTAACCCCAGATATCAGGGTTGTAGTCGCCTTCTCTATAGTCTTCCCAGACGACTATGTCGCCGTATATGGCTGGGTTACATTGTGAATTTGGATCTGTTGTTATTCTGAACTCTTCCTTTGTCTTTAGATTGTAGCTCCAGATGTCGCCATTGTCGTTTCTAGTGTCTTCCCAGACGACTATGTCGCCGTATATTGCTGGATAACGTTGGTCTTTTGTGTTTGTTGTTATCCTGAACTCTTCCTTTGTCTTTAGGTTGTAACCCCAGATGTCTGTGTCGTCGTTTCTATAGTCACTCCAGACGATTATGTCACCGTATATTGCTGGATCATCTTGGTCCCCTTCGTCTGTCGTTATCCTTTCTTCAGAGAGAACTCTTGTTCCTAAAACTGTTGAAAACGTGGCAAATGCCAAAACAACTATCACGAATAATATTTTAATTTTTTTCATAGCACCAATCCTCAATAGTTATTTTAAAAAAAACATTAATAACTTTTAAAGTTTTGCATTCTGCCGTATCTTATTTCTATTAAAGGAGAAATACTTTACATTTTAAACTACAATCAAGAAAAAATTATTCAATAAAAGGCGTCTTTAACCATTTAAGATTAATAGTTTGATTGAAATAATTAGATTATTTTTTTAGAGAATCAAAATAGGATTTTGTAAAAATCTTTAGTATTGTAAATCCGGTGTAGGGTGACTGATAAATATTGGCGTACTCTTCTATCTTCCTGCCGTCAAATTCAACGTTCTTTATCTTTTCCTTAAACTGAGCAAATGGCATCTTTACCTTGACACCGTCTACATTAAGCACTATGGGAATTGGAGAAATAATCTTGTCTATGCCTTCGACATTTTCTTCTAAAATCTTCTTAAGGTATATTGGCTCTAGTATCAGGGGATCTTCATCTATTTCCCTTCTCCTTTTTTCTACTGCCTTTGAGATTTCACCGACCATGAAATCAAATATGTCAAGGTCAAACTTCTGTCTCAATCTCTGGCTCCTTCTTCCAATACCCCCCACATAATAATCAAGGCCTTCAATATTGAACTGCTCTGGCCCCCCAAGAACAACTACGGGTATACCAATATCCATGAAAAGATGGGTCTTTTTCATAAGGCATCTGCTAAAGTTTCCAAGCGAGTAGACAGCAACATCGGCCTCTTCTATCATCCCTTTCTCTGTGGCAGTTATCTGATTGATTCGTTGCCCTACACCCCTTGCAAGCCCCATGACATTTGTCACAGCGCCGTTTCTTCTGATGTATTCCGATATATCGCACACCGGGTGGGGCAGATGGTGCTTTCCAAGTGAAGGTGCTACAATTGTGATCTCTGAGCCTGCGAGCGGGACTTCCACAATTTTTCCCCTTAGCTCTTTTGCTTTTTTCACGACAAGCTCATAATCCTCAGCAGGCACAGAAATGATTAGAGTGATATCAATTTGAGTTACATTCTTCTGGATTAAAAATCCCCCAAGATCATCTACAAGGTCTTCTAACTCATCAGCCCTGTGAAGCCCACCCTCAAATAATGCCATCTTAAACATTGATTTTCACCTAATCCCTCTCGTGAAACTTTTGAGCAAGCTTTTTACTTTCTTCTGAAAGTGCATTTTCGCTTGATGCGACTGTAATAGTCTTTTCTGCCGAGAGGATGTATTTGATTCTAGCAGCCTCAGGCAATACCCTATTGATTGCTTCCTGAACGTTTTTCTTCAAATCCTCTGTAGGGTAGTAGACGACTTCAGATTTTATCTTATTGAAGATATTAGCAGGGATTTTGATCTCAGTTCTATCGGCCTGCTCTATCCCTTCCTTTGAAATGGCCCATAATAGTGATAATATCTTTGGAACGTAAAACTCATCCTCTACAGACAGGATTTCTTTTTCTGTGCTGTAGATGGCAACGTCTTCTATCCTCAAAGGTTCAAGAACTTTTTTTATCCTAATTGATGTTATAAAAACAAATTTTTCAGTGTCGCCGTAAAAGTATACCTTCTCTATACTCCGTCTTATCTCAAATTCCCTCATTATGTCATTTATCAAAGCGACATATCCTTGGGATTCCTTTTCTGGCAGACCTTCAACTATTATTTCCATTATCTAATCCCCTTTAGATAAATCCTGAACAGAGTAAGGCTCCGCCAACTGCACCGATGTACTGAGAGCTTTCTGGAACTAAAGGTTCTGTCTTTAGAATATCACCTACTGCCCTTACAAGTCCTTTTAGAAGCGAGGTACCACCTACTTGAATCACTGGGAACCTTACATCAATTTCCTGAAGCTGCTGCTGATAAATCTGCTCGGCAACGCTTCTACATGCTGCGGCTGCCACATCTTCTTTAGTGTAACCTTCAGCTAGCGCAGAGACTAATCCCTGGATACCAAAGACTGTACAATAACTGTTCATTGGCACCTTGTGAAGTTCTCCTTTTGCCGCAAGGTCTCCAAAATCAGCTATTTCAAGACCAAGCCTCTTTGCTGCGGTTTCAAGGAATCTCCCTGAAGCACCTGCACATATTCCACCCATTGTAAAGCTATCAGGTATACCGTCCATAACTGTTACTGCTTTGTTGTCCATTCCACCGATATCAAGGATAGTGGCTTCCCCTTTCTGCTTGTTGGCAAGGAAAACTGCGCCTTTGGAATTTACAGTTACTTCTTCCTGGACAAGTTTAGCTTTGTAGTGCTCTCCAAGAATATACCTACCATACCCTGTTGTGCCTATTGACTCGATATCTTTAAACTCCATCTTGGCTATCTTGAGCGCTTCAGCTACCGCCTTCTCAGCTGACTCAAGAACACCTAAAGTTGGATGCCAGAATTTAGAAACAATTTGATTGTCCTGCATTATGACTGCCTTTGTTGTGGCTGATCCGGAGTCAAGACCCATTGTGATCCCGACTTGTCTTTCTCTGGCCAATAGATCCTTTCTTTTTACTATTGTAACTAATGCTTCCATTCTTATTAGAAGAACGCTTGCCTTTGTATTTTCAGTAAACGAATACATAACGACTGGAAGTTTTGTGTGCTTCTGGAGGTATCTCCTTAGCTCATTTCTGATTAAAGCACCTTCCGCACATCTAAAACATGTAGCTATTAATACAGCATCTGCCTCAAATGTTTTATCTGCCAATGCTTTTGCCCTTGCAACCATTAGTTTTAATCCAGGGCTTACTGGATTGAATCCAAAATCTTCTATTGCCTCATCAAAATCAATGTCAACATCAGGAAATACTATCTTGGCGCCGACTGTTTCTGCGGCCTTTTCAATTTCTTTTTGTATGCCGCTGTAATCATTACCACATGAAAGCTGTGCTATCTTAATCATTTTAAGCCCTCCAGGAAATTCTTAATTCTTGCAATAAAATCTTCCACTTCTTCCTCATTTGTGGGATAATCAAGCTCCAGTGTTGGAACTCTCCTCTGTTTGATCAAATAAATAGTAAGCTCATTTGTTCTGGCACATGCCATGCACCCAAATGTAGATGGAAAGTTATTGACAATAATAGCAGCCTCTGCCTCGTCAATCAATGGCCCAAACATCGCAAGCCTGCCCCTGACACCTGATGGAACTTCAATTGCTGCATACTTTAATCCTATTTTTACATCTATTTCTGTTATATTCATTGGTGGGGAGTCAAGTTCTGGGTCATTTACTCTCCTTTCTATCTCTTTTGCAAGAGCAAGTGGGGTGTGCCCGAATCTCTCGACTAAGTCCTGCAATATCATGCTGTTTGGGGGATAAATAAAAACTTTCATAGTTACACCTTCTCTTTAATGGCTTTTTTTAGTATATCTACATCAACAGGTTTTTTCTTCTTTTTATCTATGGTTTTAAATCTTCCTTTTTTTAATACATTAGAGATAAGAGGCAATAATTTGTACTCTTCTTGAAGAAAATAATACCCAGGCCTTGCTCCACCGCCCCTTGTGGCCCTGCATCTTCTTTCATCCCCTATTGGGTAAGCTCGGTGCTTTGAGAATATATCTGCATTAAATTTTTCCCTTACCTTTAGTGTGATATTCTCAACAACATCGTCATCCCCCTCTACCATGATGCCATAACATGTATCTTTGATGTTCAAAGTCTTTCCAAGACTTACAATATAGTTAATTACTGTTTGAGGAGTTAATGATGAGGTATCAGCGATAACAAACATTCTTGTTTTCATATCTGAATTAATATTTATTAACAATAAAAGAGTTTCGACTATAAAAAATATTATTTAAGTCATGCAGTTTAGCTTAAAATAGTTTGATATTTCTTTACGCTCTCCACTGTAGAATAATAAAAAAATTAGATCTTACTCCATCGTGATATCCCATGCTAATTCTGCAGTTAAACCTAGAATAACAGTTATCGGACAGAATTTTGTCATGACTTCTCTTATCAAGTCTTCGATCATGCCCCTTTCAAGGTCCCCTTTTATTTTTATTTTTGCATAAATCTTTTCAAAAATTCTAGGATATTCATCTTTTCTTGTACCTTCAACCTGCACATCAAAATATGTGTAATCCTTCCCCTGTTGCCTCAATAAAATTTGGGTATTAACGGCTATGCACGCCCCTAATGTAGCGAGTAATCCTTCTAAGGGGATTGGATAATTCCCAGTGCCACCAAACGCTTTTGAAGCCCCGAAAAGAATTTCATGACCAACACTATCCTTGCCCAAATATTCCATATCCTTTTGCCAACTCACTGAAGCTTTTAGTATATCTTTAGGCATATTATTCACTCAAGATAATAGATACATTTCAATCTATAAAAAGATATGGGGAAATAATGAGAACATGTTATCCATTTTACCATTATTAGCAATAAAGAGTAATTATGCATAAATTAGTAGATTTTCAGATATTGTTTAATTATTATTAACTATGAGGAGTAAAATAATATTAAATTCATTATTATGTATTTGTCCATATTATAACTCCATTTTAGTAAGATATTTTTGAGTATATATATGATAAAGAGTGCAATAATGTTTAATTAAGACTACTCATAAAAATATTTAATATAACATATAAAAATAAAAAAAAATATAGTTATTTAATATTTATAATAATATTAATTATAATAATTATGATTAAACAAAAGAATCTAAATGATTCTCAGATTATATACTAAATATTATTATTAATAGATAAAAATAAAAAATGAATTTGTTTCATTTACTCAATATAATTAATTGAAAATAAATTATTTAAAAAAAATAATTAAATATAATATAAAATTAAATATATTATTTAAATATAGAAATATATTATATTATTAATTATAAATATATTAAAATTTTATTTATAAAAATAATAGTATTTCCATTTTATCATATTGTTTCTCCTCTTATCAAGTTAATCTATCTTGTATAAATAGAAAGTTTTATAAGGTAATTTCACATTGTCAAAACGATGAATATTGCAGATAGAGTACCTGAAGCATCTTCAAATCAAGTTTGTAAGTTATTAAGTAAAACTTATCCAAAGGACGCAATAGATATAAGAACTATTGGTCTTGGTACGTCTGCTATTACAAATATCGTTCTTACTTGTGAAACTTTAGACATTCTAATTAAATCCAAGGGTAATTTGATTCTAACTCAAGACGGAGTGGCCCTCTCAAGAGCCATAGCTTTTAAAAGAACTGACGAAATTCAAAATATTTTTCAAAAATGTGTCATGAAAAGTTCTGTTTTAAAATATTTATATTCTTTAATAAATGAAAAGAAGGTGTTGAACAATATTGAGATTGGGGAATTTATATCAAACAAATTTAAGAAAAAATGGGCTTCGCCGGCTAGCTACAAAAGATACGGAGGAATTTGTGCAGATTTGCTATCTATCGCAGGTTTTGGAATGTATAGTAATGGTGTCTACACAATAGATAAAACTAAAATGTTCTTGAACGACAAAATCTCAAGCCCTATGGTTACTTTCAATACTCTACAGAAAATATTACGTGAACTAGTTGAGTCAGACAAAAATATTTCAAGCTTCCCAGAAACTTTTGCAAAAAGGAATAGATTGTCAGGTCAGCTATTAAATTGTTTAGATCTTGGATTAGTAGAAAAAAAAGGGGATTACTTCTCTATTAGTCCTAAAGGACTTCAATTGATTAATCCAGCGAATGATATTGTTACTCGGACAACCTTATTTAGAGAAATTTTAAGAGAGAGTTCCTATTCAAAAATTATCGAGATAATTCAAAGAAAAAATATAATGGATAAAAGTCAGATTGGAGATTTAGTATTGTTTGAACTCAAAAGAAAAGGAAGCAAGCAGTACAAAGATTATGTTGGTAAAACGTTCATAAATTGGATAAAAGCTGCAGGTTTGTTTAGGGATACAGATAAAACAGATATAGATAATGAGGAGACCCTAATACATTTCCAAAGTGAAGAGAATAGCTTTATCGAACCTACTAACAATTTAGAATCTAATAATCTTGTCAAAATTGGAATAATGATTGAAAGAATAGAGAATAAAATAAATCAAGGGCTTGATTTTAGAGAAGAAATGAAAGAATTATCCAAAATTTTTGAACAGAGTGTAGAAACAAAATCTTATTTTTATTTGATAAATACTCATCTTAATCTTTATGATGAAACAAAAGACATTAGGATAATAAAAACTGATTTAAACTTTTTAAAAAGTAAGTTAGGAGGTATCCATGACGAATAGCGAGAATACTGACGACACTATTAGATTAGAAAAACTACGCAAAAAATTGTTTTTAGAAGATAGTTCATTTAAAAAAATTGAAGAGTACATTGATGATTTAGTAAAATTTGCTAAAATTGATAATATTGGAAATGTCTATTTTAATATAGAAATATCGAGTAAAGACAAAGTATTAGTTTATTCGATTGCAAGATTCTTGGCCCATAAATTTAATGAAAAAATTACTGAAATCATAGATGTTGAAAATGTGTCCATTAATTGCGGTATAGATAAAATTCAAGCAACGGCAAGACTATTCGATTTAAAAAAAGAGAAGTATATAATATCTGCAGAAAGGGGAAAATATCAATTCAATAGATATAAATTAGAAAATTCTCTTAAATATCTAAAAGAAAAGTATGGTGATGTAAGTGAGTAATACATTTGATGATTTGTTCATTGAAGAGGACGAATTCAATGAAGAACTTTTGAAAGAGATATTAGATAATAAGGTTAAACTGACAAATGAGGGCAGAGTTATCTTTCAAGAGGAATTCAGTGCCAAACATAAAATTATACTTTATTTATTGTCTAATAAAATATTCGTAAAAAAAGGAATTAAGGCAGATGAATCTGAAGGTCCTAGAGATATCTATAAAAATAGTGATATACCTGAAGGTACAGTAAAAAGGACAGTAAGGGAATTAACAGATGATAAAATAGTAATGACAAAAGATGGAAAATATCAAATTCCAAATTATGGAATAATCAAAATCAAAAAGATGTTTCAGAATGATAAATGAACTCAAAAATATTCTTACCCAAAAAATACCAGAAGAGCTAGTTTTAGACCTTCTAAGTTCATATTCTAACATAATAAAGCATTATAGAAAGAATGATTTTTCTGAAGTCGCTGGCAAAAGTGGTAGATTTGCAGAAAATGTTTATCGAATTTTGTTTTATCTAGACAAAAATATTGTTTTAAAAGAAGTAAAAGATATGGATAAGATAGATATTAGCATACAAAATAATATGAAGTATAGCGAATCTATTCGTATCCTAATCCCTAGGGTCTCTCGTTCAGTTATATATACCTTTAGAAGTAAGACCGATTCAGTTCATGTTAAGGAAAAGATTGCTGAAGAAATGGACGCAATACTAATAATAACTGCAGTTAATTGGGTAGTCTCGGAAATGATTAGAGAATTATCTGAAAATAAAGAAGATAGAATATTTGAGTTAATCAAACAAATCATGAAAAAAGATCCTTCTTTATTACAAACTTTTGAAGGGCAAAAACTTATCTTAAAAAAATTTACTGCTGAGATTGAAATACTAATATTTTTATTTTATTCAAGTAGAGGTGGAGTATCTCGTACGGAAATAGGGAAATCATTAGAATATGCCCCTTCTTCCATATCAACTGCTTTAAATAAATTACTCAGGGAGAGAAAAATCTTCATAACAGATTCAAAGAGGTATCATATTACAGATAATGGAGAGAGAATCGTAAGTGACCTAATTGATAAATTACCTTTATAGTTTTTAAGTTACTGAGCGATTTTAGTATAATTAATAACCAAACCTAACCCCATCAATCTTCTCCTTAATTGCCTCAATCACAATCGGATCATCATTCCAAGCTCCAAGATTAATAACTTCAATGTTATTGGGTATACCACACTTAGAAACAAGTTCAGGCAAATCACACATGCTGTGAATGCTATCGGCACTAATTGCAGCTGAAAAGTAAAATATCTTCTCTACTCCATTTTGTACTAATTTTTGAACAGCCTCTGATGTGCAAGGCTCTCTAAACTCCATCCAAGCAAGATCAAGATTCTTTCGGTCATATCCATCTTTAACAAATAATTCTAAAACATCTTTTCTAAATTTTATCTCCTGCTCTGTTTCAGTCGGCCATTCCATGTCCCACTCTTTAGGCTGGCCGTGTCCCACAAGTAAGACTCCAACTTTTTTCTTATCAGTTCTCCCTATGTGTTTGTTTACTCTTTCAACAAACATGCTCTGCAATATCCTTGAATCCCAAAGTGGGCCTGTAAATGCAATTGAAACTCCGTAATCATAAAAATTAATTTTTCTAACTAACTCTTCGCCTTCAGCTGTATGATTTGAAATTGTCAAGAATACCTCACTTACTATTATTCTGCTTGCCCCGTCATTTAATGCAGTGATAACTGCAGCATCTGGCCTTGGCTCATCCTCTAAAAATGATAGGTAAAATCTATTCTTATTATCTCCTTCTTTTCTAAACCTCTCTTCAAGGGATTTCACCATCTTTGTGTGCATTTTCTTATGCTGGCTAAAACCAACATGGATATACTTTTTCCTTAACATATAAAGAAAAATTGGCCTAATCAAAAATGGGATAAACTTAATCTTCTGCTCGTCAAACTCTCTAAATTGATTTATCCACCCTATTGGATTATAATCTTCAGGCTCTCCATGCGTAAAATAAATTATGGCGGTATGTCCTTTGCCTTTATCCCCTTTTTTCCTAGTAAGTTCTGGAACATACCTATGATCCTTCGTTGAAAGTATTTTAACAGCCATTACATAATACCCAACTAAAATAGAAAGGAAACACAACCCTAGAAAAACAAGCTCTAATCTACTTAAATTAAAATAAATAAGAAAGATTAAAATAATAAATTCAGAAAATAACAACATAGCATATGCCCTAATCTTACTCTGATGGACTGTCAAGAATTTAACTATAGTAACCCCAATCAAAAAGCCAACGATGAGCGTTAATAGAGATAAAATAATATTAATCTAATCCCCTCTTAGACCATTATTTTCACTTTCAATTAAATAAGTTTTTATTAAATTACTAAATCAGAAAGTCATTTAAATTAATTATATTTCTTTTTTTTAATGAAAGTAGATTTACATGTTCACACAACTGCATCAGATGGACTGCTCTCACCGACAGATATTATAGCCAAGGCTAAAGAAAATGGATTAAACACAATAGCTATTGCAGACCACGACACAATTGATGGTATACCTGAAGGTATGAAGGCTGCAAATAAAAAAGGGATAAGACTAATACCTGCCCTTGAAATCAGCGCAAAACACGAGAAACAGGTTCATATGCTTGGCTATTTCGTAGATTATACGGATCTAAAGTTTCAGAGCTTTGTAAACAAGCTGAAAAATTCCAGAGAAGAAAGAAATCAAAAAATGCTAAAGAAATTGGGAAATTTAGGCTTTGAAATAACGATGGAAGAGCTAAAAGCTAACGCAGATGGGAACATTGGCAGACCCCACATTGCAGATCTAATGGTGAAAAAAGGTTATGTGTCTACTTTCGCTGAAGCATTTGAAAAATACATTGGAAACGATAAGCCTTGCTACGTCCCAAAAATAAGGCCAGATATTAGAAAGGCCATTGAATTAATTAAAAAATACAAAGGTGTCCCCGTACTCGCCCACCCAAAGTATACTTTTTTAGAAGACGAAGATCTTGAAAACTTCATAGCTTATTTATCTGATATCGGTCTTGGGGGGCTTGAAGTCTACTACTCAAAGCACACCAAAGAAGAAGAGTCAAAATACCTGAAACTTGCAGAAAAATACTCTCTAATTCCAACAGCAGGATCAGACTATCACAGGGAAGGCGATCAATTCGGGATGGAACTAAAAAAAGATTATCTAGAAAGATTATTTTCACTAAAGGATCTCTAACGCTTCAATTATTTTTTCAACTAGGATATTAGGGTCATCTGAAGATAGAACATTATCATGAGATTTCCCCATTTTTCTTAAGACATCTAAGAAAAGATCAGATGCGCCGCCAGTTCCTAATAGCAATCCAACAATCTTTTTCTCATCATATGCTATTGTGAGCTCATTTAGTGTGCCAATCATTCCCTGGACTGAAATAACTGCATCACAGCTTCTGACAAGGGTAACATTTCTCCCTTTGTACCCAGAACCTGTGAATATGAGAGAATCAAAAACATCAGATGGATATTTGTAATCTTCAACATGCTCTTTGTAATTTATTGCAGGAGACACTCCAACAGTTGTTCCGCCAGATTCTTTTGCACCCATTGTAGCTTCATGTGGCAGTCCAGGGCATGCACCTGAAAAAAGTACCAGATTATTTTTTGCAATAGCCCTTCCAAGCTCTCTTGCAGCAAGTCTTACATCACTTCCTATGCCACCACTTGCAGAGCCGATAACTCCTATCTGGTATCTCCTAATACTAAGTCCCTCCTTCAGATGGCCTTCTTAAAGTAGTTCACCCTTGGCTCATAGAGGTCTCCCCTTGAAAGGAGTTCCCTTACAGCGTTATCAATGTCGTCTGCTAGATAATCATCTTTTAGCTCGTAAAGTATGAGGTCAAGCACTACGCCATCCCCTTCATCAAGCTTTTCTAGAGCCTCCATTACCCTTGATTCAATTGCTGTGTCAGAATCAAAGATACGGCTTTCTTCCGCATTTTCCACTAGATAATTAAGCTCCTCAATGGCGTCTATTAGGTCAGGATTTATTCCCTCTTTCTTGGCACGGTCCATTGCCTTTCTCACATTCTTTTCTTCGTCATATATTTTCTGGGCCATTTTGAAATATTTCTTCTGTCTAACTGCAGCAAGGACAGATTCAGTCCTGTGAAGGGTCAACATGTTGGGGGAAACTACAGATAATACTTCAAGATTGAGTTGCTTTTTACCCTGCCACTCACTGAGTTTTGCCATGAACTGGACAAGGTCCCCTTTCTTAATTGACATTAGAAGTTTGGTATTCTCCCTAAATGCAAGGGCAACTATGCTCTGTGTTCCATCGTCTAAGAAAACAGAGCCGTAAGTACCATCCTCAGATAACCTAGGCTCTGCCATTATAGTTGCGACACCTTTTAGCCTGTAAACCTTTAATCCGTCTTGAGTGATAACATAATTAGTTGCAAAATCATCCTCTGGTTTTACAAAATAACCTTTGTGAATCTCGGCCAGAGAAAGTCTTGAAGATGGCATCCTCTTCTTCATTGGTAGACCTCCTTTTCAACTTGCTGAACTTTTCTAAAGAGGTCAAGATTGAAATCAGTAAAATCTTGAATTATATCAGAGTCCACAATTACCTGTCCGCCTTCCTTGTAGGGGCTTCCTATAACTCTTAGAATTTTTTCCATGTCATATAGATTATCTGATGAAACACTTACCGCCCCTGTTCCATCATCTACGATCAGCATATAGGTGGAGGGATCTATAGATACAACTACGCCTATGAAGGAAACTAAAGTCTCATCTCCTTTGATTTCACGTATCTCTTTCTCAATAGAGTAATTTTGCTTCATTGCATCTCCTTTCCTATGTTCTCTAACACCATCTCTATCTCTTCTTCTAGATCAAGATCATGTATATTGTGCGCCTGGAATACGTTTCCAATATATTCATTTTCTGCAACATTTCCAGAGATTAATACTTCTTTTCCCAACAAATTGTAATGATTGTCAGATAGGTAAGCCTCACCTGCATTTTTAAAATTAAAACCTTTTTCAAGATAGCTTTTTACGCCCTGATGAATTTGATCAGCAGTTACGCCCAATACCTTCTCGGCCTTGTCTTTGAAAAATGAAGCCCTAATATACCCTGTTGAATCATCTATGCCTATGTCCAGTATGACAACTTTTATTGGGGATACCTCTAACTTGCAGTGTTTGCAGAACCCTTTCTGCGGTGCGTCCATTTTTTTAAAACATGTGGGGCATCCGTCATAAAAGAATACAGAGTAAAGTTTGGCTATCGTTCCCCTAATCTCCTTGAACTTGTCACCGGGGTTTAATTCGGATACCATTGTTCTCTCATATTTTAAGGATTTAATTGTAGATGTATCAGGTAAAGATGATTCATCAATCCCTTCGGGATTAATAATTACCTTAGTTTTTGAAGTAATAAAAAGCTGGGGGCCTTTCATTCCGCCTTTAACCTGCCCAGCGATTATCTTTATGATGTCCCCTCTGTTCACTGTTTCAGAACATTTAACAGCATTCTCATCCCAGAATACGACGGGAATTTCTCCAGTCTTATCCGAAACTATGACATTAAGGACTACCCCTTGAGACCCATCGTCCCTTGTAAACTCCTTTGGGGCATACTTTCTTGAAACTCGTCCCAAGACATTAACGTCTTTCATTCCCTCTTTCAGTGTATCGATCTTTAGGTCTTCCTTCCCAGGAAGGGCTATCCCTTCTTCGGAAGCGATTATAGAAAGGATTCCTTTTGTTGTTATATCGTACATTAAAGATTCTTTTTTTATTCTTATTTTCTCTTTAATTTGAGCTTCCGTATAACCCTTTTCCATCAATTTCGACATTATGAGGGATACGTCATCTTCCATCAAAACACCTATTAACGTTTTATTTCGTGAATATTAAAATACTTTTCTATTGGTCTATTCGATAATTAATCTAAAAATCATTGATAAAGTATTCACAATATTAATTAAAATCCAAGACTTATATAGGTTATTAGGATTTTTGTATTAATTTATTCTCTTTATATTTTATCATGGTAAAAAGTGCCTTATTGTAAGGTGAGGGCATATTTAATTTATCCCCAAGCTCAATAATCTTACCGGAGATGTAATCGATCTCTGTCCTTTTTCCTTTTCTAAGATCTGAGAGGGTTGAGTTAATGTTCTTAGAGGTATTTTTAATGACTTCTACTGTCTTTTCATAAATGTCATCAGAGATATCTATCCCTTCTTTTTGGAGAATTGTCTTTCCTTCTGCTGTTATCTCTTTTACAATCTCAATAAGATTTTCATCCAGAAGCATTCCATTCTCGCCGTCAAGAATTGAAGCAAGGTTATTGATGGCCGAGTTAATAATTACTTTTGACCATATCTCACTCTTTATGTCATTTGTAAGCTCAGCCTTAATTCCGGCACTGTTAAATATTCTGACTATTTCTTTCGCATTCTTGTTTTCTTCTGATATCGCACCAATTAAGGTAGTTCCTTTTCCCCTGAACTGCACCCTGCCTGGCTTTTCAAGAAATGCGCCCATGCTTGTTACTGCCCCAATGATATTTTCTTTGCCTACTGATCGAGAGATCTCTTCAATGTTTCCTGCTCCGTTTTGAAGCGACATAACTGTTGTATTATCATTTAAAATTTGAATTATATCTTCGAGCGCTTTTCTTGTGTCATACGCCTTAGTTGTAATAACAATGAGGTCTGATCCTTTTGCGTCAAGTGGGTTAGAAGATGCATTTATCCTAACATTAAAATCATCGATACCAGAAATAAAAAGTCCACTTTTTTTTATGGCCTCTACATGATTTTGCCTTCCAATCAGTAAGACATCTGCGCCACTTTTTTTTAGAAGCCCTCCAAAAAGACTGCCTATGGCTCCTGACCCTATGAAAGCTATCCTCATCTTATCAATTATTCTTTTAATGAATTACTTTTTATACTTGATGTTAATAGTTATAATATATTCGTAAACGCTTTTAAGTATCCAGAGCGCAATAAAATCTAAGGTGATATAATGGCGATGCCAGAAAAGGTTGAGTTTATCGGTAACTACAAGGGATGGAAGTGCTACAAAGGTTTTGAGTCCCTTGATGGGAAAGAGAAACTTGATATTGCACGATTATTACTCTCTATAAGAGAATCATTTAATGAAAAGATCCTTCAGTATTTAGGGCAAGGATTTGATCTAAAGTTTATTCAAGGTATAGTTGACACAATAATAAAGGATGAAAAAACTATTTCTGGTGCTCTTTACAAAGCAAAAACTCCCACGACAACAAAGAAATTATCAGAAATTGCAAATATAAAGGAAGCAAAGGATATTGCAAAAGGGATACTTACTGAAATGGTCTTAGAAAAATTAGGGATTGAAAGGCTTACCCCAGATGTCCTTGATAAGTATCTCGGGCAGAAACCTATTGAAGACAAGGGAGGCACAGTCGTCTCCGGCAAGGAGATGGTCCATTTTCTCGGTAACTATAGTGGCTGGAAATGCGTAAAGAGAATGGAAGTTGAAGAGCTTACAGAAGATTTTGATATAGCGATGCTTCTTCTCTCCATGAGGGAATCTTTCAATAATAAAATCTATGACTACATGTCCGATAAATTTGATATGGAATCTCTTGACGGGCTTGTAGAAGATATAATACCAAAGAAGGGCAGATTTAAAGAAGAGGATATTGCTTCGACCCTCTCTAAACTGAATTCCCCTGATTTTCTTTCCGGCCTTCAGAGAATATCCCCGGATCCGAATGCAACTGAAATCTTAAAGAGAGTTGCCGCAGAAAAAACACTGACAAGCTTGAAACTTCCCTTGTTGAATGCGAAGATGATCGAAAAGTATATCGAAAAGAAGGCTCTTATTGACTAAGAATGCTAAGCATGTATATGGTGACTAAAACCATTATGAACATGACTGAATAGATAATGATCCTGATAAGACCTTGCTTTGAATTTTTTGCATAGTCATATACAACGTAAGGCCTACTCTTGACAAAAGTTCTCGGGATTGGATCAAGACCCAAAGAGTCTACATCAACATTTGTTGTATAGGTCCATCCAGGGCGACCTTCATAATTTAGAGGTT
>CAZVXE010000012.1:17429-31741 GCA_964630765.1 uncultured Thermococci archaeon | reverse complement strand
ATAATAATCAAAACTTTAATTCAAAAAGAAAAAGATGCACAGTTTGTCGCTTCGGAGGAGTAGGTCTTTCATAGCCGGATGCTTCGACTTCTCGAAGCGGCTATTGCCTTTCGGTGTCCGATAGAGACATTTTTTCAATGTCATGGACCGGGTAAGTTCGAGTGTGACTCAAACATTTTCCGATAAGACTTAGCCATCCCGGAAATACCCTTGTCCAAGAGCCTTGTATGCGGGTGGAGCGTGACACTCAAATCCGCCTAAGCGGCCCAGATGCAAGGAATGAAAGACTTTGTTACCAGCGAAGTTTCGACCTGTGCAACATTATCTATTCAATTAACTTTATTTAAAATTTACTGTTATCAAATATCTAGAAAAATAAATATTCTTTATAGATTATACTAATTATTTGAATCGTTCCCTGATACGGTAACCGGTGTTGTTAAACGATATGTTCTTTGCCAGGATCAAGTCCTTTTCTTTTGTTAATTTGACAATATCCTCTAGGTCGCGGTATCTATGGGAGACGTGAGTCAAGACAATCATCGTATTATCTAATTCTTCTTTTAGATCAAGAACATCTTCAACATGAACATGCATTCTTTCCTCAGCAATCTCTATTTCCTCTTCAAAAAAATATCTGCACTCTGTGACCAATACTCTTGGTGTCAAAGAAATTATCTTTTGTCTGTTCTTGTAATTTGAGCCTTCCCAGTCTCCTGTGACGAGGATACTTGTTTCTTGATTATTAATATAATAACCAAAGTTAGGCACTGTATGCTTCAAGGGGACAGGTACAATAGTAGTTCCGTTAAATCGAAGATTCTCATTTTCCTGAATTGGTACAAGTTTTCTTCTTCCTTTAGAGTGGAAGTTAATCATCTTAGAATGAATATCAAAGACATTTTCATTTTCACCATACTCTTTTCTGTCATCGTAAGGCGCATAGATTTTTATTGGATTTTCAGAAAGGCTTAGAAAGTCTGCACCACCCGCCATGCACGACCTAACATGGTCAAAGTGAAAATGCGTTAAAAGATATACCTTGTTTTCGTTTTTTGCTCCGCATGGGCTATCTACCCTGAACTCTATTTTGTCAAGTTTAATGACTATAGAAGGGTGGTAAGGTGCATGTAACCTTACGGATCCTAAAAACTTTGAATTCATCTTATATCATCTATGATAACTCTACAGGTATCTTGGAGAACCTAATCTTCTGATCTTCATTTTTCATCCAGATAATTGGCTCGCCTTCTTTGCTATCTATGTAAAATGTATATTTGTTGTCCTTGATTTCATCAGTTGTTATTTCAAGGCCTTCGTATGCTTCCAAGGTTTTTTTGACCTCTTCGCTTATGCTTTTTTCAACATAGCAGTCAAGAAATGAGATCTCATAAAAAACAGGATTAACTCTCTCCATGTATTCCTTTACTTCCCTGTTGTTATTTAGATATCTTGTCAGAACTCTAACTTTAGTGCTGTTCTTGATAAAAGGCCTTATTCTCTTCATTAAATTACAATCACGGCCTAAATTTATAAACCTTATTCTTATACTCAAAAGGTGTACTCAAAAGAAATTTTTACAGAAATCTTTTTAAGTATTTTAAAAATATGTAGGCTATAATTAAGTGATGAAAAATGGAAGAAGACGATTTATTGGGTCATCGGTCGTGGCGAAGAGGATCTCTGATCCATAAATTGGCATTTAAAAGGGGAGTGCATGTAGTTGAAAAAGAAAAAGACCTTTCCAGTAAAGGTTTCTCCAAAGAGATTTGTAGCATGGCCCCCGAAACTGGATCTTTCTGATTTTTATACAATAATTAAGCAAAGCATGTTTGCACTTATAATCTGTGCATTTGCCGATATTTTTGCAGGAATTTATCTCACGAAAATGATAGGTTTCTTGATTTTATTGCCTGGAATATTGACCATGCTTCCAGCTACAATTGACATGAGAGGTAATATCTATGCTTCAATGGGATCAAGGATTTCAACAGGACTCCACACTGGTGAAATAACTCCTAGTCTAAGAGAGTCAAAATTAATAACAGAAAACGTGTATTCTTCTCTTATACAGACTGTAGTTATGGCCACTGTAATCGCTTTTTTTGCAATGCTCGGAGGTTTTCTCATTGGTAATCAAACGATAGGTTTTGTCCATCTGTTTTTTATTTCCTTATTTGCGTCCCTTGTTGCTGCAATTGGTCTTATTTTAACTACTCTATTAGTATCTATTTTCTCTTTTAAAAAAGGTCTTGATCCTGACAATGTATCATCCCCGCTGATTGCATCCATTGGGGATATCTTAAACGTAGCCTCCCTTTTTGCAATTGGGATACTATCTTTCTCTTTAAGCAAAGGATTCATGTTATTCTCTAGCCTTGCAATAAGTGCCATTATAATTATGTTCTCTTTATTTTCTGTAAGGAATAGTTATTATGCAAAAAAAATATTGAAAGAATCAATGGGATTTCTGGCCATATGCGCTTTTTTGAGTACCCTTGCAGGCTCACTTCTTGACAAGAACTTAGAGTTCATAGGTATTTTTCCTTTATTGCTTGTATTGTCCCCTCTTTTTAACGCAGAGAATGGAAATATTGGGAGTATTCTATCGGCTAGAATTTCTACAAGCTTTCACCTAGGTCAGGCAGAAATAACTTTCTTACCTAAGTTAAAAATATTGAAGGAATTCTTCAATACATTTGCAATTACAATAATTCTATTCCCATTACTTGCTATAATTGCTTTTGTGATGTCAACACTACTTGATATACCCCAGATGGCTTTCTTCGTAATTCTTAAATTATCCATATTTGTAGCCGTTATATCTTCATTTGCTGCAATGCTAACTTCATACTATCTTACATATTTCTCAATAAGAACAAATATCGACCCCGATAATGTGGTAATACCTTTACTTACAAGCGTAATGGATATTGCAAGTGTAAGTATTTTGATTCTGGTCGCAACAATTATTCTTTAGTTTAGTCGAGAATTTGGGCTAATATATAGTTTAGAATATATTCTTTATACCGAGAATTATGAACTTTACGCCCCAAGAGAGTGTAACAAGGCCAAGAATAGTTGTAGCAACTTGAGTTGCTGTATCGCCCAATATTTTTTTTACCTTATTTGACATAAGGAATAATAAAACTGTTATTAGCAGAACAATCCCTACGGCAAGACCTGTTAGAACTTTTCCATAGTCGCTACTTGCTAGGATTATTGTAAATATTGTGGCAGGCCCCGTGATCAGAGGCGTTGCAATAATAGAGGCCAAAGCTCTAGCCGAGTTCTCTTTTTTCTCATGGGTATTTATCAGAGGTTCACCAAGGACCATCTTTATTCCAAGGATTGTTAGTACTATTCCCCCAGCTATCCTGAATTCGTCAAGAGTTGTGCTAAATAGTTCCAATAATTGCTGGCCTAAAATAAGTACCAAAAAACACAGTAAAACAGCAATTAGTATAGCAAGGATGCCTGTCTTTTGCCTTTCCTTTGGAACCATCGTTGAGGAAGTAGCATAAAAAACAAAGAAACTTGCAAGAGGGTCAATAACTACAAAAAACAAAATTACAAGCTGTATTAGTGTTCCTAGCATAGACTCCCCTCTTGGTATGTCAAACACTATACCAGTATAAATTGATTTCTGTTAGTTAAATTAAAAGAATTATTTAAAATAGATATGTATTCCCGGTTTTCTTGGGAGAGCCTTTTTCCTATCGTTTCCTGGGTCTTCTTGGGGGTCTATGTTAATGTCTGTTTTGAACTCTTCCTTTAGAAATGCCATTGCTTCGTTAAGTACTTCTTTTTCATCAAATCTTTCTGGGAAGTATCTGTTCTTAAAGCACCTTTGGATTATGAGATTTACGTCTTTTCCGTTTTTTCTGAAATCTTCATTTGACATTGCAGTTTTAATTGCTTCGCCCATATTGTCTTTTGTTTTTATGACTTCGATAAGGTCCCACTTCCAGTTTTCTGCAGTGAATATGTCAATCCTATCTAGGATCTTCTGTTCTCCTCTTGATAGGACATTTGTTATCTCCCTTATGTCATTTACAACTTCTTCAATGTAATACTCACTCTCTTCTGAAATCTTGTCGATCATTTCTTCTTTATATTCGGGCCAGGGATAATTTGATATAAATGGTTCAAATCCTAGCTTTTCCCAAATCTCTTCACAGATATGAGGTGTAAAGGGTGTCAATATCAGTGTTTGAGTTTTTATGACTTCAGAAATGACCTCTTTGTTTGGAGAGTTAAGACATCTCTTTAGGTACCACTTAAGGTCTCTTTGAAGGTCAAAGAACCCTTTTGAAAGGGCTGTCCTAAAATTGGAATCATTCATGGCTTCAGTTGTTTCTTTTATCGCTTTATCTAAAACAGATAAGAACCACCTGTCTATGTACAACTTTTCAGTTCTGCCTTTTCCATAATTTTCAACGCAGAAATCCTGCCAATTCTTCAATTTGTCCGTAATAGTTCTTGCAAATTCACTGTCCCAGTTAGGATCGTCAAGGCCTTCTCCACCATTCATTAGGGTAATCCTTGCTGCATCAGCGCCATACATTTTCACAATCTGTTTGATTGTATAGAAGTTTCCTTTGGATTTACTCATCTTTTCTCCGTCTACAAGCACCCAACCATTTACTCCAAATCCCTTGGGCCACAGCTCTTCAGGGAATATGGCAGCGTGATTGAATATACAAAAAGAAAGATGATTCTGGATTAAGTCTTTTCCACTGTTCCTAAATTCAAAAGGATACCAGTATTCAAACTCTTTCTTCATATCTGAAACTAATTCTTTTGATAGTCCGCTTTTAGCTGAAACTTCATCTAGGTTGCCACGTTTCAAATAAATATAATCAAAGAAATAATCATCTAGTTTTTTTGGATCAATTTTGTAGGATGGATCTTCAAAGTACTTTGCTAAAACATAGTAAGCCATATAGATGGTAGAATCAGAAAGTGACTCAATTACCCATTTTTCATCCCACGGAAGTTTTGTCCCAAGTCCAAACTCCCTTGTGCATGCCCAATCCTTTAACCAGTCAAGAACATACTCAAACTGTTTTCTGGCCTTCTCGGGATAAATATTCATCTGTGCTAGACATTTCTTTGCCAGATCTTTCCATTCAGGATTTCCATATGCTAAAAACCACTGGTCAGATACTATCTTCACAACACCTTGCGTAAGGCATCTGCACACGACCTTCCCAGGGAGCTCATAAAACAATGTTGCAACGCCATCATTAATAAAATCAGTAACAATAATTTTTTTGACATCAGAAACTTTAATTCCTTTATATTTTCCAGTTCTCTCGTTTAATATGCCCTGGTGGAACTCTTTCTTGTAAATAATATTAGTTGCTTCTTCAAGTTTGTCGACATCTTCTTGAGAAGTGATCCCCATCTTTTCAGATATTTCTATTGCAGGATTCTTGCCAAAATCCTCTACAGTTATCAGTGAAATTGGATTTATGTTTTTGACAATAGATTCTGAAACGCCATATTTTGATGGATTTGATTGTATGTCCTTCAATGCCATATAATCATACGGGGCGTGTGATGGAACAGACATGACAACTCCAGTGCCTATCTCAGGCGACACAAAAGTCGCAGGAAGAATTGGGATCTTGTCTCCTGTCAGAGGGTTCTCACAAGATTTTCCAATCAATTCTTTTGTTTCTAATTCTCTAATAATCTTGATGTTGTGTTTTTGATTAATTAATTTCTCAGCTGCAACAGGTGATATTATCCAGGTCTCATTGTCAACTTCAACCTCTATATATTTGAAGTCTGGATTCATCCACATATTGGTTACACCAAAAACAGTTTCCACTCTATATGTGGCGGCAGGCAGTATCTTTCCATTAAATTTGAATTTAAGTAAGATTATCTCTTCAGGGGTGATACCCTCGCCCTCAAGCCTTGCATGATCCCCTATGGGATTGTTACATTTTGGGCACCAAGTTACCGGGTGTTCACCTTTAACAACAAAGTTTTTTTCCTTTAATTTGTTGAACTGCCATCTGATGAATTTATCATAATAGGGATTTAGCGAAGTTGTTATGAAACTTCTTCTCCAATCAATACATAAACCTAGGAGTTTTAGATCTTTAATTGATTCCTCTGGAAAATACCTGACCCAAAATTCTGGTTCGGAAAATTTTGGAATTAGCTCTTTTGGAACTTCCATCTTTTCTAATATCTCAATCTGTAATTTCTCGCCGTCTCGGACCCTCTCGGCAGCTGCAACTATTGGTGTTCCAGTCGCATGAAATCCAAAAGGGAAGATGGTGTTGTAACCACACATTCTCTTATATCTTGCAAAAACTTCGGCCCTCATAAGGGAAAACGAATGGCCCAAGTGCATGAATCCATTAACATATGGGTAAGGAAAGTTTACAAAAAATTTTTTCATGTTTTTGGGATCAGAATAAAAAATTCTGGCTTCTTCCCATTTCTTCTGCCATTTTTCTTCGATTTCCAAGAGAACCATCTACCTTATTTAAAACACGTTTTTAGGCTATATTTAAAGGTTTTTATTAGTCATATGTTTAATTATCAAGAAATTTTTTAGAATTAAAATCGCTGATTAACGATTGACGAAACATTTATAAACTATGAATAAACCTTTTACTCAAATTCCGAAGGTGTAAAAAATGAGTAAAGCTCTAAGACCATTTTGGGGTATTGTCTATTTTATAGGTTTAGTATATTACATCGTTGTTTCTGCAAGAGACGTTATTATTCAATGTGTTAATGGGAAAATAGATCCTGTAGTCATGGAAATCGATACAGTTCTTAAGAGACCTGTTTCTATGACTATTCTTGCTAACAGTATTACTTTGACACCTGGGACGTTGACTATTGATGTCTTTCCAGAAAAGCAGAAATTATTAGTTGCTGTAATATCTCCTAGAAGTCAGAAAGATGTAATTCCTTTTGAAGGCTGGATAAAAAAGATGGTGGAGGATTAAATGAACAAGAATAATATTTTATTGGTGCTGATTTTAGCTGTAATCTTGGTAGTAGGTCATTATCTCCAACTTAAAGACTATTATGTTTATGTGATGCTGATAGGACTCGGCGTTGCTATTATTTCTGGTCTTAGAGTAACTACTTTTAGAGGGGTATGTAATTCCCTAGCTGGTGCGAGTGCAGCTGAAATTGGTGTTGCCACGGGTTTCATGATTGTAGGAAAAATGTATGAAATTCCTTATTTTTCTGATATAGCAATTTATTTACTTCTACTCGGTCCAGTAGGAACATTGATAATTTCTAGATTCTTTAGAGGGGGGATTGCAGAATGAACGTATATTCATATATGGAACTACTACTTCCTTATTTCTATTTAATAGCGGGAATGGGGCTTATCGGTGTTGCTTTAGGTCTTTTCAGATTTGGGCAGAGGAAAAACATAGTATATGCAAGACTTCATATCTTAGGTGTAATGGATGTCGTATGCATACTTGTTATTATTTTCCTTGGAAATCCAGTTGCAATTTTAGCTGCTTTAGCTCACTTTTTCCTAATGCCTTTTGCAGTTCATTCGATATCCTGGGCAGATTTAACGGAGGCTGATGATGATGTTTGATTATATATTGTTATTTGCAGTAGCTTTGTCCGCTTTAATGGCGATAATACAGGAAAATCTTTACAAGAGTATTATTATTTTAACTTTTGAAAGTTTTTCGTTGGCAGCAATATTCCATTTCTTACTTGCTACAGACGTTGCTGCAGTGCAAGCAATTTTAGGGGCGGCACTGCTACCTGGTCTATTCATAGTAGCACTCTACAAAACAACAAAGGGGAGGGATGAGTAAATGGAACCCTTTCAAGTAGGATCTTTCCTGACGGCAGGAGTTTTGATTGTAACGGGATTATGGGCACTATTAATGATGGATAACATTCTAAAGAAAATAATTGGTGCAAACTTGATTGGGGACGGAGCAAACCTTGTCTTGATTAGCATTGGTTACAGGCCTGGAGGATTTATCCCTGAGGTAATGCACCACTTCCATGCTACAGCAACACCCTCAAGCTATTCTCATTTACTAGAATTTGAGGAATTTGCAAGTAATGCTTCATACTCGTTGCCATTTGCATTAGTTCTTACAAACATTGTAATTGGTGCATCTACACTTTCAGTCATGTTGGCGCTAGCAGTTGTTTTGTATAAGAAATACCATACTTTAAGTGTTCAAAAGATGTTCGAGGGGGATGAATAAATGTTAAACAACAGTACTTTAATTCCACTGATGGTTGTACTTCCGCTGATAATGGCGATTTTGGTAAACTTTCTGCATCAAAAAGATAAATCTGTAAAGTTTATCTCCATAGTATCGTTGATTATCTTTGTCTTTGTGCCACTTGTAACTCTGTATGGGGTGCATTTGTTCAGCGGCCATCTTCGAACAGGCAGTTTTCCTGAAATATCTAAGTTGTTAATACCTGATGTATACATGGGAATAGTATACTCTTATGGGGCTGTGCAGAAAATACTAATGGTAGTTCTTACCATAATTACTGGTTTTACTGTTCTGACTGTACTCAATAAAAAGATGATTTCAGGGGTATATATTGCCATGATTTTTATCAGTCTGGCTTCAACTAGTGCAATAATGTTGGCAGATGATATATTCAACTTCTTCGTTTTCACAGAAATCTTAGTAGTTGCGCAAGTCGCACTTGTAATAGCAGTCCAAGATACTAAATCCTTCAAAGCAGGATTTAAATATATGATTTTTGGAACAATCTCCGGAGCTTCAATTCTATTAGGAATTGCTCTTCTCTTGGGGGTATACGGACTTTTGAATATAACAGATCTATCCAACGCCATAAAAGCTGGAGGACAGTTAAATCCAATTGCATTATCTGCTGTGGCATTGCTAACATTGGGATGGCTCTATGAATCCGGTCTTTTCCCATTTCATATAATTAAATGTAATATGTACGAAAATGCAAAACCAGAAATATCTGCATTATTACAAGTTCAATCTAAGTTTGTTCTTGTTGCAATGGCTATAATCCTATTCAGAGTTTTTTCAGGCTTCGCTCTTCTAAAATCTGTAATGTTGGGATTTGCAATATTCACCGTTGTCTTAGGTTCAGTAATGGCTTTGCAACAGGTAGAACTTAGAAAGCTTCTGTCGTTTGTAGCTGTATCCCAAGCGGGGCTTGTAGCAGTAGGATTTGGGATAGGTACCTCCTTTGCTATTGCAGCAGGTATTTTCCATGCAATTAATGATGTATTAAGCATGGCAATACTATTCTTCATTGCAAGCTTTGTTTACGATAAATTCAAAACAACAAAACTTGATGAACTTGGAGATGGATTACAGGTTGTTCCTTTAGTAGGATTTGTAATGTTATTGGCAACTCTGGCTATATCGGGAGTCCCACCATTTAATTCCTATCAAAGTGAATGGAGATTAATCCAGGCCGCAACTCAAGCAGGAGTCCCTGAACTTGGAGTACTTGTAATATTATTGAGCGTAGCAACATTTGTTGCGATTATAAAAGCATTCTTCATGATATTTATGAAACCAGGACCAAAAGTAGAAGTCAATACCGAAGTGCGTGGAACTATGTTCAAGACAATTATTGTGATATTGATACTAACATGTCTTGCAATAGGATTGTTCCCAAATATCATCTACGATCCGATATACAATTTTGTTGTTTCCTTGGGGGTGTGATAATTGTTAGAGAAAGTATACGAAATATTCCATGAAAAGATGAAAGATAAAGGACAAGGAATGGGTATAGGAAGTGCCCTTACATCAGAATTTCTAATGCTATCATTCCTTCTAATAGGAGCAATACTAGTATTAAGAACGGCCAATTCAACAATATTGGGATTTGGCGCACTTATTATCCTTGGGGGAATTCTATTTACAGTGCCTACTGTGTTCAAAGTAGAGAAAGAAAATACTGATTCCATAAACTTATCGTCGTTCTATGTGGCTCTAACACTTGCACTTCTATTTGTCATATTCTTAGGGGGGATTTAAGTGAAAACAAGTAACTATCAGCAGGGTAGAAATATAATCGCAGGGGTATCTTTAGTGATAGCTTCATTTGTTATCATGAGAACACTTTACCAGTTTAGCGATTATTTGGTACCTGGAATGAGTTACCTATACAATTTGTACAGCGGTAATATTGCACCTAATGTTATTACAGTTATACTGTTTGACTTTAGAGGATACGATACATTAGGAGAAACTTTCATCCTGATTACTGCGGTAATAACAACAACAGTTGTATTTGGGTGGGGTTCATTAAAAGGATACAAGAAAAAAGAAACTCCAGAAATGACAGATAAATCTACAGTTATTCAAAGATTGATGGCCTTCCCATTAGCAATATTCCTTGTAGCCTTTGGTGTTACAATTGTTCTCGGTGGACACATTTCGCCTGGTGGAGGTTTCCCAGGTGGAGCAGTAATAGCTACTGGATACTTCCTAACTGTTGTTATTTATGGACTTAAGAAAACACCTCTAAGATTTACCCATAGATATCTTGTAAATCTATCAACTATCGGGGCATTGATATTCTTATTAACAGGTGTTGTTGGGCTTGTCTTTACTACATATTATTACGGAACAGGTTACTACCTATACAATACAGGTGTTGATCCATACGATATAATACATGTTGGAGCATTTGGATGGGATAATTTTCTTGATTACCCCGATCCAACACACCCAGGAGTACTTCCGTACTTGAATATAGGTGTAGGATTAAATGTGTTGGCAGGTCTTTCGCTAATAGCGATGTTCTTAATGGAGGCGAAAAGAGATGAGTAGCGAAGTTGCAGCTCTTGGACTGGCAAATCAATGGGGGCCAATACTATTTGGTCTTATCTATGGGATTATCATTGGATACAAAGTTAACTCTGAAGAAATAAACAAGGCGAAGTATCCTGTAATTTTGATAGTTTCTATACTGATTGCAGCAGCATTGGGTACATATCCCGATTACCAATGGACCTTGTTTGGGCACATAATAAGATTCTCAGAAGCATTCTTTTCAACTGTGCTCGGAGTCTTCATTTCAATGATTATAAGGAGGCAGTAAGATGTACATTACCACTGATAAATGTAATCTAAGCAGGGTATGCGTAGAGTCATGCCCCACAAAGAGCATCAGAATAATTAATGACAAAGCTTTCAGCTGCGTCACATGTGGCAAATGCATGGAAGTATGCCCAGTTGATGCCATATTCAAGAACAGATATGGTGGATATATAGTAGACAAGGAAAAATGCATTGGATGTGCTATATGTGAAAAGAACTGTCCTGTCAGCGTCATAAAAATGGTAAAATACAAGGATAAAAAAATTCCAGAAGGGATATGTGCAATGTGTAATGTTTGCAGAGATGTTTGTCCTACCGGTGCCAGACTAAATGCCGAAGGAAAGCTTAGATTTAATCTTGAGTCAATGACTATTGAAGAGGTGAAGAGATAATGCCAAAGCAGAAAGACAGAGACGGAGGCCCAATTCAGACAAAAGGGAAAGCCAAGCTCTTAAGTATAGCCATAGACGAAAAGAGATGTGACAAAGGAGGCAGATGTACTTACTACTGCCCTGCAAACGCAATAAAATATGAAGCAACACCTGGGGTTTGCACTCATTGCGACGTGTGTATGGATGTTTGCCCAGTAGGCGCAATAAAAAACTCCTTCATCGATTATGGAAAATGTGTTTCTTGTTACACTTGTGTTAGAAAATGTATTAATAATGCTATTGTCATTGAAAATCACAGACCGAAGATAATCAAAGGCGACTCAAAAAGAAAACTGTATTATTGTAATCAATGTGGGCTATGTGTTGAAGCTTGCCCAACAGATGCTTTAAAGTGGGAAGGCGGAAGAATCCGATTTGATTCTGTAAAATGTATTAATTGTAACCTTTGTGTCAAAGCTTGTCCGACAAAAATTAAAATAAGTGAAAGAGAAAAGATGTTTACTGGCCATTGTATTGTGTGCGGTATATGTACAACTGTTTGTAAAAAAGACGCAATTAAGCTAAATTACAGAGAATGGCAGGGTGAGCACGAAGGGTGCATTCAGTGTGGTATATGTAAAGAAGTCTGCCCAACTAAATGCATTGAAGTTGATCTGAACGGATTTAGAGTAGACCTTGAAAAGTGTGTCATGTGTGAAACATGTGGCGCATATTGTCCCGTGCAATGTCTTCCACGAAAGACAAGAGACCACAAAGAGATCAAGAGTGGAACACTTACCTACAATGATGATTTATGTATAATGTGCGAGCAGTGTGTTAAAATTTGTCCATCTGACGCAATATCTGTCAAGTCCAAAAAACTTGTCTTTGACATGAAAAAATGTATTAGATGTGGTGCATGTGATAATATTTGTCCAGCTTATGCAATTAATGTACAGACAGATTTTGAAGACAGAACTATTAACGGGAGGTCTAAATAATGAAAAGTATTTTTTTAATATTTCTTAAGGGTATTTATGTAAATATCCTTAGAATACTTTTTGCTGCTGATAGAGTAACAAGTAAAGATATCAGAAATTCAATACTTCAAGGCAAGGTGAAATATCCCGAAGCTGTTAACGATGAATCATGCATCGGGTGTGGGGGATGTGCTAACATCTGTCCAGTAGAAGCAATAGAAATGGTGCCACTAGAGAAACCAGTTGAAATAGTAAAAGGTTACACAAAGACACAGACTCCAAAATACGATCCCTTAAAATGCCTTTACTGTTTTTGGTGTCACGATAACTGTCCAATTTATGCATTCTACGGAAAGCCTGGGGCAATCCATCCAAGAGAAGTTGGTGAATTCAAGGCTGATCCATCAAAACTCCTAAAAGAGCCAATAAAACTTAATGCAAATAAGATAAAGGAGATCATTGATATAATGGCTAAGGACTCCTCAAAATATTTTGAAGAGGTGTAAAAATGTTAAAAAAACTTTCTAGAAAAAACGCAATTCATGTCATGTTGTTTTACACAGGTGGATGTAATGGATGCGATATTGAAGTTGCAAATGTTGCATGGTCACCGAGATATGATCTTGAGCAGTACAAAGTCATACTAACTTGGAATCCAAGGGAAGCAGATGTACTAGCTGTTACAGGGCCTGTTTTAAGAAGAACAATAGAACCTTTAAAGAAAATTTATGAGGCAATTCCTGAACCAAAAATAGTTGCTGCAGTTGGATCATGCGGAGTTAGATGTGGTATATTCAAAGATTTTGGTGGAGAACTTGGGGACAGTGACGAAGTAGTTTGCAGAGTAGATGAGGTAATACCCGTTGATGCTTATATTCCGGGATGCCCTGCTAGACCTGAAGATATCATCGCAGGTATTGCAGCAGGTATACCTTTATTATTGGAGAGGTGATAAGAGTGGGGGAAAAAGCTAGAAAAGAAAAGGCAGAAGTTGAAATTCCAATAGGTCTTGTACATCCTGGAATGCTTGAACCATATAGGGCAAGATTCTTTGTAGAGGACGAAGTAATTGTTGATTGTGAACTTACTCTTGATCCTTACCATAAAGGTATTGAAAGAATTATGGAAGGAATGCCTGTTCATAAAGGCCTTATTATTACTGAAAGAATTTGCGGTATATGTTCACACATACATCTTTGGAACGGTACAAGGGCTGTTGAAAGAGGTCTTAGGATTAATGTTCCAGAAAGAGCAGATTATATAAGGGTCATAATGGCTGAACTTGAAAGACTTCATAGCCACTTGATTTACTTGGCACATGCGACTGAAGTATTGGGCCACGAGACAATGTGTATGAGGGCTTTTACCTTGAGGGAAGATATAATGGATCTTCTATACATAATATCGGGTAATAGAGTTCACTATGCAGTTCCTATACTCGGTGGGGTCAGGCCAAGATGTGATATTGATGATTACAGAATGTCTGAATTAAAGACTAGGTTGTCTAAATTAGATGTTAAAATAGGCGATTATGCAAATAGGATCATTAATGATTCAATGATTATGTCAAGGGTAAAAGGAAGCGGAGTATTAACTAAAGAAGAAGCCCAGAAATTTGCAGCACCAGGGCCTACGGGTAGAGCAAGTGGATGGGGCGTCGATCTTAGAAAGAAAATGAAGGAATATAAGAAATTTGATTTCAATGTTATAGTCTTAGATGATGGAGATAACAAAGACAGAGTTGTCGCTAGAGCTCTTGAATCAATTGAATCTGTTAAGATTATTAAACAGGCACTTGAATCCTTACCTTCTGGACCAGTATCAAACAGAAGTTTCGAATTGAAGGAAATGAAATTTTCAACTTCATATATAGAAGC
>CAZVXE010000012.1:0-17329 GCA_964630765.1 uncultured Thermococci archaeon | reverse complement strand
GGCTTCTGGGCAATTCTTAAGTTCTTCTATAAAGAAAAGATTAAACCAAATTCACCAATGCCAAGATTATTCCACAGTCTACCTATAATAGGAATATTTGTGATGTTCTTTGCTGTCCTCATTACAACACCAGACTGGTGGGGCGTAAATGCACTAGGAACAGTTGTAGCGGTAGTTGGTTTACTAAAAGTAATAGAGTTTTTGTTTATGGCTATTGGTAGCTTTTCAAGATCTATTCTATCTGTTTCAATGCCGTATGCAGACCAAATTAAAGGGGCAGTCATGAAAGGGGAATATAGAAGATTCTTTGAACAACAGAGCGTGATAAGGGCATTTAAGATGATTACTGTGGGATCATTTCCACTATATCTTGCAATGTTCGTACCAGTAGTTCTAGTAAAATCAATTAATTTCTCCGACATAGTTCAATTCCAAGGATTTGATGCTTCATTCATCTACCCAGGTGGATTGATTGATTTAATGTACCTTAATAAAATATTGAGTCTAAAGCCAATCTTATTTACATTCCCTGGAATGTTAGCCGGATTTGTTTACTTCATTGGGTACATTATGTTACTAAACGAATATCCATTCAGTATTGAAAAAGCTAAATCAGATGTAATTGAGGGGCCATCATTAGAATATGCAGCTTGGGCAAGAGGGGGATACTACTTAATGAGAGAATCAATACTATTTGTACTCTCAAGTGTTTTCATAACTTTGTTCATAGGGCTTCCACCAACACTTAATTTACCTTTACTATTAGTACACTGCTTACTTTGTTTGATAATGCCAATACTATTCTCGATAGTATCTGCATTCTCACCTATATTTACTTTCAAGCAAATCTATCCAGTTTCAATGGGATTCACAGCACTTGGATTCCTTACAATTGTATTATCTCTGTTGGCGGTGATGTAAAAATGGCTAAATTTATTCTTTTCCCAAAAGATGTCCAGAATATGGGTGGCTATATAGTAGAAAATGTCGCGAAACTAGGATATAGGGACATAATCGTTGGTAACCCAACAGATGAACCTATTAAAATTGATATTCCAGTATACAATGAAGACATTGTTAAAAGTTATGAACAACTTGGGATTATTGTCTACAGACTGAAGATCGATGAATCACTAACCTCTGGGCTTGAAAAAGTAAAAGCCATTGTAAAAACAGACACACTAAAAGACATGAACTTTGATATACCCCTAAAGAAAAAGACAAATAAAAAATAAATATTTTATTATTTTCTATTCTATATTTCTTAAATTTTCATTAAGCTTTTCTATCTTCTTTCTGATTCTATCGAGTAGTTGATTTCCTATTTCAACTAGAACCATTACGTATTCTTCGCTAGGATAAATCTTGCCGTTTTTTACAACTGGGACATCCATTTTTTCTGTTGATCTTATCTCTACAATTATCTTTTCTCCCAACGAGAAAATTGATGAATATTTAAATCCAGACTCTTTTGAAATATAAATCAATTTCTTGGCAGATTCTAGATTTCTGCAAACAACATGAATTATAGATGAGTTGACTATTAAAAAAAGCATTTTACTCCCACTATATTGATTTATAGTTCTCCAGATATCTTTATAATCTACCTTTTCATGACTCTTAAAGATAAAGTTAGATTCTTTTTTATTGCCTATCTCTTCAATTTCAATAAGGATTATTCTGCCAGCACAACTTGAAGTAGTGTAGTAATTCTCTTTAGAGTTTAGAATATTTAGTGTATCTATTATCCTAAAGTCTACTTCACCTTCTTCAATTACTTTCTTTAAATCTTTAAGATACTTAGATTTGTCTTTCATGCTATCTGTACATTATCCTATCTACACTTTTTTTAAGTCTCTCAGTTATAATTATGGCGATTGTTCCACCAACTATGAACTGGAGCACATTAAATGGCACTTCTATAAGTGCAACTGGGGGCGGTATCAAAAATATTAATATCTCAACGATAAAATAGCCAATAACCATTATTCCTCCACCGACCACTACTCCTAAGATTTTAGAAACTTTGTTCTTATCACTAGACGCTATTTTGCCTACTATAAATCCTTCAATACCTTTTATGATAAATGTAAAAGGAGCAAAGGCAGCATATGGAGATGTAATATCGGCAAGAGCTGGTCCAATAGCACCGACGAGTCCTCCGACAGCAGGTCCAAAGAAGATAGCGGCAATATATATTATGGCCTCGCCAAAGTTAAGATATCCTCCTGTTTGGAGTATTGGGATCTGGAGAAATCTAGTAGCAACAAATGCAAGTGCAGAAAATACTGCAACTATTCCTATATTTTTAGGATCTTTTATTCTTGTCAAAATTATCACATCCGATTAGATAGTCCAATAAGGCCTCAAGCATGCCTGAAAGAGTATGGGTATCAGCTTCGATTGTCGGATTAATCCCATTTTTGATGAGGGCGTTACTAGTTTCAGGTCCAATTGAGACAATAGTTTCTGCTTTTAATCCTTTCTTTTTAAAGGCTGTTGCATTTGAAGAGCTTGAAATGAATGCTATGTCAAAATTCTTTTTTTCTGGTATGTCATCCCTCATTTTGACTTTATAGACGTCAACCCTTGTAACATTGTGAAATTCCATTAATTGTTCCTCTAAGTACCCTGGAGCTTCTTGTGATCTCAAAGTCAAAATCTTTTTTCTTTCCTTAAATTCAGATATCATAAATTTTGCTAGTTCTTTTGAATTGTATTTTTCAGGTCTTCTGGGATATATTCCCTTTTGAATTAACTTTTCTTCAGTTTTTGGCCCTATTGTGTAGTATTCTTTATCCTCTGGTAACTCGGTACCTTCGAGCCTATCAACACCTGTTGCACTTGTAAGGACGATGACATCATAATCTGATAATCTGGGAATCTTAAACTCAATATTAATTATGTCAATAAGAGAATAGGCAAAGATGTGTGCACCCATTTTTTTCATAATCTCTAATTCTTCCCCATTTTCTCTGGAGACGAATATCTCTTTTCCTTTTATCAAAAGTAATTTCTTTTCAAAGAAGTCAAGTTTATCTCTAAATAACACATTTTTGCCTACAAATATGACAGAAGGTGGCTCGGCAGGGGTTTCTCCTAAAGTACTTAGGTCACACACTGTTGTTTCTTGAAGTAAAGTTGTTCCATTTTTAATTATGGCCACTGGTGTTTTTGGATCGAATCCAGCTTTAATTAGATTTTGAGCTATTGCAGCTCTGTTTTTTATACCCATTACTATCACTAGGGTGTCTGGAAGTTTGTCCCAGTTTATGCTAAATGATTTATCTTCGGCCTCATGACCAGTTAAAAACGCAAACGCTGAATTCGATTCCCTATAAGAAAGGGGGATTCCTGAATACATGGGACATGATACAGTTGATGAAATACCGGGGATAACTTCAAAGGGTATACCTCGCTCGTAGAGGTACATCGCTTCCTCTGCACCTCTACCGAATATATATGGGTCTCCACCTTTAAGCCTAACAACAATATTGTATTTTTCCCCATAATCACATAGTTCTTTATTTATATCTTCTTGAAATTGGCTGGACCCTTCAGATTTTTTCCCAACATATATTTTTATGCACTCCTTCTTGGAGTATGAAAGTAAATCTTTACTTACAAGTTTATCATATAGGATAACATCAGCTTTTTTTATCATTTCAAGTGCTTTCACTGTGATTAACTTTGGATCGCCTGGACCTGCGCCTACTATATATACAACCAAAAAATCACTCTCTAATATTTACTCTCTTAGCAAGCTCTTTAGCTATCCTTATATAATCTTCCTTCTTTCCTTTTATTTCGCCCCTGACAGATTTAGTTCCTTCCAAATCTCCCACGAATGCTTTGAGTTCTATTTCATTTTCATTTATGAAAGAAAGGGCGCCCACAGGAAGATTACACCCTCCTCCAACATCAATCATGAATTGTCTTTCACACATTGTTTCTATCCTTGTCTTCTCGTCATCAATAGTTTTCAATACTTCTTTTATTTTAGAATCATTTTTTCTGCATACAATAGCCAAAGCACCTTGCCCAGGGGCAGGAATAATAATTTCTGGACTTATTCGAGAAAATTTGTAACCTTCAATTTCTTTTTTATCTCCGTACAATCTTGAAAATCCGGCTTCTGCGACAATAATTGCATCATAGAGACCTTCCTTTAGTTTTCTTATTCTTGTGTCTAAATTCCCTCGTATGTCTTTAAGGTCTAGGTCTGGACGAATTCTGGATATTTCAGACTTTCTCCTTAAAGAGGATGTACCAACTGAAGCTTCTTCTGGCAGATCTTCTATAGATTCTTCAAAACTTATTATGGCGTCATAAGGAGGCCTTCTTTTAGTGATGGCACAAATTTCAAGTTCTGGCAGGATATCAGTTGGGTAATCCTTTAGTGAATGAATGGCAAAATCAATTTGATTGTTAATAAGAGCATCATCTATTTCTTTAATGAATAAACCTTTACCTCCAATCTTGTGCAATGGGAGGTCAAGAATCTGGTCTCCTTTAGTTTTTATTATTTTTTTTTCAACTTCAATTCCAGTATTTTTACATAAATCATTAATCGCTTCATCAGTTTGAGTCAAAGCTAGCTTTGAGCCTCTAGTACCGCAAATAAGTTTCATTTTATCCTCATCTTTTAATTGTCTTTAGCACAGAACTCATGCTTTCTAGCGTTTTATCTATTACTTCTTCATCGTGATCTATTGACAAGAAGTTACATTCAAATTGCGAAGGTGGTAAGAATACACCTTTTTTTAATAGTTCTTTGTGGAATTTTTTAAACATTTCTGTATCTGATTTTTTTGCATCTTCATAATTCTTAACTTTGTCAACACCGAAGTATAAACAGAACATTCCTGGTGCACTGTATATAGCAGTTTTCATTTTTGAAGTCATATCATAAATCCCGTCTGTGATTTTATCGGTCATATCCTTTATTTTTGGATATGTTTCTTTCCTTTCTAAGATGTCTAAGGTCTTTAATCCCGCAGCTATAGAAACTGGATTTCCATTGAATGTACCTGCATTATATACATGGCCTTCAGGGGATACTTCATTCATTATCTTCTTTTTTCCCCCGAACGCTGCAAGTGGAAAGCCTCCGCCAATAATTTTCCCCATAGTTATAATGTCTCCATTGACTTTGAAGTATTCCTGAGCTCCGCCTAGGCCAACTCTAAACCCTGTGATAACTTCGTCCATAATCAATAAAGTTCCGTTCTGTTTTGCAGTCCTTTTTACTTCTTTTAGATACCCTTTTTCAGGTAGAATGCAGCCTGCGTTTGCAATTATGGGCTCTATTATGATTCCTGCAACATTACCTTTCTCGACTATAGATGATAAAGCCTCGATGTTGTTAAATTGCACAGAAATAGTATTTTTTATAGAATCTTTAGGTATACCTATTGAACCTGGGCTAGCTGTAGTCATTACTCCAGATCCAGCCTTTACCAAAACTACATCATGGGCACCGTGAAATCCCCCGTCGAATTTTACTATCTTATCCCGTTGAGTTATGCCTCTAGCAAGCCGTATAGCACTCATTGTCGCTTCAGTACCGGTGCTAACACACCTAACCTTTTCTACATTTGGCACAATTTGGGATAATCTCTTTGCAAAGGTAATCTCATCTTCAGTCGGTGTTCCATAATCTGTTCCTTTTTCAAGCTGATGTTTTACAGCATCAATGATTTCTGGATTTTTATGCCCCAACATCATTGGGCCGTAACCCAAACAATAATCTATGTAACTGTTTCCTTCAACATCCAATAACATTGGACCCTTGGCTCTTTCGGTAAAAAAAGGGTACGGTTTCATGGCCCTAACGGGACTATTAACCCCGCCACAAAGATATTTTTTAGATTCATCAAAGAGATCTTTATTGTTTCTCATGATAAATCTTTAAGATAGAAACTTATAACTATTTCGAATCTTCATCTATCTTTTTAAGAAGGAGGATAGCATCTTCTTTCTTTATATCCACTCTGTTGTTCTTAACAAACAGGGAAAAATTAGAAAGTTTATTACCTAATGTTTTTTCTGAGTTTTCAATTATCTTGTCCCATCGTCTTTCTGGGAAATACAAACTTTTTGCTGATTTGAAGAGAATTTCTGATTCTTCTGGACTTATTATGTTTTCATTAATGGCTTTTTTTATTGTTTCTCTAATATTTACAAGAGGTTCTGATATTGGGATAAATTCTTCACTATCAAAGGATAATGCGACTTCCTCATCAGAATTTAGGGTTCTGTCTCGATACCACTGATAAATTTTTCCAACCCCTATCATTCCATATCTATCAAGTTCTGAAGCTCGTAAAGCACCCATACTCGAAGCGCCATATATTTTTACGCCACTCTTTAGAACTTCCATTAACTCTCTAGGCGATACAGCACTTTCCCTAAAGAAAACCCCATCAATAATTCCAATTACATCAAAACCTTCAGAAACAGCCTTTGGAATATCTCCTCGTCTAATTGGAGGGGCATATATAACTTTCCTTTTCTTATCTGAAGACAAAATATATTTAGCCTCTTCTAGAGGAAGGCTTGGGCCCAAATAGATAATAATTCTTATCAACTTCTCTCATCCGCCCTCTTGATCCAATTCTTGAGTTATCAATACCATACTGTTCAAGTTGAGGAACAAGGACTCTTACAACAGGTATTCCAAGTTCACTTCTTGTGAGATCAATAACGATTGCTCTGTTAATTCCATTCTTAGTTAAAATATCTAATAAAGTATTAATGTCTTCTAGAATATCATCTGAAGCTTTAGCAGTGAAATCCGAAGTCTTTGTTTCGACTCCAAATTTATTTAAGTAATACCAGTTTAGTTTTCTGATACGGTCATAGCCTATCCTTCTTTTCATTTCTGCTTTCTGTGTATCTTCTCTAGCACCGTGGATTTGGGTTAATCTTGATTGTGCTGCTTCAGTTATTGCACGGTATAAGGCTACTTTTGGGTCGATATGGGTTCCCATCCCCATTACCATAAGAGTTGGATCCTTTAATCTCAAATCATCAATTGCAGCAAGAATTGTTGGAACTTTTATGTCATCAGAAGTAATATCTTTAAAAATAATTTCTATTTCATTTTCCTTAAATCTATTGAGAAAATCTTCAAGCAAAGGATCATTTATTTCAATTACAAGATCTTTGGGGAAAGTTCTTTTCATCTCAACAAGAGACCATGCGTCTCTTTCAATAACTTCACATAGGCCATGAAAAATTGCTTCCTCTAAAGTATTCCCTGAAGCCAATCCATTTGTGTTTGTTCTGAAAAGGGGGTAATCTCTTTTCAGAGGATAGGGATGAAATACAGAATTTGCAGGTACATAGATTTCTTCTTTCCTAATAAGGTCGTAACCTTTGACCCATCCTATTTTTATATATTCGTTATACATCTCTTGGGCGGGCAACGTTAGTTCATAAGGGGATAAATGATTTACTTTCCCGTTCAATTCAGATTCTGAAGAATCTAAAATCATCTCTTCATTAACTTCAGAAGAATATCTTTCGATACCTTCCATTATTGCAGATACCTCTGCCTCAGTTTTAGATACGCCTTTTCCGTTATAGACTGATACTGAGCCCTGCGATGCATCAGGTCTTACGGCAGAGAAAACTGGAATCCCAAGTCTATCCAAATCAGTTATATCTGCAACTCTCGTGATTCCACATATCTCAAGCTTATCTTTGACTATTTCAAGCGTTTCTTCTGGAGGGATAGCTCTGTGCGTATCCTTCATATATAGTTTTTTACAGCTTTTGAGTTCCATTTTATCTCCTGAATATCGAACTGTCCATAAAGATATCAATCATGTGGTCAAATGGTATTACATTGCACCATCCTGACTTTTCAAAAATACTCATGAAGCAAACACCAATTACTTTTTTATCTTTGTTTCCAATTTTTTCTAAAAACTTTTCAACAGAGGGAATTTCTGGGCCCCCTGGCATAGCAAGCCCCCCCATTACTACCACTAATTCAGGGTTGTAAGGATCTCCTCCTTTAACAAAATCACAGTCAACACTTGACAATATTACTTTATAGGGTTCATCTAAGTTAATTGCTGGAACATAAATAATTTCTTTGTTCATTGATCTAATAACATATGTTAAAAGCTCAACAAAAGGAGTGCAAGTAAATTTATTTCCAGTAAATACTATTTTATTAATTTCTTTTTCTTTATCAATGTCTTCAACAATCTGCTTAAACGTTCTTAAAAAACCTGTTATCCCTTTAGATTCTGAATCAATCTTTTTCAAAGTAATCTACCTCTTCTTCAAAATACTTGAAAAGTATATCTTCAATATTTTTTTTCAAGGCATCTATATTTGACCCTTCTTGAGCTGATATTTTTATGCCCCCCACGTCGTCTTTAAAACCCCAATCTTTTAAATCTGTTTTATTTAAAACTTTTATAAATGGAACGCCTACAAAACTCTCAGATATTTCCTTGTATAGGTTCATCTGGTCTGCCATAGTGTAGCCACATGATTCAGTTGGATCAAAGACAAATAAAATTAATTTTGCAAGATACTTTAATGCTGATATAGCCTGTAGTTCAATTGGATTCCTATAACTAAGTTCTCTATCTAATAGTCCGGGCGTATCTACAACCTGGATCTTTCTTTTATTGTAGGTAAATGAGGAAACATTAATTCCTTTTGTTGTAAATGGATAAGAATTAATTTCAGGTTCAGAATTAGTTAAGGCTTTTAGTAGTGAAGATTTACCTACGTTTGGAAATCCTGCAATGACTACCGTGTATAAATCAGGATTTATTGAAGGAAGATTTTTTAGTTTCTCTCGTGCATTATTCAAAAATTTTAGATTCTTTTCTACTTGTTTTAATATTGAGATATATCTACCATAGCACTGTTTTCTCAGAAACGATGCATCCTGAGATGACTTTGCCCTTCTAATATTTTTTATGTACTCTATCTTAACTGCGTTAATTGTATTTACTGCAAAAGAAAGAGCGCCTAGATTGTGTCTTAATTTATCTATTCCAACAATTACGTCTATCAACTCTCTTGTGAAAGGAGGCAATCTATCAAAAGAAGGATACCTCTCTACAACTTTGAAAATTGACTCTGCTAGATTTTCTCCAGCAACTGTAACTCTAATCGATTCTTTCTCTTTAACAATCTCATTGATATTTTTTTTACTAGAGAGTGCTTTTTTCTTAGCATTTCTAAATGCCTTATCCACTATCTCGTCTATATCTATACGAGGTATTTCTTTGAACATATGAAAAATCCTGTGATAATTATATTTCTGGGTCTCACTTAATAGAATCTAATGTGTATACCTTTAAAAACCTCTTCTTAAGTTCACTTGAACTATAAGGCAATCTCTTGTCAAGCCTCATTATTTTTGTATTAAGTCCACTTTTACTGATACGTTCTTCGATCCATGAGGAATACTGGTCAGGGCCCAGAAAAATAATATCCGGATTCTCTACTAGGACCGGCGCAAAAAAATCTTTTTGATCTCCAAGTATAACTTTTTCAACCATCTTAAGATTTTCAAGAATCAATTTACGTTCATTCTCATTAAATATCGGGGCACGTCCCTTGAACTTCTTTATAGTTTCATCTCTTGCTACAACAACGGTGACATCCCCTAATTTTGATGCCTCAGTTAAGAAATAGATATGCCCTGGATGGATAACATCAAAATTACCAGCAATAAGAACCTTCAAAGGAGCACCTTTACTATATTAAAAAGGTTATTTTATAAATATTGTGGAAAAGGTTTCTTATAATGCTCATTGCCGTAAGAAACAAGAAGAAAAAAGATGAAGTTGAAATCCTAGAAGTTCTTAGTGGGAAGATTACTACAAAATATCTTCTTGTTCTTGCCCAAGATGGAGAGCGATTTGTTCCTAAAAAATTTAGAAAGATTGAAGATGATAAAGAAACAATCTTGATGCCAAAAGAATCACTTAAACTTCTAAGAAGCGATACCATTTACATATCAAAAGACCACTTCACCGAGGATATATTGAATTTATTTATCAACATGCTAAAATCTTATGGTGCTAAATTTGATTTTATTTCTTTATGCAAGTTCTGCTTGATTGAAAATAGAATCAATACTAAAGGAACTCCCTACACCTATCACTCCGAACCAATATGTGAAATATGTGCAAAATTTGAAATTGCAAAAGATTTGAACTATAAGGGGATCAAAGATACAAAACTTGCTGAGAAATTACTGAAAAGATATTCTGACGTTGACAGGGTGCTTATGGTTTTTGATCCAAAGTTTGATCCTACAAGAGATTCTTCTATTACGATGTACGATAGAATTGACTCTTCTCCTCTTGACATTAAAATTCATAAAATATCAGACCTTGATATATCTAGCGAATTCAAAGACAGATTTTCTTCAAGAGGTATCCATGAACTTACCCCAGTACAGTCAATTGCAATAGACAAGGGACTATTCAAAGGCAATAATTTTCTCGTTATGAGCGAAACTGCTTCAGGAAAAACATTGATAGGAGAATTATCATTTTTTTCAAGATATAAAAAGGGAGATAAATTACTTTACTTATCTCCTTTAGTTTCGCTTTCTTTACAGAAGTATGAGGACTTTAGAGAGAATTATCCAAATAACAGTGTTTCTTTAAGAGTCGGGTTATCTAGAATTGCCGAAAATCCAAAAGATATAAACAGGTCTTTAGATTCAGACATAATAATTGGAACATATGAAGGAATAGACCAGATTTTTAGGTCTGGAATTACTATTAATGGTATCTCTACTGTTGTAATAGATGAAATTCATATGCTTCAAGACAAAGAGAGAGGCCCTCTATTAGACAGCTTAATATCAAGACTATATATTTTGTGCCCAAAGGCTCAGTTTATTGGATTATCTGCAACTGTTGGGAATCCAAAGGAACTCTCGGATATACTCAAAATGGAACTTGTGAGTTATGACAAGAGGCCCGTTCCATTAGAAAGACACGTTATTTTCTGCACAGGTCACGGTGGAAAACTCCATATTATCTCTAGGTTAATAAGAAAGGAAAATTCAGAAATCTCTTCAAAAGGTCACAGAGGACAAGTAATTGTTTTTTCTAATTCAAGAAAGAATTGTCACTCTCTTGCTGAACATTTTAAGACGAGAGGGATAAATGCGGCAGCTTACCATTCTGGCCTTCCTTTTAAGGAAAGAAGAGATATAGAAAATAAATTTTGGAAAGGAAAGCTTGATACTGTAGTCACTACGGCAGCACTTGCCGCAGGCGTTGACTTTCCAGCATCAGCAGTTACTTTCGAAACTCTTTCTATGGGGATAGAGCCACTTAAGATATTTGAATTTCAGCAGATGATAGGTAGAGCAGGCAGACCATCTTTTCATGATAAAGGAAAGGCTTACCTTTTGATAGATCCGCAAGAAAAGTACGGTGATGTTTCTGAAGAAGAACATTGTTTTTATCTTTTAGATAATAAATCTGAGAAGGTAGATATTCAATATGATAGTGATACATCCCTAGAAAGAACATTATCGATTATTTCCACATTTTCCAATTTATCTGTTGGTGAAATAAAAAGAAATTTTGAAATGGGATTTGCTCCATCTTTTGACAGTGTATTTATTGATACTTTACGAAGGGAGGGACTGATTGATATTAAGGCAGATAAGGCAAATATTACTAAATTTGGTAGAATTGTCTCCTCAAATTTTCTTAAAATACCCCATGCTCTTTTCATGAAAAAATTTAATAGAGAGGACGTTAGAGAAATTATTTTTCAAACTTTACCATTTCCTAATACTTACCTCACAAGTAAACTCCAAGCTATTCTAAAAATTGATTCATCTTCTCTTTTTTCTGGAACAACTCTAGAAAAAATTTACTTCCAAAATAGAAAAGAGGCGCTATCTAGGCATGGTGAAGAAGTCTTGATTAATCTTTTAGCTGAATTTTTTGCTTGTGGTTGCAAAGATGCCCCATATTGTAATTGTCCAAAGATTGAGATTGGAAAAAGATTATTAGATTTAAGAAAAGCAAAATTATCCCCCCATAGGATTAGTGAAGAATTTAGAAAAGAGTATGGATTGAAGATTTTTTCGGCAGATTTGATCAATTGGTTAGATTCTGCAATAAGAACTCTTGAAACAGCAGAGAAGATATTTGCCCTTTATGGAAAGGAGAAACAGAGAAAAGCTACAATAAAAGAGATAGAGAACATAGTAGGAAGATAATTTTCTAAAAAATCCTTAAACATAGATAAATTTACTATTAATTAGTTTTATTTACAGTCATTAATTAATTTATAATTTTTACTTATTTAGCTTCAAAATATATTGAACCATATCATTATATTTAAAAATATAAAAGATATTTAGAATATGTCGAAGAGGTGATATAATGGAAAAAAACAAAAAAATATTAATTGGAGGAATCGTTATTATTCTAATTGCAATAGCCGCATATTTCGCCTTCTTTGGAGCACAAGAAAAAACTTACACTGAAGATACACAAGGAGCCATTACTGTAAAAAAAGGAGATACATTCAAAATTAGTCTAAAATCCAATCCAACTACTGGATACCAATGGAATGCAGATTTTGATGAAACTCTAATCCAACTTGTAGATTCATCTTACAAAGCTGATGAACCACAACTTATGGGAAGCGGTGGAGTTGAAATATTTGAATTCAAGGTAATTGGATCTAACACAGACACTAATATTAATTTCTCTTATGCTAGGCCATGGGAAAGTGTTCCTCCAATAGATGAGAAGTCTTTTGAAATTAAAATAAAATAATATTTTTTATTTTTATTTTATTAAATCTTCAACAACATATTCTTCAAATTTTTTGAGGCTTCGTTTTTTCATTAGCATCCGATAAATAATTGTTAATTTTATTCCCAAACATCTTTAGAAATATTATTGCAGCAACTGTATTTACAATAATCGATATAGTAATAGCTGGAAACATATCGACCCAGATTATTGGAATTTCACTAATATTATTATCTCTAAAAATTGAAACAGAAATAGCTATAAGAGTTGATGTAAATATGTACCTTGAGAATTGCCCAACTATTATTGCCCTCTCTTTTCCAATTCTTTTTACAAGATTGTAAGTGACTAATGCCATCAAGGCATCCCCTATCCCGGCTGCCATCTCAACATAAGTTTTGCCTGTGTAGATTGACGAGCTAATACCTTTAACAAGGGCTGTAATAAAGCCGCCCAAAGGGGAAAAAAGTGAGATAATAGATACGGGAGTAGTTCCAAAATTTGGATTTCCCCATTGCAGGGGAATATTAAAATAAGTCAAAATTCCAGCACTAATACAACTAATAATTACTAGTATGATTTTTTTATTCATAAGTTTGAATTTAATCAAATGTTTAAATGGATTTCTTAACTTTATCATAATAATCTTTGCCCATAGAACAGTATTCAAAAGAATCTCAAAAAATTAGAAAACCTTATAAATATCCTGTCTGTTTTTACTATGAGGGATTCAATGAGGGAGAATTTATTCGAACCTAATTATGTTCTTTTTGAGAATGCTCTCTCTTCCGTTTATTGCTATTATTATTATGGCTATTGAATTCCCTCGTGAAATTTTATCCCCAACTTGGGGAAATTTAACGGGGTGTTTTTTTGGAGTTCAAATCCAGAGAGGAGATAATAGAATATCAGAATAAAAAACTAAGATGTTGCGTAGATTACGCCGCGAAAAACTCTCGATTTTTTAAAGATACATTGAAAAAATGCAATTTGAAAGCAGACGATATAAAAAATATCGACGATCTTCAGAAACTTCCATTCACAACAAAAAACGATCTTAGAGACAACTACCCCTTTGGGCTTATGGCAGTCCCAATGGAAGATATAGTAAGATTCCATGCATCTTCTGGGACTACAGGGAAATCTACAGTTGTTTACTATACAAAAAACGATCTTGATACGTGGTCCAATCTGATGGCGAGAGTTTTGGCAACGACTGGTCTAACAAAAAAAGATTCTATGCAGATTATCTACAACTATGGCTTTTTTACAGGAGGATTTGGTTTTCACTACGGTGCTGAAAGACTTGGCGTTTCTGTAATCCCAACAGGATCTGGTAACACCAAGAAACAGATAGAAATAATGCGTGATTTTGGTACAACCTCCTTTACAAGCACCCCCTCATATGCAATATACCTTGGGGAATCAGTTGAAGAAATGGGGATCGATCCTAAAAAGGATCTTAAATTAAAGATTGGAGTCTTTGGGGCAGAACCTTGGGGTGAAGGTATGAGACAGAGAATTGAAGAACTTTTTAATATCAATGCTTACGATAACTATGGAATTTCTGAACTCTGTGGCCCTGGTGTAGCTGTCGAATGTAAAGAAAAGGATGGGCTTCATGTATGGGAAGATCATTTCATAATGGAAGTAATCGACCCAAAAACTGGAGAAATTCTGGGAGAAGGCGAAAGAGGAGAACTGGTATTCACGCCTCTATGGAAGGAAGCAATGCCACTCTTTAGATACCGTACTAAGGATATCTCTGCAATATACGAAGACAAATGTAATTGTGGCCTACCTTTTAGAAAAATTGAAAGACTTCATGGAAGAAGCGATGACATGCTCATCATAAGAGGTGTTAACGTTTTCCCAAGTCAGATTGAGGAGGTAATTCTAAAAAATTCGGCTTTTAAAGGCCATTACGCCATAATTGTTGAAAGAAAAGGACCCCTAGATCATTTGACAATTGAGATAGAGGTAACAAAGGATCTTTTCACAGGAAATCTGAAAGATCTGATTCAGCTTAAAGACAAAGTCGAAGAGGATCTAAAGAGCGTTCTTTTAGTAAAAGCAAACGTTAAGCTTGTTGAAGAAGGGACTATACCAAGGTCCCAAGGTAAAGCTCAACGAGTCATCGATAAAAGAAATTTAGAAAGATAGGAGGAATTAAATGATATTTGGTCTACCAGAAACAACATTTTATGTTGTTCTAATAGTTCCAGTAGTAATAGCCCTTTTACTTTTGTTTTGGGGATTTAAATACAAACCAGAGGAGGAAAAATAATGGCATCAATATTGACGACATCTCTAGTTGTACTCTACTTTTTGGTAATACTCGCCATAGGTGCATGGGCATCTAAAAAAGTTAAGAATAGTGAAGATTACATAGTTGCAGGAAGAAGTCTTGGATTTTGGTTCTTTGTTATACTTATAATCTCCTCTGCAACAAGTGGTATGAGTATATTGGGTGTAGCAGGACTCGGATATACTGCAGGCTGGCCCAGTATTTGGGAGCAGATATTTGTTCCCTTGACAACAGCAATATGCATACTGTTCTACGGTACAAAACTGCACAAAATTTCAGAAAAAATGGGATATATGACAGTTCAAGACTACTTTGCCAACAGATTTTACAGCCCAAGGCTTATGAGGGCACTTTCAGGACTTGCCGTAGTTGTTACAAGCGGTATTTATCTTGTTGGTCAATACACAGCGATAAGTATAGTGCTTGTATGGCTGTTTGGAATAACCCATACTGAAGCCCTTCTAATAGCAGGTATAATAGTTCTATTGTACGTAGTATTAGGTGGATTATATGCAGTTGCATGGGTAAATCTAATACAGGGGGTATTCATCATAGCAGGAGTATTAATAGTATCTCCATTTGTGATAAACGCAGCTGGCGGATTTACACATATTAACACAGTATTAGCTTCAATAGATCCAAACATGGTAAATCTTGCTTACCCACAAGCACATCCACCATATGCAGGATACGCATTCATGACTCCATTATATTTGGTGTCTTTCTTCTTCCTGCTTGCGATAGGTCTTGGATCAGCGCCACATATTATTAACAACGTTCTTGCAGTTAAAAAGGACAAATACTTTAAATTCGCACCTTTTGCAGCATTTGGAATATACGTCGTAATTATGTACTTAATAAAGATCGTTGGATTTGGTGCTAGGGTAATGGTGGTTGACGGAGTAATGACGGTTCCGTATGCTGACTACTCGTTTGTTGCTGCAGTTAATCAGTCTTTGCCGACATTTATATGGCCACTATTTGCAGTAATAGTTCTATCAGCGGTAATGTCCACCACAGACAGACTAATGCTTACAATAGGAAGTTCAGTAAGCTGGGATATCTACAAGAACTTGATAAATCCAAAGGCAAAGGATAAAACGATTATGAATCTGAGCAGGGCAGTGGTAGTAATTGCAGCTGTCTTTACACTTTACATGGCCATAACACCACCTCAACTTCTAGCGCTATTAATCTGGATGGGAATAGGTATAATGCTTTCCACATTTGTAATGCCTTTACTTGCAGGACTATACTGGAAGAGAGCCACAAGAGAGGGTGCAATTGCGTCAATGGCGGTTGGATTTTCAACATCTATAGCCTTTGGATTTGTCCACCAGTTTATAATGAAGTTACCAATGCACTTTAGTATGTACAGCTTCGTTTTAGCTGTAATAACAATGGTCGTTGTAAGCCTTGTTACTAAGAATCCACCCGAAAAAGTTTTGAAAGAAACTTTAACTGGGCCATTCATCCAGACAAAGAAAAGGTGAAACGCTTGAAGATACTATCAGTATTCATTGAAAACAAACCAAAAAGACTTTCGAAGATAATCGATGAACTATCTAAAGAAGGGCTCTCCATATCGGGGCTTGCAATTGCGGACGCAGGTGACTTTGGCATAGTAAGACTCATAATAGACGATGTAAAGAAAGGTGCTTCAATACTATCAAAGCATGAAATGATTGCAAATATACAAGAAGTAGTCGGTGTTAACGTAAATAATACAACAATCTCTGAAATTGCAAAAATTCTTGGAGTAAATAATGTCAACATTGAAGACGCACTCGGCTTTGGATTTATTAACAATGAAAAGATACTGGTACTAAAAGTGGACAACATTGAACTTGCAAATAAGGTCCTTTCTAAAGAAGGATTTAAAATATATTAATTTATTTTTTTTTCAAAAGCAATAGTTCAAGATAGGACCTTCTTTCACTTTCCAGAAAAAGGACCTCAAACAGATTTTCTATTCTTTTAATGTCTTTAAGATTCTCTGATTTTAGTTCTATTTCAATATACTCGCCAAGATCTTCAACATCATCAATTGACACAGTATAATCTTTATAGAGGTATAATTTTCTTTTTTTTCTTACATTTAATATCTTTTTATACCCAAGTTTTTGAAGGATTTCTTCTATATCTCCGGAAACAAGCGCCTCAAACTCTTCTCTTGATTTAGATATCTTATCAAGTTTTGGCCCTTTATATGTTAAAATAGCCTTTTCACCTGAATATCTTA
>CAZVXE010000011.1:0-34322 GCA_964630765.1 uncultured Thermococci archaeon | reverse complement strand
TTGTTGATAGTAAAGGGTCAGTTTCAAATATTAAGTAATATGTTTTTGTTTCCTTCGGGACATAAGGGAAGTTAAGTTTATCAGTCTGATAGAAATACTCCAAAGGTTTTAGATCATCGGGCTCTTTTTGCCAGACTAAAAAACCCTCTAGATCAGTCAATGAAATATTAATTCTGCCAGTAGAAGAAAATACTATTTGATGTATTTTCCTCCCTTCTAATGGCAGAGCTATATACTTAGGGTTATCTCTGGACACAGAAAAGTTCTCACTTAATTCTATCTGTTTGATATTTTGCTTAACTGCCTTTTCCTGTCCAGAGTAGTAAATATATATCAGGGGTAACTCTATAAAAAAGAATACAAAAAGAAATATTATTAAATATTTATATCTCATATAATACACCCCAAAGCATTTCAGAGCTCATAAGCCTCATCATCTTTTTTCAGATTAGCTTTCTCATCACGCTTGTTAAACTACTATTTGAAATATATAAACTTTTGTTCAAAAATTAGTTCTGACGTTTGTTATCAATTTTCCTTTCATGAACAAGTTCAAGAATATCTTCGACATCCTTTGAAGATTTAATCTCTTTTTGGGTAAGTATGGGAACACCTTTAATATTTTCCTTTACTTTCTTTGCATTTACTACGAACATTGCGTCTTTTTCTGTAATATCGGAGATACTTGCCACAATCTCTGCCTTCTTTTCAAAGATGTATGTTTTAGTATTGGATATTCCTGTGATTAAAATCTCCCTCTCCTTCAAAAGAGCATTAAAAGGGGTTCTCTTTGTAGGAAAGACTTTAAATCCTTTGTCACTAAGATCCCCCAAAACAGTTTTTTCAAGATCAGACCTTGCAGCGTCAACAGGCTTTTCTTGAATAGTGTTAATTTCTTTTTTGTCACTAGTTTTAATTATGTATATCGGTTTAGTTATGCCTATATCCAGCTCTTTTTCTATCTTCAGAACAGAATCAATACTTATTCTTTTGTCTACGTTTTCAAACTCATAGACAGAACTTTTTGAAACCCCTATAAGTTCAGCTAGGTGGCTTATAGACATCCCTCTTTTCTCTCTTTCTTCCTTAATTAGACTTCCGTCGACCTCTACAAAAAATCCCCCTCTATCGGCATATATCAAGGGGGGATTGCCTTCTATGAAAAGGTCTTCTAGAGTTTCAAGTGAGATACAGTTTGTCCCGTGTCTTGAATAGACAGTACCGTTTTCAATTGAGCCTAATTTTGTCTTTGCCCCAATTACAAGTGGTGTCGCTTTCAAAGCTTTTGAGAGAATTTTAAGATCCCATGCATGCTCATCAGAAAATGTATCAAGGTTTACTAAGGCCTTTATTATAAGAACTATAAGATTTCTTCTTGCAACAATGTCAAAAGAGCATTGAACCCTAGAAAGGGCTACCTCGAAACCGCCTTTTTTCAATGTTTCAACAATATTATCTAGAAGTTCTTGCTTTTCCATCGTAATAATGGTATAAGAAAGGTTATATAAATATATACCCTCAATTTTTTCGTGATAATCGGCCTTGATGATACAGATTCAGTTGACGGAATGTGTACAACTTACATTGGAACACTTATTGTAGAGGCTATAAGAGACCTTGATATAAATATTATCAGGGAACCTCCAAAATTATTGCGTTTGAACCCAAACAATCCCTATAAAACAAGGGGGAACGGAGCTGTTTCAATCATTATAACTGATACTTCTGACCCAAAGATTCTTGAAAAAATAAAATCTGTTTCCTTTGACATCGTATCTAAGTATTCGGAATGTGGAGAAAATACAAATCCAGCAATTGTTTTTCTTGAAGATAACTCAATTACTCCAGAGATCCAATTGTTTGCCAAAAGGGCCCTTCATGAGATGCTTTCAATAGATGAGGCTATTTCATTATTAAACAAAATTGGAGCTGATTATAATTTTATTGGGAATGGTAGGGGGCTCATAGGAGCGCTTGCATCATGTGCATTGCAATTGGAAGATTTCACCTATGAACTGATAGTATATAGAAGCCACAATAAAAGAGGTAAAAAATTTGTCAGTGAACATGGTGCAATGGAGATAGAAAAGAAATATTCCCCTAAAATATTCTCAAGCTATGATTTTGAAAATCAGAGAATGGTTATTTCACCGCATTCGGACTGCCCCATATTATACGGCTTAAGAGGCGAATCTCCAGAACTTCTATTGGAAGCTGCAAAAATGATAGAATCAGAAATGCCTTTCAAACAAAATCTCTTTGTAACTAATCAGGGTACAGATATGCACCTTGAAGAAAAGAATATTGAAGAAGTCCTTCCATATTCATCTGTCATAGTTAATGGAACTGTTTCTAAGAATCCTTATACTGTTCCAGGGGGTCATGTCTTTTTTGAAATATCAAATAGTAAAAAAATTCTATGCGCAGCTTATGAGCCTACCAAAGGATTTAGAAACATAGTAAGAAATCTTTCCAAGGGAGATGAAATAGTGGCTTATGGTGGTGTCTTAGAAACAGAGCACGGGCTTACAATTAATCTTGAAAAGATTGAGATAACAAAGTTAGCAGAATTCTATAAAACAGAAAAACCTATATGTCCTGTATGCAGTAATCAGATGAAGTCAATTGGTAAAGAAAAAGGTTACCGCTGCAAGAAGTGCCATACAAAAAACAGAGAAGTTTCAATTGTTCCAATTCCTAGGGGAATTCAAATTGGGATATATGAGGTTCCAATGTGTGCCAAACGTCACCTATCAAAACCCCTTCTACGCTATGGCAGAGAGAAAAAATTTGAAAAAGAAAGATTTAAATTTGATTATACTAAATTTGATATGAAATTTGAAGGGATATAATGTTTTACACAGCATCTGAAGAGGATATTAAATCAGGGAAAACAACTGATTTTTACTTTATCAATACAAAAAAGATTCTTGAAGAGAAGGACATTAATAAAAATGTCGTCGTTGAAGTAACAGCTTCTGGCCTCCCAAATAATTATAGATGGGGGATACTCTCTGGATTATATGAGGCGCTTTTATTGCTTGAGGGCTACAATATTGATGTTAGTGGTCTTGAAGAAGGCTCACTTTTCTATCAACAAGAGCCTGTTCTTACAATAGAAGGAAATTACAGGGAGTTTTGTGATCTTGAAACTGCATTATTGGGTTTACTCTGCCAGTCTTCAGGCATTTCAACAAAATCTGCCAGACTTAAAAAAATGGCAGGTGAAAAACCAATACTAAGTTTCGGTGTGAGAAGGATGCATCCCGCAATAGCTCCGATGATTGATAGAGCCGCTTACCTAGGCGGCTTGGATGGGTTTTCCTGTATAGGGGCAGAAAAAATTATAGGAATGAAGGCTTCAGGAACAATGCCACATTCCCTTGCCTTAATAATTGGCGATTCAAAAGAGGCTTTTATTTTATTTGATCAGATAATAGATAGAGACATACCAAGAATAATGCTTGCAGATACTTTTTGCGATGAAAAGAGAGAGGCGTTGATCGCAGCAGAGAATATAAAAAATCTTGCTGGTGTAAGACTCGACACCCCCGGTTCAAGAAGAGGGAATATGTCAAAGATAATACAGGAAGTCAGATGGGAGCTTGATATTAGAGGATATAAAGATGTAAAAATATTTCTTTCTGGCGGACTGGACGAAGAATCTTTTAAGTCATTTAAAGATGCAGATGCTTTTGGTGTGGGAACCTCAGTTTCAAATGCCAAAACAATTGATTTTGCACTCGACATTGTGGAAGTTGAAGGTAAACCATTTACTAAGAGAGGAAAACTAAGCGGTAAAAAAACAGTTCTTAGGTGCCCAAAATGTATGGCTGGAAAGGTCGTCTATGGCAAAGCAACTGAAAAATGCGCATGCGGAGAAAAAATGAAACCAGCCCAGATAAACTTAATGAAAAAAGGAAAAATATTAATTGATTTTGAAGATGTAAGTGATATAAGATCTAACGTATTAGATCGGATAAAAAAAGTTGAGTTTTGATGAAGGTACTTCTTGCAACTGCCTGCGGTGCAAAAAAAAACAAAGGTAAGATGCCGGCAATAGATCTTTACAAATCATCAAGGATAAAAGCTGTTTATAAAAGAAGAGACGGAGCCGATTTCGCAGTATTAAGTGCGAAATATGGCCTTATATATCCTGATAAAATAATAAAAGATTATGAGCAGATACTTGATTTCAAAGGCGTAAAAAAACTTATGCCCCAAGTCACAGAGTTCATTAACAAGTACGAGCTTATTGTATTCTTTAAAGGAGGCTCCAGAGAAGAATACAGAGAACTGATTAAACATGCATCAGAGGCAACGAATAAACCTTTAGTTCTAATAGGAACTAGAAATCAGGAAGATATTGGAAAACTAGAAGAGCTCTTAGCGAGATGCACAAAAGGCGATTTAGAAATAGGTGGGATAGCACCTTCAATCGAAACTTATAATTTACCATAGAAAACTATTTTAAATCACAATAGAGTTTGTTATTATGAATCCTCTCCTTCTAAATCCTTTTCGAGAGGAGGCTAAAGGATACCTTGGCATTAGTTTTGACGAGGTATCACAAGACCTTTTAGACTTTGGAATTAATAAAATTAAAACCGAAGTAGAAAATACCAAAAATAGAAAATATCTACTTCCTAGCGGATCAGACGAGGCAACAGATATTATATCATTTTATCTTTTTTGTCAGGCTCTTTCAAAAAGGCCTTTCTCAAGCGAATCAAGGCTTTTTGCATCTGTAAATTCAAAGGTATACAGGTCAAGATTGTCAGAAGCATTGATAACTGAAAAAGATAATAAGCAAATAAAGGACGAGATTATAAAAACTGTTAGGGAAATAATTGAAGTCATACCATTTCATATGCCGGATATAAACAGGATACTTGAATTTAGGGCAAAAAAAGCAAAAGGGATTATAATAGAAGAACCGTTTTCTATCCTTAAAGAAATTGATCTTAAAATCACCGATGAGATTATACGGGATATGGAAAAACTTGGATTTTTCAAATTTTCTTCAGAGTACTATTTCATTAAATGGACCGATGCAGAAACTTTAGTCCAATACACCGATAGCTACATTATTAATGGATATATACTTGTAGACAAGAGCAAACTCCTCAATGCATACATGAAAAAAATGGAGCAGAGAATTCTAAGTTATATTAAAAGCATAGCAGAAAAAACTAAAGAACTGAAACTCCCAATATATGAAGAAATTTTTAGGGAAGTGTCAAAGATATCGGGCTCTCTGACGGAGATTGAAGTTCAATCAGAAGAGTTAAATCCTGAAGTTTATCCCCCGTGCGTTATAAAGGCTTTATCGGGTGTTGGTGCTGGTGACAGAAATTATGCCATCACATTATTTTTATCTTCTTTTTTATCTTATTCAAGGCTCTTGCCCTCAACAAAGATATTCTCAAAAGATGAAAAACCTTCCCTCAATGAAAATCAGATTAATATTTTAATAAATGAGGTCATACCCTTGATTTTATCTGCTGCAAACAAGTGCAATCCACCCCTACTAGAAGATCAACCCCAAGAGGAATTAAATATATACTACCACCTTGGATTTGGCCTTGCTTACCCTACATTGGATAACTTTGGGAGGAGCAAATGGTACATTCCTCCAGGATGTGCCAAGGTGAAGGAAAATGCACCAACACTGTGTGAACCCGACGGCTTCTGTAAGATGTATTTTTACGAGCTAACAAAAAAAGAGATACTTGAAAATATCAAAGGTAAGACTACAGGTGAAAAAATATTGCTTGTTTTGAAAGACAGGATGAGAACTGTAAATGAAATCATTCAAAAAACTGGCGAACCTGAAGATGAAGTAAAAAAACAGCTTTTAGCATTTGTTAAAAATAAAACGGTCACAGCCAGAAGAATTAATAACCCATTCATGTATTATCTAAGAAAAAAACGGGCTCTTAAAAGAAAAGCGGATATTATTCGCTAATAATCATCTTATCCGTATATATTTTACTATTTATTTATTTAAATGAATATATGACGAAAACTATTTAAATATAAAAATCATATAGACATCATGTTTCTATCTATTTTGTTTTTTAAAAATTTAATAATAGGAGGGATATAAACGAGTGGAGCTATTATAAAGGAGGCTAGTTTCTCTCAGACACCCAATGATCCCAGGGCACAAGTTGTAATTGTTGGAAACCCATGCGAGATAAACGGCGTAAAGAAAATAATGGCATTGACAAATGAGTTCAAAGAATTCTACAAAGATAGGGACGCAGACTATCCACACTGGCCAAAAAGAGTTTTCACCATAGCTGTATTCTGCAAGGAAAACTTTTCCCCAAAGTCAATACCGTCTTTCGTTGAAAAGGATATGGGACTACCCCTAGAAGAAGTCAACAAAATGAATATTTCTAGCGGTGTTTTCTATGCATACACAGACAAAGAGGTAAGGTCAAGAAAGATAAAAGAAGTATCAAGATACGCAAGGGGTAACTGTAGGCAGTGTACTGACTTTACTGGTGATTTTTCAGATATATCTGTTGGGAGTGTAGGAACACAAACAGGCTGGTCAACGGTAATATTGAGATCAAAAGAAGCAAAAGATTTGTTCAAAAAACTAGTTGATCACGATCTTATTGAAGTTTCAACAAATGTGCAAATGGAAGAACTAAACAAGGTTATTGATTTAAACAACAAACAGGCCAAAAAATCAATTAAGCTAGCTCAAGACAAGGGATTCAAACTTCCTTTTGTAGATTTGGAAAAAGATGATAATTTAGAAGGATTTGTTGAAAAGAGTCATAAAAAAGAGTTTATGGATTTAGAAAAAGAAATTCTGCAACCGGGGCTTTGTGTTGCATGCGGAACATGCGCACTTGCATGTCCGTGTTATAATATTGAAATACTTGAGGATGGGAGACCTTACAGTATTAGGGGCTGTCTGCCGAACTGTGGCTGTTGCTATATGTCATGCCCAAGAACACATTCCTTTAAGGAAATTCTCTTAAAGGATAAGGAAGAACCTGAGATTGTTGCAGCAAGAGCAAAAAATCCATATCATAGCCAAGACGGTGGCGTGATAACGGCCTTAATAACATACGGCCTTAAGAATGATATATTCTCAAAGGCTGTCGTTGCCAGGGCCGATTCGAAGTGGAGGGCATATCCGTTAATTACAAATGATCCTTCATTCCTAAAAAGAGCTGCAGGTTCTAAATATTCTATTATTCCACAAGTATATGGATTAAAGTTTGGAAGGTGATTTAATGGTAGATTTAGGTGTTGAATTTTTAGGTGTTGAATTTAAGAGTCCGATTCTCCTCTCTTCGGCCCCGCCAACTTTGGATGCAGATCATATCAAAAGGGCTGTAGAGGCTGGATTTGGCGGTGGAGTTACAAAGACTATATCTTACAGGCAATTCCATGATCCAAAACCAAGATTTCAAGGGGTCAAAGGTAGAAACAGACTATTTGGAATGCAAAATATAGAGCATATTTCCACCTATGTCTTTGACTGGTGGATAAAAGAGTTTAAAGTGTTAAGAGAGCTAAAGAAAACTCACGGCACTCCTATCGTTGCTAGTATAATGGCAGGTACAGATCTAGACGAATGGGCAAAATTAGCTAGAGATGTCGAGGCACAGGGTGCAGATATAATTGAACTAAATGTTTCATGCCCTCACATGTCAGACAGTGCTATGGGAGCATTCATAGGCCAAGACTGCCCATTGACCGGAGAAGTTTCTAAGGCGGCAGCAGAGGCTGTCAGTGTTCCTATCATGACAAAACTAACCCCAAACGTAACTGACATCGCATCAATAGCAAAGGAAGCAATAAAGGGCGGTGCAAAAGGAGTAGCGGCAATCAATACCGTCTTAGTTTTATCAGGAGTTGATATTACTACTGGAAATCCTTTGCCTGATGTATGGGGCAAGGGTGGATTTGGTGGTTACTCAGGACCTGCTGTAAGGCCAATAGGACTCAGGATGGTCGGAGAAATTGCAAGAGAAGGCATCAATATTTCAGGGATAGGTGGAATTGAGTCTTGGGAAAATGTAATTGAGTACATGATGATGGGAGCAGGTACAGTACAGCTTGCAACAGCTGCAATGTGGTACGGATTTGACATCGTAAAAGGTTGGAACGAGAATATTCTAACTTTTATGAAAGAGCATGGTTACGACTCGCTTGCAGACTTGAAAGGAATTACACTACCAAAGATTACAGAACTTGAAAAGCTTGACTATGTAAAGGAAGTCTATTCTGATGTTGATACTGAAAGATGCATCGATTGCAGAAGATGTGTCACTGCATGCAGAGACGGGGCTACAGACGCAATGAAAAATCCAAAGCTAAATGATGTCGACTATGAAAAGTGTGTAGGTTGCGGGCTCTGTAAGATGGTCTGTCCACAAAACTGTATTTCAATGATAATCAATAAGGATAAAAAATAAATATATTTTTTTCTTTCATTCTTTTACTTCTATCGATGCCCTAGGATTAAAAGGATTCATTCTTACTGCAAGAGAGAAGAGATAAGGATACTTATTTTTTAAATGTCCCATATATTCTATCCATTCATAGATTAGGATTACATAGGCTCTTTTCAGATCACCCTGTAAATGATTTAGATCTGTATCTGTACATTTTTTAAGGTCTTTTCTTAATGATAGTTCTTCTGTCAAATGTGTCACTGCCCAAAGAAGTTCTGTAAATGAATCATGTTCTAAAAGATTGGGATTTTCTAGAAGCCTTAACATAAACTCTCTCTTTTCAAATAAAAAATTTTTTAGTTCTTCTAAATCACCTTTTCTCATATCAATCTCATAGTTAATCTTTTTAGCCATCTCAAGTCTTTCCGGAAATTCTTTTTTTGACCATGTATCAATGTCAATAAAATTTTCCTTAACATCATCAAAGTTTTTATCAAAATCATTAAGGCGATCTAGAAGCGTACTTCCCATTTCAACGAAAAATGCGCCAACGACCATATTCATTTTTTCCATAATGGCTTTCTTATCCCGCATGGTCAATAATTCATGGATGACAAGAGTCACCATAAGCACTTCAATGAATACAAAGGCGATATCTCCTATTAGATATAGAAAGATGTGGTGAACGTCCCTAAAAATAAAGTAGTGGAATATATATATCAAAGCTGATAAAAAAATAAGAATAACTGCCCATTTTAGCTGCCATTTTAAATTTCCCATGAAGATTTTCATTAATACTTTAATTTAAAGATTACTATTAATCCTAAATTAAAAATAAAAAATTAAATTATTAAATTGCGTCTTCATCAAGCTCTCCTGTTCTCACACGATAGACTCTTTCCACAGGGCTTACGAATATCTTGCCGTCTCCAGTTTTTCCTGTTCTTGCACTTTCAATTATAGTATTAACGACTTTGTCCACATATTTTGTTTTGACGACCAGTTCTATCTTTATCTTAGGAAGGAGATCAATATGATATTGTCTTCCCCTCCACTGTTGTGTAATACCGCCCTGTTTCCCCCTTCCCTTAACTTCAGTTATAGTCATCCCAATACATCCAAGTTTATCCAGTGCCGCTTTAACATCTTGAATTTTTTCTGGCCTAATTATAGCTTCAACTTTTTTCATTTTTCAGCACCTCACATCTTAAGAAAGTCTGGGTAGGCATCTCCACCAAACTCAGTTATGTCAAGCCCTTTTATTTCTACCTCTGCAGGCACCCTTAGCCCTATTGTCACATCTACAGCCTTAGCTATGACTAGTGCGGAAACAAATACCAGCGCAAATGTTGCGCCCGCTCCAATTAATTGAACAATCAACTGGGATGCAGAGCCTGTAGTTATAAGGCCATTTGAACTTGAAAACAGTCCAACACATATAGTTCCAAAAAATCCACAAACACCGTGGACTGAAATAGCACCTACGGGGTCGTCTATCTTAAGCTTGGCTTCGATAAATTCAACTGCGTATACCACTATTATCCCAGCTAGTACCCCAATTACAAGGGCCCAATGTGGAGTTACAACTGCGCAAGGGGCAGTTATTGCCACAAGTCCAGCCAGTATACCGTTTAAGAACATACTGATATCCGGTTTTCCTCCCCTAAATCTTGTAACAGTCAACGCTGCAATACCGCCCCCAGCAGCGGCAATATTTGTTGTTATGGCAATTAATGGAACTCTTGCTGTTAATGCAAGTTCACTTCCTGAGTTAAAACCGAACCATCCAAACCACAGTAGCAAACATCCAATAGAGGCAAGGCCTATATTGTGGCCAGCTATAGCTTGTGGTGTTCCATCCTTATCAAACTTTCCAAATCTTGGGCCCAAAATTATGACTGTGGCAAGAGCAGTCCATCCCCCCACGCTGTGAACAACAGTTGACCCTGCAAAATCATGGAAGCCCAAAGATGAAAGCCATCCACCACCCCATATCCAGTGGGCGACTATTGGGTATACTAAGCCTACAAGAATTATAGAAACGATGACATAAGCGCTGAATTTTATCCTCTCAGCAACAGCACCACTAACTATAGTGGCAGATGTTGCAGCAAACATTGCCTGGAATAAAAAGAAAGCCATTGCCGGGATCATAAGCCCTGGCCACGGGTCAGAATTTAATCCATTTATCATAAAATAGGCCAAATCACCGATAAACTTCCCATCTCCTGAGAAAGCAAGTGTAAATCCTATCACCATGAATACCACGCTCCCCATGGCGATAGTAAATACATTTTTTGTGATAATACTAATAGTATTTTTTGACCTTGTTAATCCTGCCTCTATTGTGGTAAATCCAAGGTGCATTATAAATACTAAAAAACTGGCAATTAACACCCATAATGTATCCAATAAATTAATTTCCATAGACATTTTTAATCACCTTATTAGTTAAACCTCCAATATATTTTATATATACTAAACATATGTTTAATATATAGATAAAATATAGACATAAAATTCAGTATTTATTAGTATGGCTATATTTATGGTCAAATTAGGCCTAATAAGGCAATAAATTATTATATTTTGTCTAAAAAAATATTTTTTATTTATTTTGATAAGTATCAAATGAACATTTTAAAGAAACAATGGTAATATATTGTTCAGAAAGTGACTAAAATAAGTACAATGTAATGAGTTATTAGTTTATAATCTTATTAAATGTCAAGCCCATCTACTTTAGCTGGATTATAAGAGAAGAGGTCGCTAAACTCTCTTTTTTCGATCATACTAAGGATATTCTGCTTATTCTTATCGATTAATTTTATCACACTGAATGAATCAATATCTTCGGAAGCAATTAGAACTATCAAAAAATTCTCTGAAAGGGGGATTGCTATAATCTTCTTATCCTTGATCATAACGGACAAAGCTTCAGGTATCCTGTTTTCTATCCTTTTAGCAGCGTCAATTACCCCAGCCATTCTTGCAGCTATAATCTGATTATCCTCTTTTTTATCCATAACAGATATCAAAAGGCCATCTATTCCCATTATAAATGCATTTTTTATCTTATTATTTTCAAGGGTAAGATTTTTCAAATGCTTAATAAGGATGTCTTCTCTCATCAGACCACGTATATATTTATTTTTCCTAACTTATAAATATATTTAAATAAGACTTTCAGATAAGCTTAAATCCTAATCAAAATAAAATGGCCCTATCATAACGGTGTCAATATATGGCTGAAGAATACGAAGGTAGTGGGAGTTCAAACTTTAGAAGAGATGTTTTAATTCTAATGGGATTTACTATTGGTATCGCCATTCTACTTGATCATGTTGGTTTCACGCGAAATCAAGTTATAGCGACTTCTATATTGGCGGCAACAGTTATTGGGACTCTTCTTTTTTGGAGTTTTAGAGTCGCCATAGCTTTTCTCGGAATATCGATTTTATTGTTAACGCGGACATTGGATATCCCTCATCTTATCGAATTTGCATCCCTTGAAGTAATATTATTTCTTGTTGGGATGATGACCCTTGTTGGAATGTTGAAGGACGTCGGATTTTTTAGGTGGTTGATGATTAAAATCGTCAAACTGACTAATTTTGAGGCGCACCTCCTTTTGATTGTTTTTTGTTTGCTATCTGCAGTCCTTGCAATGGCAATTGACGAGGTAACTTCCATTATTTTTGTAACAGCAGTATTATTAGAAATTACAGATTATTTTGATGTTAACCCTGTTCCATATGTTATTTCCTGCGTCATGGCGACCAATATAGGTAGCTCTGGGACGGTTTTGGGGAACCCCATCGGTATATTGATTGCAATGAGGGGAAAATTATCATTTGAAGATTTTATTATATGGGCATTTCCAGTAGCAATGATATCTTTGATTGCAACTATCTTAATAGTATTGTTCTGGTATAGAAAGGATGTAGCACTGTTTAAATCGAAAATTAGATTAAAAATGAGGACAACTGAAAAATTAGCGTTTCAGGACGAATGGGAATTTGTACCTGACAAGAAAGAGTTTAAGATAGGTGTTGCAATATTTCTATCCACAATAGCGCTTATAGCTATGCACAAAAGACTTGAATCTTTGTTTGACCTTCCACATAATACACTTCTTCTAGCAGCATCTTTAATAGGTGCAAGTATGGTCATGTTATGGAAAAGAACAAAAGCTAGAGAGTATATTGAAAAAGATGTGGATTGGTGGACACTGATATTCTTCATGATGCTGTTCGCAAAGGCGGGCACCTTGAAATTTACAGGTGTAACAGATATACTTGCACAGAGTGTTGCAGGGATTGCTGGTAGCCTCCCAATTCTTACAACAATGATATTGTGGATAGCTTCTCTTGGTTCAAGTCTTCTTGATAATGTAGTGTTAGTTGCTGCATTAATACCAGTTGTCGAAAGTTTTAATAGCCTTGGAATTAATACTTTTCCATTATGGTGGGCTCTTTTATTTGGTGGGTGTTACGGGGGTAACATTACAATGATAGGGAGTACTGCAAATATAGTTGCTTTAGGTATATTAGAAAAAAGAAAGAAATATAGCATGAGATTCATGAAGTGGTTATGGATTGGGCTTGTAGTGGGGGGAATATCAACACTGATAGCAAATATAATCTTGGTATTCTTAATACCCTATATGCCAATAAGGTGATAATATGAAAATATTGATGTGTACTGATGGCTCCTTCTATTCTGACAGCGCTTTGGCTTACGGTGCGCAACTTTTTTGTAAATCTCAGGAGCATGAATTAGTTGTTTTATACGTTATGCCAAAAGTCCATGAAGAATTCAAATTTTATGAAAGAAAATTCAATGAAGAAGTAAGAAAGCTAAAAGAAGTTGAACTTAAAAATGTGGAAACAATCGAGGATTTAAAAAACCTTAAACCTGTCGATGTCAGCTTCAAAATACTTGAAAACGCTTACAAACTTTTGATGAAATTTGGATTTGAACCAAAAACAAAAGCAAGATCTGGATCCCCTGCCAATGAGATTCTGGCAGAGGCAGATGAAGGAAAATACGAATTAATTATTATGGGCCAGTATGGATTTTCAAAATCAAATAGGTCAGCCCTTGGCAAGGTAGCTTCTATAGTTGTATCAAACAGCAAAGTTCCTGTTCTTATAGTAAAATAATAATTTATTATTTATTTTTGCTTAAATCACAGAAATACTTTATCTTTGCACTGTGCTCCATCATTGTTGTGTGGACATAAGCCTCTTCTAATATCTTACCAACAGCAAATGTACCATGAGCTTTAACAATACATCCTTTATGTTTTTCAAGAGATTTTGCAGCATTTTCTGCTAGCTCTTTTGTTCCAATATTTCCAGTTACTATTGGTATTTCATGAAAAAAGAATTTTCCTTCAGAGTCGTAAGGCTCAATTGATGTATTATGCAAAAGAGATTCTATAACTGCAAAGGGGCAGTGTGCGTGTATAATTGCAAGTGCAGAAGTCCGTTTGTAGATTTCTCTATGAACAATGGTCTCACTTGAAGCTATTAAGTCTAGAGATGAGGGTTTATGAAGATCCACAGTAACAACAGATGCTTCAGTTATCTCGTCAAGCATACAACCACTTCTTGTAACTGTAATACTATCCCCCACTCTAACACTAATATTACCAAAATGAGAGCTAAGATAACCCCCATCAACAAGTTTTTTACCGAACTTGCCTATTTCTTTCCACATAAAAATTTCCCCTCATTTTTTAAGCCAAGTGATTCAAGTCTTTCCATAGTTGGAACTCCTTTATTCCATCCCCTATAAGTATAATATTCGTCAAGTACAGAATTAAATTCATCTTTTGATATACCATCGCTGCCAAAAAATCTTTCTGGAAGGGTATCTTCAGAATATGACATATCCTCTCTGAGATTAAACAATCTCTCAAGATTATATATCCTCTCCCCAGTTTTTATAAATTCTTCAGATGTATACAACTCACCAACGCTCGCAGAAAGTAAATTTGCATATTCTTCTTCTGACAATGCAAAAGACGAGAATTGACACATTATCAATGAGTGAATACTTGCCGAAATATTTTGGAATATCTGTATAAGGCCACTTTTACCAGAAAATGATAGTCTGTCAATCAGCTTCGGCTTGCCTAGTATTTCTGGCCCCACCATGTAAGCTCTAAGATGGCATGCGCCCCTATTGGAAGTTGCATAACTCAATGCAAGCCCCAAAACACCCCGGGGGTCGTATCCTGGTATCTCTAGGCCCTTTACAGACATTGAAGACTCTTCTCTACCCTTACCTTTTGAATACCTAAAAGATCCCTGGCTTAAAGGCCCACCTTCGACTATCTCTTTAAGCGGCTTTTCAATATCCTTCTCCCCTTCTAATTCTATATAACAGCTTACAGCATTTCCTGCTGAAATGGTATCTACACCATAATCATTACAAATATAATTTGCCTGTATGATCTTTTCAATATCATCATTCATTGAGTTTGGGCCAAACATTGCAATAGTTTCATATTCTGGTATTTCCATATTTCGTTTTCTGTCCTCACGCTTGCAGGCTATAAAACAGTTGTAACAAGTTTTCCTTTTGATATCATAATTCTCCGCTATATATTCTCCGGAAACCTTGTAGGCGTTTTCAAAATGAACTTTCCTAAAATTATCAGTTGGCATTATCCGCATTGTGTTTATTAGATTTACAAGAGAGGGGGTGCCATAGTAAGCCAATCCTTTTGAAGCAACTGGCGAGGCATTTAAAAGTCTCATTGATTCTGATATGTGTTTCTTCATTTTTTCAGTGTCTGATACTTGAATTTCTTTCTTTCCCCTAACAATAAACGCCTTTAATTTCTTTGAGCCCATCACCGCTCCAAGACCACCTCTTCCGCAGGCATGAGTGTACTCACTCATTATTGAAGAAATCGGTATTAATTTTTCACCTGCTTTTCCTACGCATGATACCTTAAAGCCGTCATTTGATAGGATTGATGTAGACTCCTTTACATTTTTTCCCCATATGTTTGATGCGTCTTTTATTTCAACATTACCATCGTCTATTTCGATATAAACAGGTTTTTCTGCAGCCCCCTTAATCACAACAACGTCAAAGCCCGCCATCCTAAGTTCTCTTCCAAAAAAACCACCTGCGCTCGAATCAAAGACAGTGCCTGTAAGAGGGGATTTAGAAACGACTATATGCCTCCCAGAAAGTGGAACAACAGTTCCTGTTATAGGTCCTGTTGCAAATATCAAAATATTATCGCGTGAAAGTGGATCGGTATTTGGAGGAAGCATATCAAATAGTAGTTTTACTCCAACACCCCTACCTCCAATATATTTACTGGCCATCTTTTTATCCAGTTTTTTTACTTCAATTTTTTCAGTATCTAGGTCTATCTCTAGAAGATTTTCTATGTAGGGCAAATGAATCTCCGTTTGAAACTAAAATATGTCACTTTAAGAAGTTTTCTTTTTCTTTATTTGTGATTTAATTAATTTTATTTAAGAAAATCGCAATATTAAAGCAAATATATAAAAAGACCTCTAAAACACAAGTTATTGAGTACGAATAAAATGACAGAAACCAAGGAATTTTCTCCATCAAACTCCACTTTCAATGTGAGTATATCAAAAAACTTTGCCATGCCAATGGCTGAAATAGTAGAGGATAGGCTGCTTTTTTTTAATGATGCCCTCATAAATATGACAGGATTTTCAAGAGACGATCTAAAAAATATCTCCTTTCCCGACTTATTATGTTGCAATGGAAAAGAAAATATACTTGCCGTTCTTAATTCAAAAACAAAAGATAGCATATTCTCCTACACTACAACAGGGTCAGTCATGAATAAAAGCGGTGGAGAGATTTTATGTGAAATTAAGTTTGATTTTTTAGACAGAGAAGGAACTAAAACCATACTTGCTTCATTTAAAGAAATTGATCAGACTAAAGGAATCAATCTCTCTCCTTTGATATCGGAAAAACTAGACTCCATCAAAAGGCTTTCAGCAAGCCTTTCACATGAAATTAATAATCCTTTAAATGTCATTGTTAATTATCTATATATTATTGAGAATACCAATGACGACGAAAAAAGAAAACAATATATCCAGACTGTAAACTATGAAGTCGAAAGAATTGCCGGCATATTGAACTGGCTTTTGGATTTCTCATCTTATATGCACGGTGAGATATCTGCAATTGATGTAGATAGCGAGATAAAAAAAGCAATTGAATTAGTTGAAAACGATTTCAAATCAAAAAACATATCTATTTCTTTAAAAGAATGTGGCGATTGCATTGTTCCTTTTACTGAAGGTCAACTTCAAAGAGCCGTAATGAATCTCCTATTAAATGCTAAAGATGCTTTGATTAATATAGACCGCAATGCGACTGTAAAAATAGAAACTATAAAGAATCAAGACTACATTGAGATCAAAGTCACTGACAATGGTATTGGCATACCCCCAGAAAATCTTGAACGTATATTTGACCCTTTCTATACAACAAAATCATTTACAAATAACCGAGGTATCGGTTTACCTATGACGCACAGAATAATTGAGTCTCATGGCGGCAAGATGTACGTAGATAGCGACATAAATAAAGGGACTACAGTTAAAATTTGCCTCACAAGGGGGTGAATCAATGGATAAAGACGAGTTCAATATTCTAATAGTCGATGATGAAATAAACATAAGGGACAGCCTGAAAATAATCTTGGAAACAGAAGGATACACTGTATTAGATGCGGACAGTGGCGAAGAAGCAATCAAAAAATTCAAAAGTAATAGCATTCATCTTGTTCTGCTTGACCTCAAAATGAAGGGGATGTCTGGTGAAGAAACTTTAAAAAATATTAAGAATATCAATTCTGAAACAATGGTTATAATTTTAACTGGCCACGCAACCCTTGACTCATCACTTGAAGCTATTAAACATGGGGCCTACGATTATCTGAAAAAACCTGTTAGCGTAGACGATATAAGGCGCCTTGTTTTCAAGGCCTATGATAGGTGGAAACTATCTAATCTTGTGAAGCATTATAATAATGCATTGAAACAGAGATATGTAAAAAGAAACAAAGAATTACTTTCTGTGATTACTTTATCGGAGAAGCTTAGAGAAATTGATTCCTTAGAAAAAGGGGCAAAGCTAATCGTGGACACAATTCATGAGGCAGTTGGAGTTGACAAAGTAGTATTTTACTCAGTTGAAGGGGATGGGAATCCTATAATTTTAAATAAGATAGGATTTAACTTAAAAGAAGAAAAAAAACTCATTAATATTTATAATAACTATAAAAATAAAAATACGGCCCCTGTCTCTAAAAATAGTTTTTTCTCGCCCATATTTTTTGAAAAGGATATCATAGGGGCATTATATGTTGAGAAATTAGATACGCCTTTTGAACAAGAGGATGAAAACGTTATCATTTTAATATCTGGAGAATCCACTCCATTTCTTTTAAGATTTAAGTATAATATATCTACTAATGGAGAAGAAGAGGCACCTTTCCCAATTAAGTATGAACTCCCCTCCAGCAAATCATTTATAGTCTATGAAAAAAAATATGAGAAGAGTTTTGAAATCTTTAAGGACCTTGTAACACACAACATATCAGGTCTTGCAATAACAAGAACATCACCTGGATTACTAAAGAAAATATATGATCTTGAAAAGACGCCTTTTATTTGGTTATCAAAGATAGAAGGAGTAAATACAATTTCTCCTATTTACCTAAATAGCCTTATGAACCTAATAACAGATTTTATTAATAAAGGAAAAGATTCCATTGTTATTCTGGAAGGGCTTGAATATTTAATAGCTCAGAACAATTTTGATATAGTCTTAAAATTTATACAAGCGCTTAGAGATTTAGTTCTAATTGAAAATTCACGCTTGATTATTCCATTAAATAAAGACGCTTTTAGCCAAAAGGAGCTTGCACAACTTGAAAAAGAACTTGAAGTATTAAAACTAAAAAATTGAGAAAATCGCATATCTTAGCCAAATCTTTTTAAGCTTTTCGCTACAATTGTATTAAGATTTGCATGACTGGCAACCTAAATGATGAAGATTTAAGAAGGGAACTATTAAAACTCATAGAAGAAACAAGGAATCAAATCCCTAATAAATCTGAGATGAAAGAAGCTGTTATTGCTAGATCTTTTATAGTATTTGCTCTTGGATGTTTTACTGGGATTGAAATGTACACCATTAACCTATTCTTGACTTCTAAAATAGAAATAAGTCTAATGTTCTTGGGATTCTTCTTTGTGATAGGCTTTCTAATTGGTGTTTATGTAGAAAAAATAGATTTATTAAATATAAAATCTAAATATGGTCATTTAGATTATTGATTTTTTAATAATATTTTTGCTATATTGCCATAAGCAGGTCTTGTTATTGTTATTCCAATTAAAAGACCTATTATTGTAGTCACTGCAAATCCTCTAAGCATCCCCAAACTCAAATATGCAAGAGGGGCCATAGCCCCTATTGTTGTGAAGGCTGATGTGAATATAATAAAGAAGGCATGCTCAACTCTCTTTTTGATGCTCTTCCTTTTTCTCTTCTCTCCACCTTTTTCCATCAGGGATTCATCTGTAATAACTATCTGGTGGTCTACACCTGTACCTATTGCGGCAATAATACCCGCCATCGCGGCAAGATCAATTGTCCAGTGGATAACAGATGCAACACCCAATATTATAATAATCTCTGAGAAGGATATTAGTATTATGGGCAAGGAAATATAGATTCTTCTGTATCGAATGAAAACAATAGCTGCAACTGCAAGAAGCGCTGCAAGACCTGCAATCAGCACTTGTCTAATAAACTCTGAACCAAGTGTCGGTGAAATAAAGCTCTTCCCCACAATTTCTGTTGCAACAGGAAGTGCACCTGATTGAAGTATTATCTTTAATTCTGAAGTTTCTTTGATAGCCTCTTCTGAAGTCGCGGAAACGCCTTGTATTACATAAGATGGTGTAGCCGAAGCCTCTCCAGTGGCGAGATTTTCAGAGAGTAATGGAGAGTTCATAAGACCAACTACTCTTGAGAAATAGGCGCTTTGGCTCTCATTTTCTGCCATGATTTCTCTTTCAGTTTTGAATCCCATGGCAGCTATCTGATTGTAGATGTCTCTTCCAACTTCATTTTCTGTTGCAAGGACTATTACTCTTTCCTTATCCCCCACATAATTCTTCAAGAGTGAAGGAATTTCTGAGCTATTTGTATAAGTTACTATTTTTATATCGTCTCCAATTCTCCTTTCAATCGAAAATACATTTTCTATTTGAGGGATTGAAACGTTTACATCAATTCCTGATATATTAAAGTCAGATGGCAGGCCAGTTATGGAACCGTACATATTTTTGTTCATCACTATAACTGAATTTGCAGGCCTGTCAAGAAACATGTCTACTGGGTATCCGCCTTTGCCTTTAGCTACGTTAGCAAAAGTTTGCCCAGCTTCCTTAGTAATGGTGAATGGTACATTCCAGTTTATTCCTTCATATGAAGTTTGCCTGACTTCAGGTGGATCTACCCTTACAATATCTGAGCCTTTTACGGCAACTACTCCATCAATTCTTGCCTCGTATACCCCCTGCTCTTGGAGAATCTTAATGACACTTGCTTCTTTTTCTGCTGAAGTTCCTGAGACCTCAACCATTATATTGGATTCTCCCCACGGCCTTACATTTACATCAGATATACCAAGCCTGTTCAATCTTAACTCAAGCCTTGTAACAGTATCCTCCATTACATCATTTGCAACGGCTCTTTCAAGCTCCAAGGTAACAAGTGTTCCACCTTCTAGATCAAGGCCTGTAGATATGCCGTTAAAATTAATTGCAACAGCTGAAAATATCACTGCAACTATCAATAAGAGAACTCTGCCGTTCTTTAGAATCTTATTCATTTAGTCAGCCCCCTGCTTTCTAAGTGCATACCATTTCAATACTCCTGCATTGAAGAGCCAGGTCATCATAAGATCACCTATAAGGCCGAATATCAAAACAATAGCAATATCATCTAGGACATCAGAAGTAGAAAATATGTAAAGCGCCGTCAGCGCAGCAAGAGTGGTCATTGTCATTGTGAGCCCAGTGCCCATTGCATTTCTTATTCTTTCATTTATGTCGTCTCCTTTTTCTTTAAGAACTCTTGCCGTAAGAAGGATATCTGTATCTACAGAATAACCTATCAACATCAAAACAGCAGCTATGGTATATCTTGAAAGTTCAATCCCTGCAACTGACATAAATGCAAGAGCAATCAACATATCAGAAAAAGCTGCAAAGACAACAGCACCTGCGGGTATGGGCATTCTGAAAGCTATAAAGACAATAATAGCCATAAATAAAAATGCAAATAAAACTGCTTGAGTACCTTGCTTCAAAAACGAGGCGCCCAAGGAAGGTCCGATGTTCTGTACGCTTACAGCAACATCTGGGTATCTCTGATTTATCAAGCTGATTAATTTTGCCGAATCGACATCAGGCCCAGTTTCTACAATAAATCCTTCTGCCAAGGGGCTGAAAATTGATCTTACCTTGATAGTTGAATCACCTAGATTTATAATAAGATAATTTTGAATTTCAGGAGTGTATTCAACTCCCTGAACTGTTGCAAGTGTTCCACCTCTTAGATCAACACCCAAATTAACTCCAAGAGTTGAGATAATGATAACAGATATTAATACTATAATTAAAGGGAATATTATCAATTTTTTATAATTATGCTTTGTAACGTCAATCCTATCAAAAATTTTTTCAAATGCCTTCATAACCTTCCTCCCCAAGGAAAACTCTTAAGAACTATTTAAATAACTTTGTATCATGTATTTTGAGCAGATTAAAGCGATTGAATCTACATTTATCACAGAAGTTTATTTTTTGGCGCCAAGGGGTGAATTCATACGATAGAAGAAAACGACAGAGTGCTTATATTAGACCCAAGGGGAAAGAAATACTTGATAACAGTCACCAACAGGGTATTTCATACAAATCTGGGAAAGCTTGACCTATCTGAACTTATTGGTAAGACCTATGGAGACAAGATTAAGTCCCACATGGGGAAGAATTTTTCCATACTAAAACCAAATCTAATCGACTATATCTATATGATGAGAAAGATGCCCCAGACCATAAATCCTGATGATGCATGCCAGATAATTGCAAATACCGGTATCTCCAGCGGGGATACCGTAGTTGAGGCAGGGGCAGGATCAGGAGCGGTAACGCTATTATTATCATATACCGTATTTCCTGGAAAAGTCTACTCTTATGATATCAATGAGCGCTTTCTAAAGGTCGCTAAAGAGAATATTGACACATATGGGAAGGGAAATGTTGAGTTTAAGTTAAAGGATATCTATGAGGGCATCGATGAAAAGGATGTCGATCTTGTTTCTCTTGACCTCCCTGAGCCTTATAGAGTTGTTGGCCATGCCTATGAGGCACTAAGGGCCGGTGGATTCATATTCTCATTTTCTCCTTGCATAGAGCAGGTCATCGATTTCAGAAGAGAAATATCAAAATACGATTATACTGAAGTTAAATCAATCGAATGCATCATAAGAGAATACGAGGTAAAGGAAAAAGGCACAAGGCCAAAGACAAGGATGCTTGGTCACACGGGTTACATGTCATTTGCAAGAAAAGCCTAGGCTACCACCAGACTTCTTTTCTGCCGGCAAGATACCATACAACATTAGAAACAAAATGGACGAAAGGAGTTATTACAATTGATATCAAGACAACTTCAAAAGATGGAAGGCCCAGCGGGGCTACCAATATTATTGCACCAATCATAAAATCAAGCTGATCAAGCAGAGGGGCAGAATCACCACTTTCAATATTTAATCTCCTTTTTATGAAGCTGCCGAAAATATCCCCCCCAATCGCCCCTGTCCCCAAAAGAAAACCCCTCAAAAGAGCATATCCTAAGGAAGGGAAAGGAAGTGCGATATGCTGCAGCAGGCTTATTATAACTCCGGCAAGAATGCCGACTATAGCACCTTTTGTAGTCTTGCCTTTACCAAACAGTCGTTTACCATCAAAAAAGAGCCTCCCGCCATCAAGCGATGGACCGCCTCCCCAAACGGCGGGTGCCATATTCGCAATGTAAGGCGGCAGTATAAACCAAATGATACTGAATATTAAAAGAGGCGTTATTTCGATCATATTGGGTCTCGTTAGTTTTTTATAGCCAATGAGAGTGGAGTATTTAAACCTTTTTGGGGCGGTATTCTAATGATTAAAACTATCTTTTTTGAAGATAACAAGGTCAAATATATTGACCAGACCCTTCTACCAGGTGAATATAAAGTCGTTTCATGCACAGATGTAAAGAAATTGGAAGTAGCAATAAAGACTCTTGCAATTAGGGGTGCACCTGCAATCGGTGTGGCAGGGGCGTACGGCATTGTTTTAGCAGCATTAAGCTACAAAGGCAGTAACAAGGATGATTTTTTCAATGTTATACTAGAAGGAGAAAAGATAAAAAATGCAAGACCCACAGCAGTTAATTTGATGTGGGCAATTGAGCGCATGATGAGCTATTTTGACTCTATAAAAAACAAATCAATTGAAGAAATTAAAAATGAACTTATTTTAGAGGCAGAAAGGATAAGGAAGGAAGATGCGGAGATTAATAGAAAAATGGGGCAATACGGGCACCCCCTTATTTCCACTGGAGACGGAGTACTTACTCATTGCAACGCAGGAGCACTTGCAACTTCTGAATACGGCACTGCACTTGGAGTGATTAGAGCCGCAGTTGAGGCAGGCAAGAAGATTAGGGTTTATTCAGATGAGACAAGACCACTCCTTCAGGGTGCAAGACTCACAACATGGGAGTTAAAGGAAGATGGGATTCCTGTAACTTTGATATGCGATAACATGGCAGGTATCTCTATGAGACGAGGATTGATCCAGAAGGTGATAGTTGGAGCCGATAGAATAGCCATGAACGGTGACACAGCAAATAAGATTGGAACATATCAAGTAGCAGTTTTGGCCAAAGAAAACAACATACCTTTCTACGTAGCAGCACCTATATCCACATTCGATCCAAAGACAAAAACAGGCGAGGGTATACCTATTGAGGAAAGGAGTAAGGATGAGGTGACCCACATAGGTGGCAAGAGGATTGCAACTGAAGGCATAGACGTTTTTAATCCTGCATTTGATGTGACACCTGCTAAATATATCTCAGGGATAATTACAGAAAAAGGGGTATTAAAGCCACCCTATGAGAAGAGCATCAAGAAGTTGTTTTAAGTTAGTACTTGTCTAAAATTGACTTTATATTTTCTATAATTTTTTCAAAATCTTCCAGATTTTCATTTATTAATTCAAACGATAATTTATCATCAAGTTTCCCATATCTATGAACTATAATATTCCTGAAGCCTTTAAGTTCTTTGATTTTTTTTCCGATACCTAGTGATAATATCTTGTTTTTAACTAGATTAGTAATAACATCATCTTCTTCTCCTGGCGAGCTAAATTTGAGATCCGAATTAATAATTGCACAAATATCTAGGATATTTTCAATTATGTATTGTATTCTTTTGTAGATGCCATCCTTTAACAATCCTAAATTTTCAAAATCCTCAAAATCTTCTGGCATATTTTCAGCTATCAACGGAATGCTTTCCTCTATTTCATTTATTTTGGATAGAATAATTTCTTTTCTCATGTTATCATTTCTAGTCCTATATAGTCATAATAAAATCTTTTAAAATAATCAAATTCCCTAATGGTATCAAGAGCTACCTCATGAACAAAACTAAAATCCTTTGAATAAAGTAATCTTCCTTTTAGAACTTCTTTTCTAATATAGAGGGGAAGTTGCTGAAAGATTTTTACATCGTATTTATCGGTTGATAGTTCTGATAATACTTTTAATCTAAATCTAGACGCTTCGTTCTCTGGGCCTTCATAGTATATGCAGAGGTCAATATCTGAATTCTTATTTGCATTACCTGTAGAAGTTGAACCGTAGAGAAAAATAAATCTAACGTGATCAAATCCTTTAATTTTTTTTATTAATCCTAGCTCCTTGTCAAGATTTATATCCATAACAATAATTAAAATAATTCTTATATTTAAATCGTTTTTCGATAGCCATTAATATATGGATCAATTTTAAGATTATTAATTCTATATTCTCTATAATTATATTGTAGTTAATTTTATAAATAAAATAATTGCATATGCTAAACATGAAGAAAATATCTTTTATTTCAATAGTAGTAAGCGTAATATTTTTCTTATCAGTTTTTTCTGTTGCGGGAGGCGGAATATTCGATTTTGAAGATGGCACGCAAGGTTGGACAACTACAGGGCTATGGCACTGGGTCACGCCATCAAACTCTGACTACCCAAATGCGCATAGCGGAGTAGGAAGCTTCTGGTACGGAGACGAATCAACTCGCACATATGACGTTGGTTATAATGATGGGATGCTAATCTCTCCCCCTTTAGCTAATCCTTCTATACTTATTTTCTGGACCTGGTGGGATATTGAAGGTGCAGAACCAAGCAGCTATGACCTAATGCAAGTTATAGCAGACGACGGTTCGAAATATCTTTTTTTACAACTAAATCCCAAAGAAGACCCTGAGCATGCTCCTGATTATGATCCTGATGAGGATTATGACTGGTACAGTTCTGGAGGATACAAAGTGCCCGGAGTATGGGTTAAACATACAGTTGATTTAAGGCATTATCCGGGGCTTGACAGAGTTGTCTTCTATTTTGACTCTGGTGATAGCCAGTATAATGATTATTACGGATGGTATATAGACGACGTTACTATTTACGAGAGCGTAGTGCCTGTAGATAAAATACAAAAAATTCTAAAGAAAAATCAAGATAAAAACTAGGATATCCCTAAGTTAATTTATTTTTTATTCTATCTTGTTTCTATTGACACAAAGCCTCTCTTTTCTGGTTCACATATTCTATCATCTTTTGAATCTCGGCATCGTAGGTATTCTGATCTAAGATATTGTTTTCCTTATTATATTCATTGAATACTTTGGCGATATATTCAATTTCTTTTACAAGCGAATCACCGCAGTATATTTCCTTTGAAAGCTCATCATATTTTTCCTGATACATCTGGCTAAACTTCTCATTCGCAAAAAATCTTTCTTTGAGCAAATTTGACCCTTGCATCTGGCCACCCTGTCTGATATCTCCCATCTCTTCTGGCCTCTGGACTGTTCTATTGAAATCCATACCAGGCACCCCTTCCGGCCTCATAATACTCCTGTTCATATCCCTTGTTGGCACACCTTCTGGTCTTTGAGTGCTCATATTGAAATCCATTTGAGGCATATCACCTGGCACTTGAAAAGTCATATTGCCATCCCTATTCTGCATATTTCTATTTCCACCGCCAAACCCGCCAAAGGCAAGATTAAAGTCCCATGCTAGCATTGAAAACTTTTGAGTTTCAGGATTATAGTAAAGGTAAAAATTACGGCTCTGGCCGGAAAAAGAATCCTGATTGTCTATTAATTCATTTATTGCAATCATTGTCATAAATGAATCAAGCTCTAACCAATCTGGAAGCTCTTTTTCAAACTCTTCATCGCTTGATTCAGAAACAAATTTTAAGAAAGCGATTAGCTTGGTGTAGTCCTCATTCTTCTTATTTGTCTTCTGCTCATACTCGCTAACGTACTTTGTCTGATCTTCCCCCTTATATGAAAAATCTGCTGAGTTACCTTTTTTGTAGAGGATTCCTTCAGTGCCACTAAAGTGCTTTTCTATATAGTTCCCATCAATATTTTCGCATAGAACATAGTAGTAAGCTTTGTCATCTGAAACCTTGACACTTGCATATGAATACTCTGGGACTACCTGTCCAGCTTCTTGGTAGATGAAAAGTGATAGCGGCTCCTCTAAAAGAGATGAGCCACCGTTAAAACTCCCCGTACGCACTGCGATTTCTGTATAACCTTGGTAACTCTGCCCATCTACATACTTATCGAGTTTAATTAGATAGGGCGCTTGAACATCCTGGCCAGTGCTGTTTTTCTTGAATAGGCCATTTAGGGATGAGTTCCCTTTTAGCCTCAAGCCAACATTTTTGATTGTTATGCCATCGATTGTGATATCCACTGGAAAATACTCCTTTTCACCTGTTTCATTAAACGTCGTGACCATCAAATCATAGTCTTCTTCTGTCATATCAATTTCAATCTCATGGATTAAAGAGTCATCAAAGATGTATATCTCATTTTCAATATTGTTGGGGTTTGCACTTGCATTAAGCTGATTCCCTGAGCTATAAGGCACCATCATAGTTTCCCCAATAACTAGGCCAAAAAAGAAAATTGTAAAAATAAAAAGTATAATAACCTTGTAATGCCTCTTTAATTTGATATCCATTTAATTTACCTCAAAGATCAGTTGCATTGTAGCCTGTGATCAGGGTAACCTTTAGGTTCCCATTCAGATTTTTTATTGTGCTTAAAAACTTGTGATTATCTGAGCTTTTCTTTAGCTTCACGCTGTATACAAGCTCTGTAAGCATTCCAGATCTAACTGAATCAACACTTATTAGATCAGAAGATTCTGTATACTTCACAAAGACATCATCAAATAGCTTTTGAAAATCCACTTCATTATTGATCTGTATCTTTAGGATCTGGCTTGTCATGGGTCTTGAATACCAGTCAAACCTGTACATGATGTAGATGATCATGCATATTACTATTGTTGCTACAACTGCGAGGAAATAGAACTTTGTTCCTGTGGCCATACCTATCGCCATTGCAAAGAATATGAATCCGACATCCCTTGTTTCCTTCATCGCATTCCTAAACCTTATTATGGAGAGGGCCCCGACAAGAGAGAAAGCTCTAGCTATATTTGACCCAACAACAAGCATGATTATGTCAACTACAAGTGCCATAAGCACTAACGTCTGGACATAACTCTGCGTGTAAGAAGTCCCCTTGTGGGTCTTCTGGTATACCCACCCTACAAATGATACCAACACAAATGTGAGTGCTAGCCCTAATACAACATCTGTTGTGGAAAATGTTCCACTTAAGTCCTGAAAATTAAAAATCTCGTTCAATAAATTTTCCATATATTAATACACCTCATAAGCGTAATTTGGAACCTTCTGCGCAGCTTCTAATCCGGTACAGTACTTGCTTATCCTGATAAGCCTGTAATTCCTGTGGCCGATTACCTCAGTCACCCAGTAGGGGATCCTCTCATTTGCCTTAATTTCTAGAATTGACCTATCTGGGGATATCAAAAAATTTCCCATCTCTTTAGAATCTAGGGCAAGATTATTTATCCTGTACCTGATATTTGTGTCAAAAGTTACCCTAAGCCCAATGTCATAGTCAGAGCCGACATAGGCTTTCCTGAAATAGCTAGTAATCAAAGTCGGTTTTAGGTTGTAATTTATAATCATAGAAAGTATTTCTTCGATTACCGGCTCATCCCGTGGGTCATGTGGCGGGATTTTTCTCTCATTACAGAGAAGGAGCGCATCTCTATATTTCAGTGCAGCCCTTCTCTTCTGTACAGTTTTGTTTGTCCTCTGCTTTATCTCAACAAAGACTATTGAATCATCAGTTAGTTTATCGATTGTTTCATAGAATCTTATTCTTAGTTTTCTCCTGAATTTTATCCCTTCGATCTTCTCCCAGTAAAAGCGGTAGTCATCTGTGTCGTAATAGAGGCTTGTGATAGCATAAGTTCCAGAGTTCCCATGGTCATCCAATAAAAGGTATTTTTCCAGATCTTTTTTCAACTCCTCCACCTGTTCTATTGAGAGGAGATACTTTAACTCAAATCTGTTAAACTTCCTTATTGGCTCCATGAGGTGAGGGATAGCCATTATTAATAAAGGGATTTTCTAACATTGTCTTGGAACATTGTAACGATATCTTTTAGGTGTAGATTTACTATAATTACAGAATTTAGAGATCAAGTTAGATTATTACCATTAATTTTATCAAGAGGATGGGTTAGTGCAGGACATCTGGGACGGGATTTATAGGCTTGAAGCATTCTGCTATACGCCCGAAGAGTTTGAAAGAAAGAGAAATGAAATAGGTACAGTCCAGGAAGCATGCAAAGAAGGAATTGTTCTCTAACTGGTATGTCATAGTTGTCAAAAATAAATATGCTTATTTATAAATAACTGGTCAATTTTATTTTGTCTTATTTATAAATGACCTGTCAAAAATAAGACCTGCTTAGGAGATACTCAATACTTGACTATTTTAATTTTTCAAATTCTTCAACTGTTAATTCTGATTCCTTTAGAATAATATTCAATGTTCCTTTCTTTAGTTCTTTGTGGAGGGGTACAGTTATTTTTAGAGTTTTTTTACCGTTAAATTTCTCTAATCTAATATGAGACCCCTTCTGCCTTATAACGAGAAATCCTATCTTCTTTAATCTTTTTATTACTTCTAAACCCGAAACAACAGGCAGGTTCATACAGACACTTCTATTTTTTCTCCCACAAAGTCTACAAGTTCATTAAGGTCAGGTTCTAAATAGAGTTGGATAGCTTCTTTTATGTTATTCAAGGCTTCTTCTTTAGTGTCTCCTTCTGAAATGCAGCCTGGAAGAGAAGGCACAAAAACAGTGAATCCACCTTCTTCTTGGGGTTCTAAGACTACAGTTATTCTCATAACGATTATTTGCAATACAAAATATATAAACATTCCTAATTGAAATACTTTTTTAGCCAGTTTTACAATAAAGAATTCTTTCATTCATTTAGAAAATGCTTAAATAATCTCATATTTCTAATATTTGATGAAAGTTAAAGAAATAATCATCAAAGAAATTGAAAAAACTCTTGAACCTATTTTGGAAGAAGTGTTAGATTTCATGATTTATTTAAAAACAAAGAAAATGGATATTCTTGAAATTTCTCTAATGAGTGAATCCTCTCTAAAAAAAGATTGGCTAACTTTTGAGGAGGATAATGCTTGGGCAGATTTGTGAAAGCCAAATTTTATATCGTCATTCATGGATAAATCATTATGAAATATGATAAATCTAGTTCCAGCTTAGAAGAAATGCGAAAAGTTTGGATAAAAGCACCTTTACTATAGAAGATGCCATTATTCTAGGTAAAAAAGTAATCAAATATTTGAATAAACATTATATTGATAAACCTTCTAATCACTTACATAGAGAATTTAATACTAAATACTATAAATAATTAAGATATAGTATAATTAGGAAGATTTGATGAGAACTAATTTGCTTTTTCTATATTTTCTAACATATCTTTTAGATATAGTGTATAATCCCTTTTCAAATATAGATCACTTCTTTTAGAATAGTTTCTTTGAGTTCCTTTCGTATATCTTCTTTTGGAACTAAATCCACCCTAATTCCTAATAATTTGGTCAGATAATTCTCTGCTTTTATTACACCTAAAAGACTAACAGGCTCCTCAAATTCAACAATTAGGTCTATATCACTTTTTTTTATAGCAGTATTTTTGGCATACGATCCAAAGATTCCTATATTTTTAATCTTATATTCTCTGAGAAGTTCTTCCTTCTCCCCTTCTATTATTTTTTCAATATCTTCAACATTTTTCATTTGATATATTTTAATTATACTATTATTTAAATCTGTGCCAAATGAATTTAATGTAAAATAATATTAGAGGAACTTTAATTCTCTAAGCAAAGCTCTATTGCTTCTTTGATGTTTTCCATGGCTTCTTCTATAGTTTCCCCATATGAGTGGCAGCTTTTAAGTTGTGGGCAGCTTACAATATACACACCGTCTTCATCCATCTCAATAATAATTGGATGATGTAGCTTTTCCAGAGAATCACCTATTTGCTATCTGTTACTAGGGATATAAACTTTTCACAGTCTGTAAAGTTTCTCATTGTCTAAATTATCCTAGATAATCCTATTTAAAAAACAAAGGCAATACTTAAAAACATGAAAGCAGTAAAGATAAATATGGCAATCATTGTCAATGCCAGAATAAAAAATGGAATTATTTATCCAACAGAAAAAATAGATATTGAAGATAAAGAAGTAGTTGTAAAAATAGAAGACAAGACTGAACATGAAAGCGCTTTTTCTATTAAATTCGATATACCAGAAAAAATAGCACTGGAGATAATCGAAGATGAAGACATCTGGTAACAGACTAATTAGTGATTTTTCTGGAGATAAAATATTTATTGATGCAAATATAATACTATATTCTCTACTTAGCAATATTAGATTTTATAATCAATGTAATCTTTTTTTGGGCAAAATCAAAAATGCAGAAATTAATGGTTTTATTTCTCCGCTTGTGTTAAGTGAAGTATTTTATAAGATAGTTTTATTTGAAATTTCTAAAATTAATAATTCAAATATAAACGAAACTAAATTAATACTAAAGAAAAATCCAGAACTAATCGGAAATAATAGATCGTCATATTTACTCATTGAAGAATTACTAGAGTATAAAGGCCTTATAATTCTGGAAATTGGTGAGGCCATATCAAGAACTTCAGTAGTTCTATCACATAAATATCAGCTATTACCTAATGATGCTATGCATGTAGCTACTTGCCAATTTTATAATATTAAAAATGTAGCTACTAATGACAGCGACTTTGAAAGAGTTGATTTCTTAAATTGCTGGAAGCCTTAGAAATATGTTTTATCTTTCTTGCTGGATTCTATTAAAATTCAATACCTGAAGTTAGATTACTTTTAGAAATAATATTAGAGGAACTTTAATTCTCTAAGCAAAGCTCTATTGCTTCTTTGATGTTTTCCATGGCTTCTTCTATAGTTTCCCCATATGAGTGGCAGCTTTTAAGTTGTGGGCAGCTTACAATATACACACCGTCTTCATCCATCTCAATAATAATTGGATGATGTAGCTTTTCCAGAGAATCACCTATTTGCTATCTGTTACTAGGGATATAACTTTTCTAATCTATATTTATAACTGTTTTAGCCAGTGTTAACAGTAAAAACTCCAAAGATTTCTTAAGAAGTATTTACATTGATAAGCAATAGATGCGAAAGCTTTAAATACTATTACCTATTAATGATAATGATACTAGATAACAGCTTATACATATATATGGCGGAAACTGATAATTATTAATCATTGGGGTTAATTGATGAAAAGTATAACGATTAAGGGAATCCCGGATGATCTCTATTTCAAACTCATTGAGTGGAAAGGCCGCATGAAGGCAGAGAACTGGGAGGATTTTTTGGAAAAGATGGTAAAGATGTTGGAGGAGAGCTGATTATGAACGTTTCAATTTCTGAAATTGTAAATAAATTGTTTCATGATAATGTTTTTATATCGTTTCACATTAGGGAGGTATTAGCTTGAAATATTTTAACGAGGATAATGGACTAAAATATAATGAAATTAATAGAGATAATTACATGATTAACATAAATCATGATAGAAGTATTATGATAAAAAAACTGATCATTTCGAAAAAGGAGGTAGATTTGTTTGAATAAGAAGATTTTGAGTTTTATATTTGGATCATTATTGATGTTTAGTTTATTTGGGGCAATTGAGTTTCAGGAGGTTAGTGCTGCTAGCATGGCTGTTAATATTACTACTAATGCAAACGCCTACAAATATCCTTATTTTAATAGTGGAAGCATGCCAATGCGTTTCAAATTTGATTTCGTTGTTACTGGAACAGTTACTCCAGCATGGACGGCAGTAACTATAACTGCGCCTAATGGGTATGTACTAGCTACAGCAGGATTACAGCCATCTTCTTCTGGATTTTCTCCTGACTACCTAAACAGTACTGCCGATGGTGTAACTACACCAGCTGATATGGCTTATACATGTAACATAACTTCCACAGGCACTCGTACAATTTATTTAGATGTAGTTGCTATACAAGCACCAGCTACTGAATTATCATCTCCTCACGCATGGACAATTACAACTACCGGAGGAGGATTAAGTCCACCTTATTCTCCTTCTACTGTAATAGATAATACTACCCCCGAATATGATGTTACTTATATTAAATCGCCTAAAGTTGATGCAGATGAAACTGGGCCAGATCCTGCAATACTCGGTATAGGCACAGTTACTATAAGAGTTCAAGCAGAAGAGCCATTAATGGAAAAACCTACAATTAAAGTCCAACAGCCAGGTAAATCGGCAACAGATGCATCTTCAATAACTCCTCAATCTGGATCTTATCCAGAATCAGTTTTTACTTGTACTTATAGTATATCCAGTACAAATGGAATAAATGATGGTTCGACTCTAGTTACTATATCTGGAAAAGACAGAGCAGGAAATATTGGAACATTAATTAATCCTATTGAAACTACAACAGTCCCTTATAGCGATGGGCCAACTTTTATTGTCGATTCACAATGTGATAAACCTACATTAGATTCTCCCGCCAACGGTGCTTTAGAAACATCAAGTAATGTTACTTTCATATGGGACGATATAACTACTGAAAATGCTGCACCAGTGGAGTATACTTTACAATATTCTACATCATCAACTTTTTCATCAAATGTTTATACAAGATATACAACTTCTCCTACGGCTTCCTATGCCGCATCAGGTCTAACTGCTGGCACATGGTATTGGAGAGTTTGGGCAACAGACGCTTTAGGTAACGTTAGTGGTACACCTACTTCACACACAACAAGGAGCTTTACAGTATCTCTTTCATCGACTGTACCAACTTTTAGAATTCGTTATCTTAAAACTCCAAAAATAGACTACAACACTACTCCTGATGTCGTTGGCGGAGGTTCAATGCAGATTAGGATTTATTCCTCAGAAGTACTAAAAACTAAACCAACAGTTCAAGTAAAGTTACACAACCAAACTACTTGGACTACACTCTCAGTAACTGAATCAGCACCGGCATCTATTTTCACTGCAACATACAATGTACCAACTGCAACTACAAACAATGGATTGGCGCAAATAACAGTATCTGGAACAAGTATGTCTGATAATGTTGGAACATCAATTGTTGATGCCAACTGGAGTAATACTAGAGATAGTAACCCATGTGTACCTAACGAATTAGACTCTGACGGTGCATTCTTCTATGTAGACACAGCTACAGATTCACCGAGTTTGTTCCAACCACAGAATGGACATGTAATACCATTTAATCAAAATGAAGCCAACTTCACATTTTACAAAATATCTGATATATCAGCAGAAAGACCTGCAGATCCATGTCAGAATAACTGTTTAACTTACCATATACAATACTCAACATCTTCCACTTTCTCTACAAATGTAATTACTCAAAGTGTAGATATTGATGAAGCTAATGTTAGTATGCCTTATTTCTGTGAACCAGATCAAAATGCATCAACATACAATCAATGGGATTTAATCTGGGCAGGAAAACCTTTTGTTAATCTTAGAAGGCACAGATCACAAGCACTTTCAAACGGTACATGGTACTGGAGAGTATGGGCAACAGATAGACTTGGAAATCAGAGTCCCTATTCAGAAACAAGAACATTTTCAGTTTCTACAGTAACTCCAAATCTCTACGCCCCAGCTGATTTATCATTATTAACAATAAATAACCCTAGATTACAATGGAAGGATGTATGTTCATCAGTTTGGTATAATATAAGACTTTCAAGAGAGAACACTGATTTCTTGGACTATACATTGTACCCCGATAAGATTGCAGTTAATCAATTCCAAAAAGCAAACGATGCAAATAAAACAAACTTTATAATGGAGGGATCTACTAATGTTTGGATTATTGATTACAATGTCTCAACTTCAACTCCTCCAAACCCAGCTATAGGCCACCTTGAAGATGGTGTGTGGTACTGGAAAGTTGCATCCAATCTAGACTCTACTT
>CAZVXE010000010.1:0-38692 GCA_964630765.1 uncultured Thermococci archaeon | reverse complement strand
GCTTATTTAATATCTGTGTCTGTAAGCTATTAACTGTTTTTAATCTGTTGTTGTATGATGCCTTTAATTCTGCGTGTATGGGTAATTTAGAGTTGTTTAGGACAACTACGGTGACAGTTGCTGTAGGTAGAGTTGAAACATCGTTTGGCATTCCTCCGTACTCTACTATGTACCCAGTAATTTCGCCAGCAAGTGAAAGATCGTTCCAATATCCCGTGGATAATAATTGTCCATAATACTCAGTTTCACCAGAATTATTTGGTTCATTGACATTCCAATTGACATATCCAACTTCGATTACGTCAGGAGATAATCCTTTACTAAAGATTTGACCTGCTTCTGGACCTGCGACCCAAGACCAATTATGATCTTGAGATTGATCATCAGTAGCTCCCATCCATGCAGAATCTTCTTCAGATAATAAAGAAGTAACAAAAGTATTTTCTTTTTCAGAAGTTATTGTTACAAGATATCCTTTCAATCCATAGAAAGTTCTTGCTGATGCTGCTGCATTTGCCTCCCCCCAAGTGAGGGTACCAGAGACATATTCATAGTAGTGCCCAGTGTCAGCGCAAAACAGTGCTGTTTCTTTGTCTGTTGTGGCGGAATATGTAAATGTGTCAATTCCAAACCAATTTGGGTCAGGTGTATACCTTATCTTACCATTTTCAATAACGGCCGTACCATGCTTTGGTTGGCTAATCGGCCCTATTTGAGTCAATCCATTATCATTGGCCAATACATTAATCAAAACAGTACCGTCTTTATCGCATATGGCAGAGTCGTTTACTGCCCCTCCAGAAGCCCAAACTGAAGAAACTAAAAAGCAGGGCATAATCAAAGAGAATATTACGAGTGAAGTTATTATTTTTCTTATTGCTAACATATTATTACCTCCGTGCAATACATTGTATATCTATATATTATACATTACTATATAAACTTTTTGGAAATATTAGTTATCAATAATGGTAATCAATAACTAAAATAAAAGGTAACTAAAAAATAGAATATCTTTCTATAGAAAATTAATAAGAGAATTCAAATAGTAAAATTATAGATTTATTTCCAAGAAGTCTTCTGCGACTATTGCATTTTCACAGTATTTTTTTGATTCTTCTTCGACTTCTTTTGTTTCGTATCGCTGACTTATATGTGTCAATACAAGTTTTTTTGCAGAAAGAAGCTGTGCAACTTCACATGCCTCCTTAACAGTAGAATGATATGTTTCTTTCTTATCTTCTTGAGATATAAATGTCGAGTCATGAATCAGGACATCACAGTGATATGCTTCCTCTGGAAATGCATCTATCTTCTCTGTGTCACCAGTATAAACTATTTTTTTTCCTTTCCTGTTCTTACCTGTTACTTCATCAATAGATATCTCTCTGCCATTGACTTGAATTTTTCCATTTTTCTCCAGCAAATTGAACATCTCACCCTTTATACCAAGCTCATCACAAAGTTTTTTGTTAAATTTCCCTCTTGAATCATTTGCGGCAAAAACATACCCAATTGCAGGAACTCCGTGGGATACAGGAAATGGCTTTATCCAATACCCGTCGAACTCTATCTTTTCATCAAATACTTCTATGACATGGATATCAAAATCTGCAGAAAAATAAGGTATTGAGAATAATTGTTTCATATAAACAATGGTATCCTTTGGAACAAATATCTCAAGTAACTGTGTTCTGCCGTTTAGTTTCATAGATTGTATTAAGCCAACGAGCCCCATCACATGGTCAGCATGAAGATGTGTTATGAAGATTTTTGATATTTTCATCGGTGAAACCTTTCTTATCATCTGCCTCTGTGTTCCCTCACCACAGTCAAAAAGCATGAACTCACCGTTATTGTATTGCAGAGCTACAGATGGAGGATTTCTATCCGAAGTAGGCTTGGATGCAGATGTTCCCAGAAATATAAGCTTCATCAGATTAAGAAAAGAACAGAAGTTTAAATTATTTATTATAAAATTTCTATTTCTACCTCGCCTTTGTCTTGAGATTCAGTAATAACAATGAAATACCAATATCCTTGGTGGGGTACATTATAGCTTGTTCTCACTAAAGGCCCAGTATTAGAAGGTAATTCTATTCCAGTTATTCCTTCTGTGAAGAAAGGAAGAAACCAGTTAGCTTTCAAGAATTTTTCATATGCCTCTTCGTCAATGAAATAAATCGAAACGTTTCCTGTTTTAATTTGATACTTAAACTCTAAACTTTGATCTTTAAAGGCTTCTAATTTAATAGAATCGTATTTCTTATAAGGATAAACAATTATGGTTTTTTTAATATTGTAATAATTAGGTATACTTGAAGGTAAAATTAACTGTTTTGACATTAAAGCTTTACTTAAAGTATAATCATTGGGATTTAACCCCAAAATATTATTACATTCTTTAATTCTCTCATTTGAAGTATAGGCCAGATAATTATTACCTGCTTTAATGGCTTCGTTGTGTGAATATATAAAAAAATCTTTTGCTTTTAGAAAATTTTCAGTCCTCATAAAAGTTGCGCCTGTGCTATAAAGATCCTGGGCAACTTGATTCTTCTGTTGATTGGTAAGAGAGGAAACGACAAGTAGATTAGAGAATACTAAAATAAAAGTCAATAAACACACACAATATATTTTTTTCATTGAAATACCTAATTACTTGGTTTTATTTAAACTTATCTTCTATTTCTATCATTAATTAGTATACAACCAGTCCAGACAATCTTATCTGGGTAAAACTTATTGTCAAGGCTAAAATTATCAAGAAGTTTTTGGACATCAATTCCAAGTGATTCAAGGGAAGGCCTTGCTTTGTGAGGATGTTTGCACGGCCTATCGGTTATAGCTTTACACTCAATACAGAAAGAACAGTAACCACCTACAAGGCCCCAAGATTCAATGCCCTTTTGAGAAAGAAATTTTTCTAGCTCCAGTATCTTCTTGTGAAAGTCAATTTTAGACCTTTTAACTTTCCTCATGTCCTCTTTTACATTCACTTCTTCTGAGTATCTAATTAGGATGGCTTTGTTATAAATATTCAATTTATCTATAATTTCTTCAATTGTACCGATAAATGGTGGGCACATGTAATGTCTTCCATAATTACCGCATAAATTCTGATAACAATATTCTCTAATTCTTTCTTCAGGCAAAAGCTGAGAAGGATCAAATTCCTTAAAATTTTTCATGCCTATTTTCTCAGAAAATAATCTTAACTCCTCAAGGTAGTCGTGCATGATTCTACTAGAAAGTAAATCTTTTAAGATTAAAGGTTTTTTTTAGGTTATGATTTCATTTACGGTTAAGGGTCATCCCAAAATTACTGCTGAGCACAGAAGCACTTTGGAATTCACAAAAGACGACCATATCAAAGGCAACGGTGATTGCATATTGGGAATTTCATCAGATCACAATATTGGCGACCTTAACAAACTAAATGGAAGATTAATTTTTGTAATGAAGGTAGATAGCTTCGAAGAAACATTTGAAGCCACTATACCAAAAAATCACAAAATAACTGATCAAAGGGAGCTTGTCATAAGAACTTCTTCTTTTATCTCAAGCAGGACTTATGCCATAGCATCAAGCAAAGCCTCACTTGACATTGACAGAGGCTTAATTGAAGCCCTAAAAAAAGGCAAAGAAATGAAAGTAATTGTCTATGAGAAATCAAAATCTATGCAATAGATATCTGTGTTCGGCGAATAGCTCTTTACAGTCCGTTCAGATAGAAACTCAATCTTCTTATCATATTTTTCTGATTCTTCAGTTATCCTTTTCTTGACGAGATTAATATTTTCAGAAACTGCGTAGAAGTGAACTATGGCATTTTTATATGTTGAAAATACATCTGGGAGGAATTCAAATGAAGAGTGAGGCAAATTCATGATTATCCTATCGGGAGTTTCAATATTCTTTATCTCAATTCTTGAATCTCCATGTATCGGAACAATATTATAAGTCTTGTTAAGGGCAATATTTTTCTTAAGGTAGTATATGGCCACTTCATTTATATCAATGGCATATATTTTTTTAGGCTCTGACTTTTTAGAAATCATGAGAGAAAATGGCCCAACACCACAGAACATGTCCAAGATTATCTCATCTTTCTTAACAAGAGATGTTATCCTTTTCCTCTCTTCAGATAATCTCGGTGAGAAATATACCTTGGAAACATCAAGTAAAATTCTTACCCCAAACTCCCGATAGACAGTTTCTGTGATATGGTCGCCAGTGATAAGCTCTAGTTTAGGAACCCTGTACTCTCCTTCAATACTATCCTTTCTAAAAACTGCTTTGATAAATGGATTTAACTCTAAAAGTGCTTCACCTATTATATTTTGGTAAGGAATGAGCTCATCACTCAACTGTATCAATGCTATATTCCCTATTGCATCAAAAGCCCGGAGTTTTAAAAGGTAAGATTCGGGGATTTTTTTTGAAAGTATTTCTCTTAAAGAGCTTTTTCTCTTCGCAAGTGGTATGAAATCATAATCTACAATATCATAATCCTTAATCTTCTCTTTTAGTGGCATTATTACATAGTCGCCATCGTAGGCAATTTTAAAATTAATATCAAGGACTCCCATATCTAAAAGAGAAATTCTGTGCTTTTCTGCTTCTGACCTAGAGACTCTTGCACCTATCATGGCATCTAACGATTAGAATATTTCTGTCCCTTTATGCTTTCCCTCTATGATGGCCTTTATGTTCTTGAGTTCTTCCTTTCCGCAGACTACGGTCTTTATCTTTGACCTCTTCAAAATTTTTGCTGCCAATGGATCAATAACTGCATTGACTCCTGCTTCTGCCTTTGTTCCTTCAACTATCTCAAGAAGAGTTTCGTGGCTGATTTTCCCAAGCTTCTTTGCATCAGAGAATTTTCGTGGATCTTTATCGTATACGCCATCTACATTTGTGAATCTCAAGAATAAATCTGCACCTACAAATTCAGCAAGCATTGAAGAAACAGCATCAGTTGTATGCCCTGGATGTGTTCCGCCGAGCACAGGGATCTTACCCATATATAGTGTTGACAATGCATGCCTAAAATCATCTGAAACTTCTACTGGAGCCTTTTTTCCTAAAGCGCCCATAAAAAGAGAAGCATTCAGTTTAGCAACTTCCATCCCGACAAAATCAAGGAACGTATCATCTTTTCCGATACTTTTTAGGGCTTGGATATATTCTCTTGCGATTGTTCCTCCGCCAACAACTACTAGGAATTCATGAGTGTTAGAGAGTGAAACAATTTGTTTGGAAACATTCTTTACCAGTTCAACATCAATTTTATCTGGGAAAACAAGAGATCCGCCAATCTTTAAAACAATCCTCATAAACTAAACCTCAATTGTAATTCTAATAAGTTCGCCGTCTTTCTTCTTTAAGAAGTTTTTGAGATTTTTAGGGGCTATGATTTCAACGACATTTTGAGGGTGGTGGGTCCTTAAAGGTATTATAACTGCACCTTCCACCCTGCCATCAATCGTTGCTTTGTAACATCTGACATTTCCAAAAGACCTTCCTTCGTCGGTGCCTGATTTCAATATAACTGAAGGGTATCTATCAAGGAATTTTCTAAGCAGTATGTCTGTTTCGTCGGTGAGTTTAATATTTAGTGTTCCCGGATAAGGGCTAAAACCAAGACCATCTTCAAACTGTTTCTTGTAAAAAGGCCTTGAAACATAATATTTTCCTTCACCGATTCCAGAAACTATTGTTCCATCGATAGTAAGTTCATCATTTTTTTTGTTGAATAGCTCGCACATTTCAACGAAGAAAGTCTTCAGGTAATTTTTTCCGTATTCAGTAAGCGTAATTGTCTGTCCTCCTTTTACAAATGTTCTTTCTATAGCACCAAAAGATTCCAGCTCTTTTAGCCACCTTGAAGCAGTCTGTTGGGACACACCAAGTTCTTTTCCAAGATCCTTTGAAGAAATATAAACAGACCCTTTGACCTTACCCTTCTTAGCTAACGTTAAAAGAGGTAAGAGGTAGCTGTCTTTCATATATTAAAGATTATTTTAATAAATTTAAAAGGTTATTGGGATTCTATGCAAGGTCTACAAGTGAATGGATTAATTCATTTATTCCATTTCCCATCTTTGCAGATCCAGCTATGACTGGAAATCCATTGAATTTTCTTCTTATCGCTTCCGTATCTGCAATGTCACTCTTGTTCAAAAATATCAAGCAAGGGATTCCTTTATGTTTTAATTCCTGTAAAAGGTGTATGTCAAATTCCGAGATATTCATTGTAGAATCCAAAACCATTATGCCTATGTTCGCGCCCTTTGATAAGATATCCCTCATGAAGTCAAATCTTTCCTGTCCTGGTGTTCCGTAAAAATGAATTTTTCTTCCGCCAACGATTGCCCTTCCATAGTCCATGGAAACTGTAGTATTATTCTTATCAATGTTTATTGCGTCGTGTTCTATAGCTTTGATTAGGGTGCTCTTTCCAGCGTTTTCCTTTCCAAAGACAACAACCTTAACATCTTCCATAATAATCTCCTCAAGTGCTAATTACTATTGCTAATCAATATAGTTATCTAATAATATATAAAGTTATTGGTATTGTTGGACATAAATAAGAATCAATCAGATACTTATTTAATTTAGTAAACCCACAATTACTATTATGGAACTCTCCGAAAAGATAATTTTGCTGACAGGTGCAAGTGGGGGTATTGGTAAACCTATCTTCGAGCACTTGAATAGGAATGTTAAGATTCTAATAGGAAGCGGCAGGAAGAATCTCCAGGATTTCACAAGAATAAAAGAAGATGAAAAGTTCAACTACATGCCCATGGACCTAAACTCAGAGGATAATCTCAAATTCCTTTTTAGCTACATCATTGAGGAATATGGAAGGCTTGATGCCATGATCAATACGATAGGAGGTAGCCTCTATTCCCACACAATTGAGGATTTTCCAATTGAAGAATACGATAAAGTGATTGATACAAATCTTAAAACTGCTTTCATGCTAACAAAAGAATCAATCAAATACATGAAGAAAAATGGCGATCAAGGTGGCAATATACTGCATTTTGTTTCTTCTTCATCAAAAGATGTGTCACATAATAAAGCCCCGTATGGTATCGCAAAGGCGGGACTTGAAGCCCTAATAAGATATTCGGCATATGAAGCTGCGAAATACAACATCAAGATTAATGGGATATCGCCTACTTATGTTTTTACTGAAAGGCATGAGAAAGAAATAGAACTTGAGTCAAGAAGAACAAATAGAAGTGTGGCAGAAATAGAAGAAAAAATTATGGAAGGCCAGCTTCTAAAAAGAAAGCTTTATCCCAAAGATATTTTTCCACTGGTTGATCTATTGATTCAGACTGAAGTCATTACTGGAAAGATATATGACTGTACCCTTGGAAAAACTTAAAAAATAATAATCTATTCATATTTCTTCAGAAATCTTCTTGTATCTTCAGTATCCAGCCACCCTTTATCTAAAAGGGCAATAATATTTTCTATTCTAGCGATTTGTTTCAAAATCCTGTCTTTAGTTTTTTCATTTTGAACTTCGACTTGAGTAAATCCACTTATTATAGCCAATGGATTTCTAATATGGTCAACAAGATGGGCAAAATATTCAAGATTTTCATCTAATTGTTTTTTGACCTTCTTTTTCATCGTGATGTCTTCAGAAACTTTTATGTAGTTTGTAATTTCTCCTTTTTCATTTCTAACTGGAGAGATTGTGGCGTATTCCCAGTAATAATTTCCATCTTTCTTTTTATTGTGAAATTCTCCTTTCCATGTATAACCTGAAGAGATTGTATCCCAAAGACTTGAATAAAATTCGGGGGGCAATAAATTTGATTTCATTATCCTTAGATTTTCGCCCAATATATCTTTAGCAGTATATCCAGTAACTTCAACAAATTTTGGATTGGCGTATTCAACATTTCCCTCTATGTCCGTAATTACAACTATACCTGGGCCTTGTTCAATTGCCATGTAAACTTTTTTCAAATCATCTTCTATTAACTTAGCCTCTGTTATGTCTCTAATACTTTCAATTGAACCTATAATTTTACCACTGGCATCACGAAGAGTAGTTGCCTTTGCCCATACACGAATTATTTCTCCTTTGGAATTGAATATCTTCGCTTCCCCTTCAATTGTATCCCCATCTCTTCTTAGGTTATCATATCTTACATCAAACTCTTTTTCAGAGTTCAATATAAGATCTACCAATCCAGGCCTACGCTCACCATAAAATGGTATTGAATATTCGTGATTCCCTTTTCCAATAATCTCTTCTGATTTTATTCCAGCTAGCTCTTCAATTCTCTTATTCCAAGAGATTACCTTACCTTCTTTATCAATTGAGAAGGTAGCATCAGGGAGAGAATCTATTATGTTCTGCAAAAGATGTTTTGATTCTACAAGTTCATTGGCAGTCCTTATGTTATTTGTTATATCGTGAACAATTCCAATATAACCCAATGTTTCTCCATTAGAGTTTTCCCATATTGAAGAAGAGAATACGCAATCTATTTCATTTCCATCATTTCGTTTAAGTTTTATCCAATAATCCTTTACGGATTTGTTTTTCTCAACTTCTTGCCTAAATGATTTTCTGTCTTTAGGATTTACATAAAAATTAGTTATGTTTGAACCAATCAGTTCTTCAAGTTCGCATCCCAACATATCTGCAGCAGCTTGATTTGCTTCAACTATTGTTCCGTCTACTTTTGAAGCCCATATTGCGTCAATTGAACCTTCAAAAAGAGAGTTTAGTCTATTCTGGCCCTCTTTCAATTTATCTTCTACAGCTCTTTTATCCGTGACATCAGATGCAATACAGATAACGTATTTTACATTTCCAATTGAATCAATTAATGGCGTCTTTGTTATATCTAAAAGCCTATTTTCACCTTTAGAATTGGGGGCCCATTCTTCTGTATGAATGGCAACTTTTTTAGAAAAAACTTCGCTGTTGCCTTTGATGCAGATTTCTGCAATCTCTTTTGATAAAAACTCATTGAGATTACGGTTTGTTAAGTAGTCTACGGAATACCCCAAAAAATCAGCATGCGCTTTGTTTACAAATCCATAAGTTTCGCTATCTTTTAGGTACCACACATGTGTTTCCATATTGTCTAGTAGCAATGACATTTCTAGATTTTTTGATTCTAAAATTATTTCACATGACTTTTTTTGCGTAATATCTTCCATAATGCAAAAGATGTCTAGAGAGGCATCTGAGAATTTATTACCGATTGTTGCAGAGAAACTAATAGGAACATTATTCTCTAATTTATCCAACATTTCAAATTCTATGTTGGAGATGTCATCCAAATTATCTAATTTTTTTATTGAGTTACAAAAAATTTCTTTATGCTCTGGCACAATAAAATCCAGAATATTTTTTCCTATGACTTCATCTCTTTCATATTTAAAAACGCGTAAAAACTTGTGGTTAACTTCTGAAATATTATAATCCTGATTAATAATAGCCGATGACATTGGCAGATTCTCATATAATCCATAGAGATAATTTAAAACATCGGTGAAACCTTTATCTTTAGCTATTGAAAAATATTTTTTCTTTAAATCTATTACCATCCAAAGATATAATTTAAAGTTTCTTTATTAAATGTTTCGATTTAATCTCAGAATATCATATATAATATTTATAAAAAATTAAAATTAAGTCTTAAAATTAACGAATTATTTTACTTCGCCTAGTGAGATCCCTAATGCGTCCGCAACTCCCTTGCCATATGCAGGGTCAGCTTTGAGGCAGTTTCCGATGTGTCTGATTTTAACATGTTTTGGGGCATCTCCCATAGCACGAGCAGTATTTTCAAATAATACTTTTTGCTGCTCAGGAGTCATCAATCTGAAAAGTTTTCCGGGCTGAGTGTAGTAATCATCGTCATCTTCTCGGAAGTTCCAATTGTCTGCTGGGCCCTTTATAGAAAGTGGTGGTTCTTTAAAACCTGGTTGTTCTTGCCATTCTCCGTAGCTGTTAGGTTCGTATGCAAGAGTGCTACCTGCATTATTGTTTACCCTCATTTGCCCATCCCTGTGGTAACTGTTTACTGGGCACCTTGGTGCGTTTACAGGTATCTGGTGATGATTGACACCTAATCTGTAACGTTGGGCATCACCGTAAGAGAACAGTCTTCCCTGAAGCATTTTATCTGGTGAAAACCCTATCCCTGGAACAACATTGGCAGGATTAAAAGCTGCTTGCTCAACTTCTGCAAAATAATTGTCTGGGTTGCGATTTAGTTCAAAATATCCGACTTCTATCAATGGAAAGTCTTTCTTATACCAGATCTTTGTCAAATCAAAAGGATTATAAGGCATTTTATTTGCTTGCTCTTCAGTCATTACCTGGATGAACATCTTCCATTTAGGGAAATCCCCGCGGTCAATACTCTCAAGAAGGTCACGCTGATTGCTTTCTCGATCCTTCGCAACTATGGCTTCTGCTTCTGCATCTGTCAGAGTTTTGATGCCTTGTTGGCAGACAAGATGGAATTTAACCCATATCCTTTCATTTTTAGAATTGATCATACTGAAGGTATGGCTACCGAAACCGTGCATATGCCTAAATGATAATGGGATACCTCTGTCACTCATTGTTATAGTTACTTGATGCAATGCTTCAGGAAGTGATGTCCAAAAGTCCCAGTTATTTTTTGCACTCCTCATGTTTGTACGAGGGTCACGTTTAATTGCGTGATTTAAGTCGGGGAATTTTAGTGGGTCACGAAGGAAAAAAACTGGAGTATTGTTTCCAACAAGGTCCCAATTACCTTCCTCTGTATAAAACTTCATAGCAAATCCACGGATATCACGCTCTGCATCTGCAGCCCCTCGCTCACCTGCAACTGTTGAAAAGCGTACAAACATCTCAGTTTTCTTTCCAATTTCAGAGAAAATCTTTGCCTTGGTATACTTTGTGATGTCATGTGTTACTGTAAATGTTCCATAGGCACCAGAACCTTTGGCATGCATTCTCCTTTCAGGTATTACTTCTCTGTCAAAATGGGCTAACTTTTCAAGATACCATACATCCTGTAGCAACACAGGGCCTCTAGGACCTGCAGTCATAGAGTTTTGGTTGTCAACTACCGGAGCGCCGGCAACTGTAGTTAACTTTTTCTTATTTTTCTCTTCCATTTTAAATCTCCTTCTTCTAAAATAATAAGTTCATCTTCAAATATTTATCGGGTATACTTTAAAGTCAAATTAAGAAATAGTAAATAATTATTAATTCTATTTAATAATTATTATTATTTAATAAAATCTATTTTCTCTTCTTTGTCGCCCATGAAAATATTTGTTTCGTATGGTTTTGTTTGTGATATGGCCTTACCATTTTTTATAACTAAATATCTCCTAGCAACTAGCCTTATCGCATCAATTGCTGTTGGGGCGTCAAATACAACTAGGTCTGCAGGGTTTCCAATCTTAATTCCATAATCTTTTGCTCCAAATGCTTTGGCCGGATTTGTTGTAATCATTTCAATTAACCGCATCATTTCGTTATAGCCTGACATCTGCCCGTAGTGGACAAATACAAATGCTGCCTGCAAAGGGTCTCCAAGTCCAAGTGGATACCATGGATCCATTATCGAGTCATCTGCTATAGAAACATTTATTCCCATGGAATCCATCTCCTTTACACGTGTATGTCCTCTTCTTTTTGGGTATGTATCAAATCTAGCCTGAAGGACAGAATTATCAAGGGGGTTTGTCACCATATTAAGTTCTGCCTTCTTAATCCATCCCAAAAGCTTGAAAGCGTAAGCATTATTGTAGGAGTGCATTGCTGTTGTATGACTCGCCGTGACTTTTCCTTGATACTTATTCTTTATTGTTTCAGCAGCTAGGACTTCAACAAATCTTGAGTGCTCATCGTCAGTTTCATCTATGTGGAGGTCAACCATTTTGCCTAGTTCTTTTCCTAATGAGACTGCAAATATTGTGTCCTTTACGCCGTCCTCTCTTGTCCACTCGTAATGCGGAATTCCTCCGACTACATCCGCACCTTTTTCCATTGCTTTTCTCATCAATTCTTCTCCATCGGGATATGAGAAAATTCCTTCCTGGGGAAAAGCAACTATCTGAAGGTCAATATAATTCTTGAACTCTTCTTTGATTTCTGATAATGCATTTAGGGCATTTAGAGAGGGATCACAAACATCAACATGTGTCCTAACTCTAGTTACTCCGTTTGCAAGCTCCCACTTCAAGGCTTTCCTTACCCTAGTCTTGACATCTTCTTTTGTAAGGCTCTTTTTTCTCTCAGCCCATATCTCAATCCCCTCTAAAAGAGACCCGCCAAGATTGTATCTGGGCTCACCCACAGTAAGGGCTGCATCCATGTGGACATGTATCTCAACTAGAGGAGGGGAAACAAATCTTCCTTCAAGATCGATTTCCTCGTCACCTTTCTCAGCGATGTTCTTTTTTATCAGAGAAAACTTGCCATCTTGAATTCCTATATCAACTAAATAACTGTCATCATTTAATCTAGCGTTTCTCAAAATAAGATCCATAGACTCACCTTTATACTAGGTATATTCTTTTTCTTAAATTTAAACTTTGGTATGGCTAGTAGAGGTGAGTTAATAAAATATAACAAATACCTTTTTATTTCTAAATCTCCAAATATAATGCATGGATGATGAAGAAAAGATTCTACTTCTAGGCCTTGGAGCATTTGGAGCTTTAGCCTATATTGCCATAAAAGAAATTCAGGAAAGAGACGCTTTGGAAGAACAAGAAGAATCTAAATCATCACAGCCCAGTGAAGTTATTGAATCAGGATATACCCTTTCTGAAAAAGAGAAAAAAGAATTTCCAATTTACAAAGATATCCTACAACTGTTATTAGGTAGAAAGTAAATCATCATAGGAACTTTTTTAAGATACTTATTGCATACCCCTCCAATGGATAAAAAGCGAATAGGAGTCTTGGCAATTGTTGGTGCAAGTGTCATGTGGGCTATTGAGCCCATATTTGCAAAACTTGCCTATGCCAATTCTAGCGTTGTTCAGACTTCAGCTTTCAGGGCGATATTTGTAACAGTTGTGGCTTTAATCTATGCACTTTCAACAAATGGGAAAAATATTAAGATTTCTAAAAAAGAATTTTCTGTGATATTCTATATCGCTGTTGTTGGGACTCTCGTTGCAGATTTATTATTTTACTTTGCGCTCACAAAGATATCTGTTCTAAATGCAGTTTTGATAGGACATCTCCAGCCTATCTTTATTATATTGATAGGCTATTTTATCTTAAAGGATGAAAAGCACTCAAAATATGATTATGCCGGCATATTCATAATGATATTTGGGGCGCTACTTGTCACTACCCAAACAATACAAAATCTCCTAATTTTAAGAATCGGGACTGTTGGAGACCTATTAGTTGTGGGTGCAACTGTGTCGTGGGCCACCACTGGCATAGTTGCAAGAAAGTATCTAAAGAGTATGAACTGTGGGATAATCACATTTTACAGATTTCTAATTGCAGCCATATTCTTCTCAATCTATCTGCTATTCAGATCAGAGTTCCACTTTGGAAGCGTAAATCAGATTATAATTGGAATCATAGTTGGGGTCGGTTACATTCTATACTATGAAGGCCTTAAAAGGGTCAAAGCAGCACAGGCTGGTGCACTAGAATTATCTACGCCTTTCTTTGCTGCACTTCTAGGATTCTTTGTGCTTGGAGAGTTAGTCACGCCCATGCAGATAGCCGGTATCCTTATTCTATGTATAGGTGTTTATCTGCTTTCAAAAAAGGAATAATTAGAAAAGAATAAGTTTTTATAGGGAAATTCCTTAATAATCTTGAATAAATATAGAATTCATATCTATAACTTTGTAAAAGTCCATACTATATTCAATTTATTTATGCATAAGAGATGTTTTTATGAATAACGAAGCTAGGGCCAGAGAAGATATTGACAAAATGCTTTTTGATTGTGGTTGGATAGTCCAAGATTACAAATTAATGGATCTCGGCGCTTCAAAGGGTGTTGCAGTAAGAGAATTCCCACTTCTTACTGGAATTGCAGACTACCTTCTTTTTATTGATAGAAAAGCCTGCGGTGTCCTTGAGGCTAAAAGGGTTGGAATACCTCTAGGCGGTGTTGCAGATCAATCAATAAAATATGTCGGAGGTTTGCCTGAGGATATTCCATCTTTTGGCGATCCACTTCCTTTTGCATATAATAGCACGGGAAAGGAAACTTCATTTGTTGATCTAAGAGACCCAAGACCACGCTCAAGGAGAATCTTCTCTTTCCACAGGCCTGAAACTTTGAAAAAATTTCTATCTGATGAAAAGACGTTGAGAGGCAAGTTGCAGGAGATGCCACCACTAATAACTTTTGGCTTAAGGGATTGTCAGATTGAAGCTGTCACAAATCTTGAAAAATCATTTAGAGATACAAGACCTCGTGCATTAATCCAGATGGCGACAGGTTCTGGAAAAACATTCACTGCAATTAGTTTTGTCTATAGGCTGATAAAACATTCAAATGCAAAAAGAGTGCTTTTCTTAGTCGATAGGACAAATCTTGGAAAACAGGCCATGACAGAATTTAGCCAGTATAGAACTCCAGATGACGGGAGAAAGTTTACTGAGTTATATAATGTTCAGCACCTCTCTTCAAACGTAATTGATCCTGCAAGTAGAGTTTGTATTTCAACTATCCAAAGAGTCTACTCAATGCTCAGGGGAGAAATTGAAATGGAAAGTGAGGCAGAAGAGCAGTCACTTTTTGACCAGGATATTGATGGCGCCCCAGTTGATGTTTGTTACAATCCATTCATTCCAATTGAAACATTTGATTTTATTATAACAGATGAGTGCCACAGATCGATTTACAATCTCTGGAGGCAAGTTTTGGAATATTTTGATGCTTTTATTATTGGATTAACAGCTACACCTTCAAAGCAGACTCTTGGTTTTTTCAATCAGAATCTTGTGATGGAATATAATCATGAGCGGGCAGTTGCTGATGGCGTTAATGTAGGATATGATGTTTATAGAATTAATACTGCAATAACTGAGAAGGGGAGCACTGTTGAGGCGGGATTTTACATTGATAAGAGGGACAGGTTGACAAGGCAAGTTAGATGGGAGTCTCTTGACGAGGAATTAAAGTATGAAGGGAGAGACCTTGATAGATCTGTTGTTGCGCCTGACCAGATCAGGACTGTAATAAAAACGTTCAAGGAAAGATTGTTTACCGAGATATTTCCGGGGAGAAAAACTGTGCCTAAGACTCTAATCTTTGCTAAAGATGATTCTCATGCAGAAGATATTGTAGATATAATTAGGGAAGAGTTTGGCCAAGGCGATGAATTCTGTAAAAAGATTACTTACAGGACAATGGGCGAGAAACCTGAAGACCTAATCGCAAGTTTCAGAAACTCTTACAATCCAAGGATAGCTGTTACTGTAGACATGATATCGACTGGAACGGATATCAAGCCGTTAGAGTGTCTTATATTCATGAGGGATGTTAAATCAAGAGTTTACTTTGAGCAGATGAAGGGAAGAGGGACAAGAGTAATTAATCCCACAGATTTACAAATGGTAACTTCTGATGCAAAAAATAAAACTCATTTTGTGATAATAGATGCTGTTGGTGTTTGTGAAACGGATAAGACAGATTCAATGCCGCTTGAAAGGATGAGAAATGTACCTTTGGAAAAGTTGCTTATGGGTATGGCTTTGAGAAAAAAGAACAAGGAAATGATAACATCCCTTGCTGGCAGACTTTCAAAAATTGATTTACAGATGAACGAAAAGGAGAAACAGGAGATTCAGAAGATATCTGGAAAGAACATGAACGAGATAGTAAATGAATTGCTTGATGCAGTTGACCCAGACAAAACTATTGAAACAGCACGCAAGATGTTTGATACTACTGAGCCAACAAAGGAGCAGTTAAACAAAGCCACAGAAGAACTTCTAGATAAAGCAAGTAAGCCCTTTGACAATCCAAAGTTTAGGTCGAAGATTATTGAGATAAAAAAGAAGAATGAGCAAATAATTGATAACATAAGTAAGGATGAGATTCTATTTGCAGGGTTTGATGACCTTGCAGCTGAAAAGGCAAGAAAGATTGTAAATGATTTCAAGAACTTCATTGAAGAAAACAAAGATGAACTTACAGCACTTCAAATTATTTATAGTAATCCATACCCTATAAGATTTCTAACTTATGATGCTATTAAGGAGCTTGCTGAAGCGATAGAAAAGCCTCCTTATTATCTTACTACGGATAAGTTGTGGGCAGCTTATGAGAAGCTAGAGAAATCTAAGGTTAGGGGCGCAGGACCTCATAAGCTACTTACCGATATAGTGTCACTTTTGAAATTTGAACTTGGAGAGATTCAAATACTTGAGCCTTTTTCATATACAGTTGACAAGAGATTTGAAGAGTGGATATCGAACAAGAAGAAGCAAGGGGTGACTTTTACTAGTGAGCAGCTAGAATGGCTAAAGATGATAAAAGACCACATTGCAACTTCAATGAGTATAACTAAAGATGACCTTGAGCAGACTCCGTTTCATAATAAGGGAGGGCTTATTAAGGCGAATAAAATCTTTGATGGAAAAATAGATAAGGTCATGGAAGAGCTACAGGAAGCACTGGTGAGCAAGTGAATGGGGAACTGCCCAAAGGCTGGGTTTGGACTAGTTTGGGTGAAGTTACTGAAAATCCTCAATACGGATGGACTACTAGAGCCATTACTGAAGGTGAACTCCATTTACTTAGAACAACAGATATTACTTCTGGAAAAATAGATTGGAATTCAGTTCCTTTTTGTGAAGAAGAGCCAGAAAATATTGGAAAGTATTTACTGGAGGATGGAGATATAGTAATTTCTAGAGCTGGTTCTGTAGGTTATAGCTATTTGTTAAAAAATCCTGAAAAATCCATATTTGCTTCTTACCTCATCAGATTTAAGCCTTTAATAAACAGATTTTTTCTTTATTATTTTCTAAAAAGTCCAAGTTATTGGGAGGCTATTTCTGAAAAAAGCATAGGGATTGCTATGGCAAATGTTAATGCATCAAAATTAAAACAAATTGAAATCCCTCTTCCCCCACTAGCTGAACAACAAAGAATAGTAAACAAAATAGAAGAGCTTTTCACAAACCTTGACAAAGGTGTTGAATCCCTAAATGAAGTCAAATACAAACTTAAGATATATCGTCAAGCAATTTTGAAATATGCGATGGAAGGAAAACTCACTGAAAAATGGAGAGAAGAAAATAAAGACAAGATTAACGATTCAGACATCAACATTAGAAATAATTTAGATATCAAAAATTTAGAATTGGACAAATTTTCTTTAATAAATTCTAATTTTTTTGAAATTTCTAATAAATGGGTTTGGAGAAAAATAGGAGACATTTGTATTTTAGTCAATGGCAGAGCTTTCAAACCTTCAGATTGGTCGACATTAGGACTGCCCATCATAAGAATACAAAATCTGAATAATATTAACTCAAAATACAATTATTGTAACTTTAAAGTTGAAGATAAATATTACATAGACAACGATGATTTATTATTTGGTTGGTCTGGAACACCTGGAACATCTTTTGGTGCACATATATGGAAAGGAGGAAAAGCTATTCTAAATCAACATATATTCAAAGTTATAATTAATAATAAATATATTGAAAAAAGATTTTTTTATCATTTACTTAATTATAATGTAAAGGAGTATATAAAAAAAGCCCATGGAACTGCGGGATTGGCGCATATAACAAAAGGAAAATTTGAAAATTCTATTGTTCAATTACCTCCACTCGAAGAACAAAACATAATAGTAGAGCGAATAGAAAAACTATTTTCCCTTGCAGACTACATTGAAGAAACAGTTGACTCTAAACTAGAACAATCCAAACCCCTCCGCCAGAGTATCCTAAAGAAAGCCTTTGAAGGAAAGCTTGTCCCGCAAGATCCAAATGATGAGCCTGCAGAAATCCTCTTAGAAAAAATAAAAAAGCAAAAGTTAAATAAAGAGAAACTAGTTCAGGAGAAGTTGGTATAATGTCTAACGAATCAATGGCCGTTCAAAAGCTCTGGAACTACTGCAATGTCCTAAGGGACGATGGTGTAAGCTATGGCGATTATGTAGAGCAGTTAACTTACTTATTATTTCTTAAAATGGATGATGAGCAAACTAAACCTCCATTCAATAGACTATCAAAGATCCCAAAAAATCTAGACTGGGAAAGCCTTCTAAAAAAAGATGGTGATGAGCTTGAAGTTCATTATAGGCATATCCTAGACTCCCTAGGAAAAGAAAAGGGAATGATAGGTGTCATCTTCAGAAAAGCACAGAACAAGATCCAGGACCCTGCAAAACTAAAGCGACTTGTCATGCTAATAGAAGGGGAGGAAACTTGGATGGGCATGGGTATCGATGTAAAGGGTGCAATCTATGAAGGATTGTTACAGAAGAATGCTGAAGATATCAAAAGTGGTGCCGGTCAGTACTTCACCCCGAGGGCCTTAATTAAATCCATGGTCGAAGTGATAAGGCCAAAACCAGGTGAAACTATATGTGACCCAGCATGTGGTACTGGCGGATTTCTTCTAGCCTCACACGATCTAATATCAAAATATCCCCTAGACATTGACCAGAAAAAGTTCTTGAAAGAAGGAACGTTTCACGGCTGGGACATAGTAGATAGTGTCGTAAGGCTTTGCACAATGAATCTCTACCTTCATGGGATTGGGGGAGAAGATAGTCCAATTATAACTGATGATGCCTTAGCATCAGATCCAGGCGATAGATTTGATATAGTCCTTACTAATCCCCCATTTGGAAAGAAGAGTAGCATTACTATAGTAAATGGTGAAGGTAAGATCGAAAAAGAATCCTTGACCTATCAAAGAAATGACTTCTGGGCAACTACTTCTAACAAGCAGTTGAACTTCTTGCAGCATGTTAAAACATTATTAAAAATAAATGGTAGGGCCGCAATAGTCGTTCCAGATAACGTGCTATTTGAAGGTGGGGCTGGTGAGACGGTCAGAAAGAGATTGTTGCAACAGTGTGATGCCCACACACTTTTGAGACTCCCAACTGGGATCTTCTATGCACAAGGTGTAAAGGCAAACGTACTATTCTTTGATAAAAGGCCGGCAAGCGAAAAACCTTGGACAGAAAAACTATGGATATATGATCTAAGGACTAACATTCACTTCACCCTGAAAACAAACACTTTGAGATATGAAGATCTAGAAGATTTCATAAAATGCTATAACCCAGAAAATAGGCACGAGAGAACAGAAACTGAAAGATTCAAAGCATTCACATATGAAGAGATCATGAAAAGAGACAAAACAAATCTAGACATTTTCTGGCTAAAAGACAATAGCCTTGGAGACTCAGAAAATCTTCCAGACCCAAAGCTCCTAGCTTTAGAAATTGCAGAAGATTTAGAGTCAGCGCTTGACGAGTTTAAAAGAATATATGAAGAATTAGAAGAATAATAAATTAAAGAAGCTTATTCTCCTTCAATATCCTGATAACTTCATCATATACTTCATTTAATTCCTTCTCAGTTCTTGCCCCTGTGATGATGTATTTACCGTTCTTGTAGATTGTAACGTGCTTTCTTTCGCCGTGAATTAGGACCTTCACGAGAAGGGCAGGGTAGGTCTCAGGATTATATTCGGCATGAACAAAGTCAATAATCCCGTAAGCCTTTACTATATCTACATCATTTGGAAATCTTCCAGTTGCAACAATATTTGTTATTATAGGTCTTGTCCCAAAGGGTACATCTTTCTTCATCAAAATCATCCTTCATTAGCTATATTATTAGTATTGTTGGCACTAGTATATAAGCTTTTATTTTTATCCTTTTTAGAATATAATATTTTATCTATTTTTTTGATAAAATCAAATGGATAACAGTAATAAATATATATTTAGACGCACATTTAGCAATTGGATAAAAAAAGTAATTTAGGTACATAGGTGCAACTCTTGAAAAAGACCCCAGAAAATGAATCAAACGAATCCGGATATAATGTATCTATTAAAGGGATAATTGAAAGTGCGCCAAATACTGTGCCAATAGGTATTGCGATTGCTATTAATAGAACATTCTTCTTTGTTAATGATTTCTATTGTGATATACTAGAATATTCAAGAGAAGAGTTAATAGGAAAAAGTACAAGAGTTATTTATCCAACAGATGAGAATTATGAATTTGTCGGTAAAGAAATTCAAATTCAATTAAAAAAATATGGCCATGGTACTCTCGAGACTAGAGCAATAACAAAATCAGGTAAGGTAAAAGACCTAATTGCATCTTATTCTATGATGGATAAAAAAGACCCTGAAAAGGGAATAGTGTTTGCAATAATAGATATAACTGAAAATAAAAAAATTGAAAATGCGTTAAAACAAAGTGAACTCCGATACAGAGAACTTTACAATAACATGAGCACCTGCGTAGCTATTTATGATGCCATAGATCAAGGAAACGATTTTATTATCCGAGGCATTAACACGGCGGGAGAGAAAAAAAGCAAAGTAAAACTAGAGGAAATCAAAGGCAAAAAAGTTTCAGATGTATTCCCAAGCGTGAAAGAAATCGGATTATTTGACGTCTTCAAGAGCGTTTACGCTACCGGCAAACCTGAGTATCTGCCAACAAGATTATACAAGGACAGCAGGATGTACCAATGGGTTGAGAACTATGTCTACAAATTGCCTTCCGGCGAAATAGTGGCCATGTATGATGATGTTTCAGAAAGAAAAATAGCAGAAGAACTACTAAGGGATAGCGAAAAACGTTATCGTTTGTTATTTGAATCTGTCCAGGTAGGAGTTATCCTTCAATCGATAAATGGCAAAATATTGCATGCTAATAAGATTGCATCGGAAATATTTGCTTTGCCAAAAGAAGATATATTGGAAAAGACTTCAATTGACCCAATATGGAATATGATCTTAGAAGATGGAACTCCCGTTAAAGGGGAAGATCATCCTTCCATGATTACAATCCGAACTGGTAAACCTCTAAAAGGCCAAACCAGAGGAATTTATGGCAATGATCCTAAAAAGATGCGCTGGCTAAAAATAAACACACAGCCCATTATTGATGAAAAAACTAATACTTTCAAAGAAGTTCTAATAACTTTTGATGATATAACTGATTTAAAGAAATCTCAGGGCGATATAAAAGAAAGTCAACAAAAGTTTATGAGCATATTTGATAACGCTAATGATTCTATTTTAATATTCAATAAAAAAGATCAATTAATTGATGCTAACAAAAAAGCCTCAAAATTATTTGGCTATTCAAAAGAAGAGCTTCTAAAGATGACAGTGCCAGACCTTCAAGCGCCTGAAGTCAGAGGTATTCCTGGAACTGTAATCAAATCAGAGTTTGAGAAATATGGAGAGGGTGAAATCTTTGAAGCCCTTGACATTGACAAATTTGGAAATATATTCCCTATTGAAATTAGTCAGACACTTATAACTATAAGGGGGGAGGAAGTAGTTCTTTGTATAGTAAGAGATATCTCAGAAAGAAAAATAGCAGAAGAACTATTAAAGAAAAGCGAAGAAAAATACAGGAGAATAGTTGATACTTCTAACGAAGGTATTTGGATTATTGACGATCATTATATTACTACTTTTGCTAATTCAAAAATGTCCGAGATGCTTGGGTATACTACTAAAGAAATGATAGGAAAATCGGCCGGTATTTTTCTTTACGATAATGATATTAATCCGCAAGTGAATAGAATGGCGGCAAGAACTGAAGGTCTTTCTCAGAACTACGAATTAGCTTTGAAAAAAAAGAATGGTGAAAAATTATGGGCTCTCGTATCTGCAACTCCGATACTTGATGATCAAGGTAATTTCAAAGGATCCTTTGCAATGTTCACTGACATCACAGAAAGAAAACAAAACGAAGAAGTAATCAAGCAATTAAATGACAATCTAAAACTTTTAAACAAAATCCTGCGGCATGATATTGCAAATCACCTAACTGTTGTCAGCCTATCCTTAGAGATGATTGAAACAAACAATCAAGATATAAAAAATAAAGCTTTTAATTCTATCAAAAGAAGTGTAGATTTAATTGAAAAGTTAAGGGCCCTTGAATCTACAATGATTACAAAATATGATCTAAAACCAGTAGTTGTAGGGCAAATTGCAGAATTTGCTAAGAAGAGTTATGCCAACGTCACAATTGATCTAATTGAAGACTGTACCGTAATGGCTGATGAAGCTTTGACCTCCGTTATAGACAATATAATTAATAATGCAATTACTCACGGAAAAACAGATAAGATTGATATCAAGATAACTTCAGAAAAAAATATTTGCATGATTAAGATTATTGATTACGGAAAAGGCATCCCTGATGAAATAAAAGGGCAGATATTCGATGAAGAATTCAGTTATGGCGAAACTAGGGGAACAGGATTAGGGCTTTACATAGCTAAGAAAAATATTGAACGTTATGGCGGTGAGATAGAAGTCAAAGATACCAAACCACATGGCGCTACTTTTGTGCTAAAACTCAAAAAATGTAAAGCATAATCATAAAATTTTCTTTTCTAAAAATAAGGCCAATAAGGGGTTAAATCTTAATTAGACTCACCAAGAGACCTTTCTATCAATACAATAATAATATTCACTAAGCCTAGGGCATTATATTCAATGCAATATTTTAGTTTATGAATAGAAGAAATAGATATTTTCAATCAAGACTTGATTATTACCTTAGTAGTAAGGTACAGCAGATACTTCCTTCCGAATACATAAAAAATTGCTACAAAGAAATCAACTGTTCCCTCCTTTCAGAAATTAATGTTTCTGAGTTATATTCTTATTTTAGATGCAACTATAGGGTGGGTATAGAATATCCAAAAACTGGTTTCTGCTTTTCTTGCCCTTTAAGAAATCTTGAAGGAATATGGATTGGTGTAGATATTGACATAAAAGATAGAAGAGAATACCTACAAAGTCAAATCGCTCCCCAGTGGCTATGCTTTGGAATAAAATAAAATTATTTTTTATTTTGTTTAATTGACTCTCGGGCTGAGTGAAAAGCTTCATAGAGCATTTCCTTAAATTCTTCTCCAACGTCGTCCCAACTTATCTCCTCTTTTGGCGTACTCTTAGTAGATGTTTTCTTCTTTGGTTTACTCCATGATGCACCTGACAATATTGATATATAGCCCCCCAAAAGAACGAGCAAGAATATTATTGGGTAGAGAAATGGAAATGTTTTTGTGAGATTATCAAAAGTATTTATCTCTGAAAGATTCCCGACTAGACGAAATATTTTGAAGAGGAAGTTAAGTAAGAAAATACTTCCTATCGCATTAAATATTGGGGCGGGTAAATTTCCAGGAAATCTAAAGCTTCCAAAAACTTCGCCTGTGGTAAAAATTACAGAGAATATAAAGATAAGCCAAATGTTATTATTGAGTAGCCTTACAACTTCAGAGAGTATGTTACTATCAAAAAAGTCAAGAGAGATATTGAGAAATCCGAGTATTATAAGAAACACTATAAAGGATATCAAATCATGTATAACAATCCTAGCTGGTGATTGACCCTTTTCTTTATTTTTTTCTGAATCATCTTCTGCCATTCTAATCACTTGAAAATATAGTATTCATTGAGATTATAAATTTTATTCTTAACAATCTACTTATTGAAAAAAATATCCTTGGATATCGGCTAATTTGATAATAACAGTCTTATTTTGCAAAAATCAATTTCTTGTACTTAAAGTATCATCTGTATTTCTCCAAGAATTTTCTAGTTTCTTCAGTGTCCATCCAACCTTGGTCAAGCTTTTTAATCAATTCTTCAATTCTTTCTACTTGCCTCAGAATTCTAGCCCTAGTTTTTTCATTTTGTATCTCGACTTGCGTAAAGCCACTTAGTATTGCCAAGGGATTCCTTATTTGGTCGACAAGATGGGCAAAATATTCCAGATTTTCTTCTAGTTGCTTTTCAGCTTTTCTTCTATCAGTCATATCTAAGACTAAAGTTATGAATCCTTTGGAAAAGTCATTATTATCTAAGGGACTATTTATAATATAAACTGATTTTATTTCCCCGGATTTAGTCACAAAATTTGTTTCAAGTTCAACAATGTCCTTTTCTCGTGGGGTTTTGTAAAGAATTCTTCCAGCTCTCTCGTATTCTTCCTCAGATTCATAAAGAAATCTTGGAGATTTGTTCAAAAGTTCATTTATTTTGTAGCCGGTAATTTTTTCCATACCCTTGTTTGACCAAATCCATATTCTGTCCTTGAATAGATTAATCCCAATTGGGGCAGCTGTGATTATTCCACTTAAAGTGTTTTCACTTTCTTTTATTTTCTCTTCAAATACTTTCCGTTCTCTAATATCCCTTATAACCCCAACTGCAAGGTCTTCTCCTTTAAGGCGAATTTTTGAAGTACTTACTTCAACTGGGATTTTATTTCCATATTTATCAATATCAATTGATTCAAATATTCTATCTTTATGAAGTTCAAATTCGGATTTTATTACAGTTCCAGGAATTCCTCTGACTTCAGGCGCTTGAATATCCGGCAGTTTCAATGATAAAAATTCTTCTTTTGTGTAACCAAAGATCCTAGTTGCTGTTTCATTTGAATCTATGATTTCATCTTTGCTATTGAAAATAAGAATTGCGTCATTGGCCTTTTCAAAGAATATCCTGAACTTCTCCTCGCTATCCTTTAAGTCTTCTTCAGCTTTTTTTGTCTTGGTATAATCTGACCCAACAGATAATATTGCAGTTAGATTTCCATTTTCATCTTCTATTGGTTTATTTGTCCAGTGAATCCATACCTTTTCACCATTTTTCTTAATATTTTCATTTATGCTTACACCATGTTTTAATGGGCTTGAAAAAATATCTAACGCTAAGTTTTGAAGATCTCTACCGTTAGAATCTATTTGGGGCAGAATTGTTTCAGTCCATGTTTTTCCAATTATTTCCTCTTCCTTATACCCAAAAAACTCCAGACCATATTCGTTCATTGAAATAATTCTGCTCTCTTTATCGAATTTTGCGATAATACTATTTGCATTTTCAACAAGTTCCTTATATTTTTCCTCGCTTTTCCTCAATGCTATTTCTATTTGTTTTCTCCAATTTAGTTCATCTTGAATTCTATTCAAGGATTTAGAATATGCAACGGCAACTGCAACTTCAGAGGCCAATGTCTCAAGCATTTCTACGTCCTCTTTAGTATATTCATCACGATTTTGACTTTCAGTGTTTAATATACCTAAGACTTCATCGCCTATTTTAATGGGAACACAAAGCTCAGAATTTGGGATATTTTGACCAAAGAAATTTATAAATAGCTTATCTTTTTTGGTATTATTGGTAAGATAAGTTCTTCCTTCTCTAGCAACGAATGGAACTATTCCTTTTTTTGAATTAATGTCAAATACGATTTTGTCATGTTCGAGTAATCCTAGTGAGACAATTGCTTTCAGCTCATTACCTTCTCTTAAAATGAAGAATGCAGTATCAAAGTTAAGAGCATTTTTCATTACTTCTACTGTTTTTTCAGCGATTGTATCGATATCATTTGTTAATGCCAATTCTTTAGAAAGTTTATGTATCCCGTTTAATTTTTCTTCTGCTATTTTTCTTTCTGTGATGTCCCTAATTATGGCTTGGAATCCTACTGGTTTGTTTTCTCTTTTAATTACGTCTATAGTGATATTCCCTATGTGAGAAGAGCCGTCTTTTTTTATCCAGCTTAATTCTAAATAAATCGACTTTTTGTTTCTCAAGATGCCATTGAAAATTTTTAAATATTTTGGAATCTCGCTTAATCTCAAAAACGGTAATTTGGTAAAGTGCTTACCAATTGTTTCTTCTTTGGAATAGCCCGTAAATTTTTCATGCGCTGCATTACAAGAAGTAACAAATCCTTTTAGATCAAAAGTAACGATACTGTCGGGTGACTGTTCAATTATTTCTCTGTATTTATTTTCACTTTCACTTAATTCCTTTTCTATTGCCTTACGATTACTTATATCCTGCATAAAACAGAGAGTTTGCTTGAACTTGCCTTTACTATCGTGGATAATTTTACCATTAAAAGATACAAAAATAATGTCCCCATTCTTCTTTTTGATTTCAAATTCAACATCACTTATTTGGCCCATTTCTTTAAACTTAGGAAAACATTCTTTAAAATGGTCTTTATAATTATCAGAGAGGAAATCGCGAAATGATTTTCCAATGACATATTTTTTTGAGTATCCTAAGATATCAAGCCAAGCACTACTAACATTAATAATATGGCCGGATTCATTTAATGACTGGAGTGCAAATGGAGATTTCTCAAAAAATATATCAAGTATTTGTGAGTCTATTTCATCCATATTCTGTTTCTCCATTTTTAGCCCCCAAATTATTGCGAATAATAGTAAATATTTAATAAATAGATATAAAATTATGCTTTCTTTAATTTTAAGACAAACACAGCACCACTTGGCTTGTTGTCCTCTACTCTAATCTCTCCGCCGTATTTTTCTATAATATTTTTCACTATGTAAAGTCCAAGACCGGTGCTTCTATCCTCGCCATAGCTAAATCCTTCTTCGAATATTCTCCCTTTTATTTCATCAGGGATGCCTTTTCCGTAATCAATAATCTTAATCATGCAAATATTTTTTTCTGAAGTTATCTTGATATCAATCTTATCTGTTTTTCCGTGGACTATAGCGTTTCGTATGATGTTGTCCAATACTGGCTCAAAGGCCTCATCTGCGATCACAATTCCACTTCCTTTGACATTAAACTTAGTATCTGGATAATTCTTAATTAATCCTTCTATTAATTTTTTAACTTCAAAATTTCCAGTCGTTTTCTCATTGGAAGCGGCAAACTCAAGCCCTCTTATCCTTTCAATAAGCTCCACACTTTTTGCAATTGATCTTTCTGCTTTTTCTTTCAAAGCATGATCTTTTGTTTCCATTAACTCAAGAGCCATTGATGTGACTGTAAGATTATTGGTAATATCATGCCTTAGAATCTTGTTTAAGATACCCAAAGTTTCATTTAGTCTTTTGATATCTTCTTCAGCTTTTTTCCTACCTGTAACGTCAGTGCCAACTGAAAACAATCCAAGATAATTCCCACCCTCATCTTTTATGGGCCTATTTGTCCATAAAATCCATACACGCTCCCCATTTTTCTTTATATTCTCATTAATATTTTGGGGATATTTTTCTACATTAGCGAATACTTCTAAAAGCAAATCATCAAGATGTCTTCCTGTTGATTCAATCACAGGAGTTATTAAACCAATGAAATTCTTTCCAATGAGTTCTTCTTCTTTGTAGCCAAAGAACTCTAATCCATACTCATTCATTGAGAGTATGTTTCCATTTTTGTCGTATTTTAGTATTATACTATTTGCATTCTCTACTAATTCTCGATATTTTTCTTCGCTTTGTTTAAGTGCATCTTCTATTTTTTTCTTTTCCGTTATATCTTGTATAATCCCTTTATAATGAGTTATAATCCCTTCAGAATTCCTAATAATAAAAGTCCAATCACTAACTACTAGAACATTACCTTCCTTTGTGATAATTCTATAGGGCTCATGAATAAATTCATTTCTATCTTTTTCTTCACTAAATTTCTCTACTTCTTGAATAACTCGTTTTAGGTCATCTGGATGAATGCAACTTGCATAAGATACTTTACCATTAATAAAATCCTCATGAGAGTACCCAATAATCCTTGTAACATTCTCAGAAACATAATCTACAGACCAATTCTCATCATTTTTCCAAGTAAACAGCATTATACTGCTTGAGGTTATTATTTTTGTAGATTCTTTCAATTTTTCTTCAAGCTTTTTTTGGTCAGTTATATCCAGAAATAAAGTGGCAAATTTTCCTTTTTCTGGACTAAATACAGATACGTCAAAATATTTATCTAATGGACTTGAATGCATAATTGCTCTAAGGGGTATGCCTTCCAAAGCCACTTTACCATAAGTTTCAATCCAGTATTTTTCTGTTTTTGGGATAATTTCCAGTACTGTCTTTCCAATAACATCTTTTCTTTTTAGCCCAGTTATTGTCTCAAACTGTGGATTTGTATCAAGAAATCTGTAATCGCAAGGAGCTCCATCTTTATCTAAAATGATCTCATGTAAGGCAAATGCAGCAAACATTCTATTAAATAACAATGAATATTTCTTTTCGCTGTCATTCAATTCCTTAAATAACAGAGAATAAGGATTTTCAAGATTAGAAACAATAAGGGCTTTATAGATTAAGAAGAAGGAAATTAGTTTGAAGTAATGCCCAAGCATGTTGGAAGATCCATACACACTTAGATAAGTTGTAAAAGCTAATTCACCGCCAATTTTTAGGAGTATAGAAAATGAAACTAATTTAAGAATTTTAGAATCAAATTTGGCCCTATTGGTAAGAAAGTAGTACAGTGCAAGTAGTAATATAATCGAGATTATATATTCACTAACTATCTTAAATTGAGTCAGTCCTTTACCTTCTACAAAACATGCAGGAAAATGCCCAGAAAATATAAGCGTTGTAAGAATCCCAGTGATTAATGAAAAAGATATCAAAGCCATTTTTATATCAAGTTTCCTTTTTAGAAATATGGGTGAAATTAAAAGAGAAAGACTTTCAGTATAACGGCCTAATATCCAAAGTTGGGTGGGAAGATTTGCATCGTATCCGATAAATATTGACATTCCCTTGTAGGCCATGGTGTGGAGTAGATCTATTCCAGAAATGAATAGATAGGCTATCCCTATGAAAGTGAAATAATCGTTTTTAGAAAACCTTCTGGTGTTCCAAGCTATTATAAATATTGAAACTCCTATCACTATACTAAAAAGTTCAGATAATGTGTGGAAAAGGAGAAAACTGTATATTCGGGTAAAGTATAGCCCTATCAATAATATAAGAAATATTATCTCAAGATAGTTTTCTTTAATATCCATATTTTCTCCTTTTGCAGGGGGCATATCTGGCCATTTTTATTGATTAATTATTATTTCAATGCAGATATGTACCGAATATATATACATACTATACATTAAGGATATTTATAAATGTTTATACATTACGTAAGAACTTAATAAAAAAGTAAATATTCATTCTATTAAAATAGTCATGCAAAATATTTTATATCAAAAGGAAATTTCGAATTAGGGATAATATGTCAAAGAGAGTTTTGATTGCATATGGCAGCCGTTATGGTTGCACTGAAGAAGTATCTAAGGAGATGGGTAAAATCTTAGATACAGCCGGAATAACTACAAAGATTATTAATTTAGGCGGTCTAAAAGAAAGTGAAATCCCCTCTATCGAAAATTTTGACGGGGTTTTAGTTGGCTCTGGTATAAAAGTCGGCAAATGGACAAATGAAGCTGATCTATTTATAGATAAAAATAAGGATAGATTTAAGGATACAATTTTTGGAATGTTTGCCTGTGCAGGATTTGTGGCAAATGACCCTGACAAGTCAAAAGAGATGTATGTAGAAGAAAAAATCCAAAAACTTGGACTAAATCCAGATGTGTATGATGTCTTTGGTGGAGTCTTTGATCTTTCAAGAAAATCCAAAGCAGGATTTATGGATAGGAAAATCATGTCCATTGCGGCAAAGGGTTTGGAGAAAGAGAAGGGCATAAAAATAGAAAAAAAAGGAAAGAACGACTTCAGGGATTGGAACCAGATAAAATTATTTACATTGAAGTTTGCAGACATGGTAACTTCTAAATAATCTTTCTTCTTCTATAATTCTTTCAGATGCTATATAATTAGCTGTCTTTTTTATTTTCAAATTTTCCATTAACAAAAATTAGCAATGTTTATAAAAAGAGTATCATCAAAAAATTAACAAATTGTTGATTATCTAGGAATTATTAAAGGCGAACTAAATGAAATCGAACTTTGTCAAAGGATTCTCAACCACAATCCCTGTTGCAATATCTGTGGCTGCGTATGGGCTTGTTCTGGGCGTTCTTGCTTATTCAAAAGGCGTTACCTTTTTTGAGTTATTAATTATGGACGTTGTAACATTTGCAGGCTCTGCGCAATTCCTAATGGTTGAGCTTTGGAAAGACCCACTTCCTGTAACGGAGATGCTTTTTGCAGTTTTTGCTATCAATTTGAGATACCTCCTTATTGGTGCTTCCCTTACGCCGCTTTTCAAGGGAAGTTCGTTGTTTGAAAAGGCAGCCTTGATGCACCTTGTAGCAGATGAAAACTGGGCAGTTACAATGTCAAGATTAAAACAAGAAAAGATCACCCCTTACTTCCTTTTTGGTGGCGGGATATGCCTTGTTATCTTCTGGTTAATCAGCACTTTGGCAGGCCATACTTTCGGCTTTATGATATCAGACCCTTATTCGGTGGCACTTGATTTTGTGATCATAATAATATTTACCGCTTTAGTTGCAAGTTTCTATGATGGAAAAGATAGTTTGCTTCCATGGATAGTTGCGGCGATATTTGCATATATCTCCTTTTTATTCATACCTGGAAAGTGGTATATCGTCATAGGGGGATTAACGGGCGCTTTAGCATATTCAATTGAAAAACATTTCAGGGGAGATAAGCATGAATGATTTCGACATGCTAGCCATAATTGTAATAATTCTCGCTGGTATTATCACCTACTCTTTGAGATTCGGTGGGCTGTTGATTGGAAATGTACTCTCTAAGCACAAATTTGTTGAAAATTTGATAAAGGCTTTGCCCGGGACACTTCTCCTTTCTTTTATTGTCCCAAGTATTATCTCTGAAGGGATCCCAGGCGCTATAAGTGCTCTTATAACAGGTGTTGTTGCAAAGAAGACGAATAATGTCTTAATAGCATTGATAATAGGCATGGCCATCATAATTATGTTCAGAAATCTATTATAAGAAAGAATTATTTCTAATTTTTTCCACGGCCAATCATATTCATTAGAGCATCGAATGGCGATTCTTTCGGGAATATTCTAACAGTCTCCATACTTCCACAATTTTGGAATACTACAGTTCCAGAATTTTTTGCTTGATATATGCAATATTTACAGTTGACTGCAACTAACTCAACGCATCCCGTAGAAAGATTTTGATTAATTGTTGCAGTTAAAGGGTAAACAAAAAAACTATCGCCGACTTTTAAAGTGTCCTTCTCAAGTATTATAGAAACACAGTCGTCACTTAGAACTGACGTCGTTCCTAAAAATGATAATATTACTAATAAGCCGACACTTATTGGAATTATTTTCGCCATAATCCACGCCTTTCGATATATTAAGGATATATATTCCTAATATAAATCTTTCTGATGTGGCCTAAAAGCGACTAATCTTTTATATCAATAGATTATTACCACCTTTAGACTAAAATAGAAAAAGTAAAATAGTTGAATCTCTAGTTAGTATAAGAGGTATATGTCGCGCAAAGAAAAAATAAAAAGCCTAGCAAAACAGGGCAAAGAGATATTGGAGATAAAAGAAGGCGAATATGTAAATAGAGGCGCCTTTGCTGCATGGAGATCCAATGTCTATAATTTTCTAAATGATGAATTCTCTATAGAAGAAGCACTTGCGTTTACTAATATTTGTGAAAACAATCACCTTAAAAGTGTTGAAAATGGGATTTATTTCTTAGAAAATCTAGATTCTGATTAGTAATCTTAAATCAATAATTATCAAGATTTAATTCTATTTCTGGATCAATTGGATCAGTAAATCCAAACTTACGATAAGTATTGATCCCATCTTTTGTTGCGTGGAGATTCAAGATATCTATGCCTAGTATTTTTGCTTCCTCGATGAGTTTTTTTATTAATTCAGTACTGATCCCATTTCTTCTAGCTTTAGGCACTGTATACATATTAGAGATATATCCGTATTTTCCATGCAGACAATCATATCTTGGTGGAACCCTCCATAAAATTAAGCCACTTGTTGCTACTATCTCTCCTTCATACTCGACAAGCCATGAAACAAAATCATTCGAGCCAATGTATTCTGTAAAGAATTTTTTTAATTCTAGTTTTAGTTTTTCTAGATTACTCTTATCGTCATCTTCATTAAGTTCATCTAAAAGTAACAGTTTAAATTTGACAAGTTCAGGTATATCCTCTGGGGTCGCCCTTCGAAAAACTATATTATCTTTATTTAATATCATTACACTATTATTATTACTTAATTATTTATGAGTTTCTATAAATACAGGGATAAACGAATGAAATTAGTAAGACACAATTTCTCTATAATTGTGGAAATGATAGGAGATATTTATATATAATTATTAATAATTTAATAGTTGTGATTACCTTTACGATTCCAAAGCCATTTATTGAAGATCCTGATTATAAAAAGAAAAAAGAGAAATCATTAATTGAATTAGAAGGTATATTGAAGAAAAATGAATTGGACCTCCCCATTAAAATAATAATAACGGATTTAAACAGGATCCCCTACTGTTTTACTTTACAGAGTTGCTATGGTCACTTTGTTCATCTCTACCAAAAAGATGCCAATAACATTGAATCTTTGTCAAAATATTCTTCTGAAAAAATGGATGTATTGTATAGAATAGCATATGTGGCATTTTGCATACAAAATAATGAGCCCGGTAAGTTATTGTTTGAAGATTTAAAATTCTTAGTTAAGATAGACCCCAGATATGTTCAATTTGGAAGTCCAGATTGGTTTTGGGATCAATGTGTAAATAGTTTTGCACTACAGGTATCTCCAGAAAGAAGAAGGTATGAAGATAATTTCAATATTGATATGGAAGAAGCATTATATATTGAAAACGTTAGAGACAGATTCTTTCAAAAAATAAGTGATTTGATAGAAAAACACTCCAAATCAAAAAAGCAGTGAAAAGCGCCGAGGAGAAGATTTGAACCCCCGCTTCCCTAGGGGAAACTGGATCCCAAGCGCACAAATTTCTACACGTGGATAAATATTTTTGTATATAAAAAATTTTTGAAAAGAAAAAAGTAAATTGAGTTAAGGTAATCTTTTTCTTATCTTGTCTATGATAGAGTCATCACTTTCGTAGTTACCCCTTTCTCTTTCTCGTTCTTCTTTGTCTTTTTCTCTCTCACGTTCTCTCTCTTCCTTGTCCTTCTCATGCTCTCGCTTTCTTTCTTCTTTGTCTTTTTCATGTTCTCTTTTTCGTTTTTCTTTTTCTTTGTCCTTGTCATCTTTTTTACTACTACCGCCAAAAAGTCCCATTTTACGCCTCCTCCATTCTTGTATTAATTTGAAAAATATACACCATTAATAATAGTATTAAATTCTATATAAATATATGCAATATTTGGACTAAATCTCCCCCTCGACATTAATCAATAAAAAGAAGCGCCGAGGGGGAGATTTGAACTCCCGCTTCCCTAGGGGAAACCGGATCTCAAGTCCGGCGCACTAATCCTAGCTATGCGACCTCGGCTTAAAGTTTCATCAGGTTAGTTAGTTTATAAAATTTGTGGGCATTAAATTTGAAGTTCATACAAAATTTCATATTCTTTTTTATCAGATAATTGATCGTTATATTTTACTTCGCCTATTTTTGCAAAATTATACGAATGCTCTTTTGCATATTTAACAAAAGTATTGTAACTTGCTTGATTCTCAGGAGATATTGAGACTTGAATTTTATTGCAATCCATGTCAATAACAGCTTTAATAAAATGATCAATTAATAAAGAAGCATAATTTTTTCCACGTTGTTCTTTAGATATTCCAATCTGCCACAGGTATACAACATCTTTGTCTAAAGAGCTCCTGATGCCAGAGATAAATCCAACATGTTCCTGACCTTCTATCATCAAAAAACATAGATTAGAAAAATAATTGAACAGTGTCCAATATGTGAAAGGTGTGTGTAACTCCAAAGGTTTACACAGATCGACAAATTTTCTGACACCCTCAACATCTTCTACTGTACAGCTTCTTATTCTCATCTAATCTCCTTAAAAAATAAAAATTAAAAAATTCCTAGATTTGAAAGTCCAACTCCCAATAATGCTAACAAAACTACTGAAAGCACTATGAAAGCTATGAACGCCAAGATTAGTGCTAAAAATGCCTTGCCCCAAGAAGTTCCATACAGGGACTTCACTGCCCATAATGTCACTATAAAGCTTAAAATTATTCCAAGAACTCCTAGTGGACCAAGAAGTGATCCTAAGATGGCACTTAGTACTATCAGGATAAATACGGCTATTATTGCCTTACCGAATGAGGCTTTATCGATACCTGCAAACTTAGTTCCTATCCATAAGAATATTGCATCTAGAAATACTAGTGCAACAAAGCCTATTATTCCAATAAGGCCTAATGCGGCTATCGCTATTAAGTCAATCATTTTTACCACCCATAGATAAAAAATGATATTCAATATTTAAATTTTATTATATTAAATTGTGATTATCTTCAAAATATCATATAACCTTATATATTATTAATACAATATATATGTGCAAATAGGTGACATTATGAAAAGAAAATATTCAATCTTAGTGCTTTCAATCTTAGTTTTGTCCCTGCCCATGGCAACTCTTGCATACAGTTTGATGTGGGAAAAGAGTTACGATGGTGGGAAAAATGATTTTGCAAACAGCGTAGTCTGTGATTTTCAAGACAATATAGTTGTGGCTGGGGCTACATATATCAAGAGTTGGGACTATGTTACCATCAAATACGATAGAAACGGAAATGTAATCTGGCAAAATGTCGAACAGGAAGAAAGGACACAACAGGCCAATGACGTTACAGTTGACAGGCAAAACAATGTAATTGTTACTGGGATATCAAGTGGTAGATACTACACGGTAAAATATAACTCTGAAGGAAAAAAACTATGGGCTGAAAAATTCAATATGGGAGGTAACGATAGTGGCGAAGGTGTTGCTGCCGATTCCAAAGGCAACATAATAGTAACAGGACATTCCCTAATAGACAATCTTTACGATGTGTATACGGTAAAATACGACAGAAACGGTATAATGATCTGGAAGGTTTTATATCAAGATGACCATGATGATTTTGCATATGACGTAGCAGTTGATTCATTTGACAACATAATAGTTGTAGGGATGACAATGGGCAGAAGCAGGGCAGATACTACAAATTCATTCTTAATCTTAAAATATGACAAGGATGGTAACCTTCTCTGGAGAAAGCAATATGACGAAAGTCAAGCAAATGGAATGGGCGTTGCTATCGATTTTGAGAATAATATAGTCGTTACAGGTTACTTCCATAACAGCAGTGACTTTGACTATAAAACAGTTAAATTCAACAAAGATGGAGATATTCTATGGAATAAATCCTACAACGCAGGAAAGGACGACAAAGCATATGCAATAGCTATTGATAAAAAAGACAATATTGCAGTTACAGGGACATCCTATAAAGGGAATGCTCTTTACTTTGATTATCTTACTGTGATATATGACAAGAACGGCAAACAGCTCTGGGAACAGAGAGAAGCAATTGGCGAAGACGATATGGCCAACGGCATTGCATTTGACTCAAAAGGCAATATAGTTGTTACTGGAAGCACAAGATTAAAATCTTGGGAATTCTACACAATAAAATATCGAAACTAATTTTTATTTATTTTTTATACAAATTCTATCAAAGAAGAGATATTGTATTTTTTAAATACAATAATAGATTAGGACAATAATTCAATTTCTATGTTAACTCTTTCAGGAACCTTGACTCTCATTATCTGTCTCATGGTCCTTTCATCAGCGTCGATTTCAATGAGTCTTTTATGAATCCTCATTTCCCATCGTTCCCATGTAGCCTTACCGTCACCAGAGGTGGATTTCCTTACTGGTACCTTTAATTTCTTTGTTGGTAATGGTATTGGTCCGGCTATGTCTACACCTGTTCGCTCCGCTATCTTCTTAACCTGTGAACAAACTTCGTCAAGTTTTCCAGTTTCCATTGCAGTCAATCTTATTCTAGCTTTTTGCACCTATATCGCCTCATTCAAATAAAAATAAAATAAATTAAAATTTTATGCCTTAGTTATAGACTGGACCATTCCAGCGGCAACTGTTGCTCCCATATCCCTTACGGCAAACCTACCCAACTGAGGTATTACTTTTATTTCCTCAATAACCATGGGTTTTGTTGGCTTTATCTGGACAATGGCAGCGCTACCGCTCTTTAGGAAGTCAGGATTTTCAGTCTTTACGTTACCGGTCTTGGGATCAAGCTCTGCAAGTAGTTTCTCAAATGTGCATGCTACCTGTGCTGTGTGGCAGTGAAATACTGGTGTGTATCCAGCGGTTATGGCTGTTGGGTGTCTTAGAACTACTATCTGTGCTTTGAAAGAGTCGTTCAATGTTACTACTCTTGGTGGGTTGTTTGGATGTCCTAGAACATCTCCCCTCTTAATATCGTTCTTTCCAACACCTCTAACGTTGAATCCAACGTTGTCTCCTGGTAGTGCCTGATCTAGTGTTTCGTGGTGCATTTCGATTGTCTTTACTTCACCAGAAATTGGCTTTCCAAATACTGTTGTAGCTGGCTCGAATAATACTGTATCTCCCTTCTTCATTATTCCAGTTTCTACTCTTCCAACAGGTACTGTTCCTACGCCAGTGATTGTGTAAACATCCTGAATTGGAAGTCTAAGTGGCTTGTCTGTTGGTTTATCTGGTTCTTTGAAAGAGTCTACGGCTTCTAATAATGACGGTCCTGTGTACCATGGTGTCTTGTCAGATTTACCTACTATGTTGTCTCCGTTAAATGCTGAACCAGGGATAAACTTTGTTTCTTCAACTTTGAATCCAACTGTCTTAATTAACTTCTCTACTTCTGCCTTAATGGCGTTAAACTTCTCCTGTGAGTAGTTTACTGTGTCCATCTTGTTTACCAATACAGCTATTTGTTGGATACCAAGTGTTCTAGACAAGAAAACGTGCTCCTGTGTCTGTGGCATGATACCATCATTTACTGCAACTACTAGAACTGCGGCATCTGCTTGTGAAGCTCCAGTAATCATGTTTTTAACGAAATCTCTGTGACCTGGACAGTCCACGATTGTAATGTATTTTGAATCAGTTTCAAACTTTTTGTGAGAAAGATCTATTGTAACTCCTCTTTCTCTCTCTTCCTTTAGATTATCCATTACCCAAGCAAACTTAAACGTCTTACCTTTTTCTCCCATTTCCTCGAACTTTTTAATGAGATCTGCTCTGATATCACCGTGCATAACTAGTAATTGACCTACGGACGTAGATTTTCCGTGATCGACATGGCCGATAAAGGCTACATTTAAATGTGGTTTTTGAGTTGCCATAATTATTTCCTCCTTTTTTTACTATATTTTTATTATATCTGGTATAATCCTCTAAATTAAATCCATTTTTAAGCTTTTTCCATTTTACATGTTTAGGTAATCTTCAGGTTTTGGAGGCTGTGGTTTAAGTCCTTTCCTCTTTCTGATTGCCTCAACGGTCTGCATCTGAAGTTCTGTTGGAAGCTTCTGGTAACCTGCATATTCAGTTGACCATAGTGCCCTACCTTCAGTTGCGCCTCTTATGTCACCAGCAAATCCGAACATTTCAGAAACTGGTGTGATAGAGACAACTGTTGTCATATCTCCTTCCTGAGAAATATCCAATATCTGCCCTCTTCTAGACTGCACTTCTCTTGTTACAGCTCCCATGTAGTCTTGAGGTGACGTAATAGTAACTTTCTGGATAGGCTCGTATATCACAGGTCTTGCATATAGCATTGCTGCAAATAGTCCTTCCCTTACAGCAGGTATAACTTGCGCTGGACCTCTGTGAATGGAATCCTCGTGAAGCTTACAATCTACAAGCTTTATCTTGAGTTTCATTACGGGCTCTCTTGAATATGGGCCTCCGTCAATAGCTTCATGAATTGATTGTATGACAAGTTCTATCACTTCATTGATGTACACTATTCCTTTTGTCATGTTGAAGAATACGTTTCCATTGTAAACATCTGTAATACCTTTTATTTCGTCAGTGCCTAATCCAAGTTCTCTTAGTTGCGGACCTAGATCTTTACCTTTAATTCTGCCTTCTGGTATTATTCCCTCTTTTATTGCATTGTAAACATTATCTTCTAATGGCTCTACCTGCATATAGAATCTGTTATGTTTGTTTGGAGATTTACCTTCTACGGCCTCAGATTTACCGTCAATTGATTCTCTGTAGATAACAATTGGTTGGGACAGTTTTATATCAATACCTCTGTCATGAGTAATTCTGTAACCGACTACCTCTAAGTGAAGTTCTCCCATACCAGATAATAGATATTCTCCGCTATCTTCATTGATCTTGGCTACTAGTGTTGGGTCTTCCTTTGAAACTTGTCTCAATACTTCAACTAGCTTTGCTAAATCTTTAGTATTCTTTGGTTCTACTGCAACTGTAACTACAGGCTCTGAATAGTGCTTTATTGCTTCAAATGGTGTGATTGGTTCATCACCAGTACAGATTGTTTCACCTGCTATTGCTTCTTTCAAACCTGTGACTGCAACTATGTTACCACATGGAACTACCTCTAAGTTCTCCCTGTCCGCGCCCATGAAAATTCCGACTTGCTGAACTCTCCTCTTGTTTTTTGTTGCTACTATCC
>CAZVXE010000009.1:0-39532 GCA_964630765.1 uncultured Thermococci archaeon | reverse complement strand
ATCATTTGCATTTATCATGAGCGCACCAAGGCTTGACTGCCTTCTAAGAATGGCCTTAAATTTAGGGGAGGCGGGGTTTGAGATAGGATTCACGCCGATATTCTGGGCATATCACTCGGGCTTTCCCAAAGCGCTTGACATATCAAAAGTGATCGACAGAAGGTGTGGCCTTAAAAGAGAGCATGTTGAAATGCCGGGAAGACAGAGATCCGCACTTTGCTGGGGGAAGCACTATGCCTGTGGCAGGCGGGAGATTGATTTTACACTTCCTGCATCAGATGATGCAAAAAGGCTATCCGGAGGATATGCAGGATTTCAACCCAAGCCCGCCGTTGAAGTGGTAATAGTTGCCATGAAGCCGCTATCGGAAAAAAGCCATACCGACCAGGCCCTAAAAAATGGGAAGGGAATAACATGGCTAAAAGACTGCTCAATCCCGACCGAAGACGGATTTTCTAGATTTCCCTCAAATCTGCTCACATGCAATAAAGTGTTCGGCGGGGACTCATACATGTTCGATCTTGACATGTGGTTTGAGGGGAGGATGGGTTCGCTTCCTAAAGAAATAGCTGATAGATTCCCATTTCTCTTTGTGAAGAAGCCATCAAAGAGTGAAAAAGAATCGGGGTGCGAATCAATAGGGCCAAAGAGATGGTGCGATGATGAGGAGTCAGTCGACATCCCTCAGAAAAGGAACAGGGCGGAAAGGCACAACTACCATCCGACCGTGAAGCCTGTAAAGCTCATGTCTTATCTGACTGTTCTAGGCTCCAGGCCAAAAGAAACAGTTTTGGATCCGTTCCTTGGAAGCGGCACCACTGCCATGGCATGCGAGCTCTTGGGGAGAAGATGGATAGGCATAGAACTTGAGAGGGAATATGCGGAGATAGCTGCAGCCAGGATATCAAACTCTGGCCTTAAAATTAGGGCCAGCTTAGGGAAAGAGAGGCCTGATTCTTAAAATGGACATGAAATCACTTCTCACATCCTGGATAGACGATCCTGTAAGATTTTCAGTTGACTGCTTTGGCGAAGAGCCGGACGATCTGCAGAGGCCTATCTTTGAGGCCGTGGCAGAGCACGACAGGATAGCTGTTAGGAGCGGCAACGGCCCTGGGAAGACCTGGACTGCTGCAAAACTGGGGCTATGGTTTTTTGTCACAAGGCCAAAATCTATAGTTGTCACGACTGCACCGACTTGGCAGCAGGTGCAGCGGATACTCTGGAAGGAGATCAGGGCCAATATTTCCAAGGCCCCGATTTTAAGGCCATTTCTATACCTTCCGCCTAGGGATGCTGAGGTCCTAATGATAAGGCCAGACGGTAGCTATGGCGACGACTGGGCAATGATAGGAAGGGCCAGCGACAAGAAGGAGAACATGCTAGGATTTCATGCACCATATCTTATGTTCATAGTAGATGAGGCATCAGGTGTGCCGGATGAGATATTTGAGGCCATCGAGGGAACGCAGACTCAAGAAGGCTTAAACTCATCCAAAATCCTTTTGATAGGAAATCCCACAAGACCAGAGGGGTTCTTCTACGACATCTTCCATTCAAAGAGCTCAAACTGGAAGACGTTCCATCTTGATGGCAGGCTTAGCCCACGCGTGTCTAAACAGTGGATATCTCAGATGGCTGAAGACTATGGCAGCGACAGCCCGTTCTTTCAGATACATGTGCTGGGGAACTTCCCTCCTGCAGACAAGAACACACTTATACCGCTCTCCTGGATAGAGAGGGCGCTTGTTGATCCAGAAGGAAAAGGAAATGGCCCAACATATTCTGGATTCGATGTTGCCGAGATGGGGGACGATTACAGCGTCTACATCAAGACCTCACTTCGCCAGGGAATATTCAATATTTACGATATAGAGTTCATGGCAAAGCTTGAGATATCGCCTCTCACAAACTGGGCAAAAAACAAGCTGGACAACGATTCACCTGAGAAGCTTGTAATAGATTCAAACGGTGTAGGGGCAGGGGTCTATTCAAATTTAAAAGAAGAGGGCTATCCCGTGATAGGATTTAGGGGAGGGGAGTCCCCGTTAATGCTTTCAGAAGAGGCAAAGTTTGCCAACTTGAAATCCCAAGCCTACTGGAATCTTAGATCATTGTTTGAGAAGGGCGAGATTAAGATCCAGAAAGTCCCGAACTTTAAGAAGCTCGTTTCAGAGCTCTCTACAATTAAATACGATTTTGATTCAAAGGGAAAGATCATCGTGAAGAGGGAGAAGGACAAGAAGTCGCCTGACTTTGCAGATGCGCTTAGCCTATGCTGCTTTGGGCCCTATCTCTCGGCACAAAAATTAGGGGTTGCGCTCGTTGATATCTGGTGAGGTTAGGGCTGGAAAAAACTCCAAATACACTGACCAGCAGATTAGGAAATGCATTGAGTATCTAGAGAAAGGGCACAGTGAGAGATATGTGGCCTTAAAATTAGGGCCGGACTGGGCGAGGGAGAATGTTAGGTACTATAAGAGGAAATATTTATAGAAATTATAATGGGGCAATACTTAAACTTATATAATTTGAGTAATGACATAAACTTGTAATGTTGCCCAAGATAATGTTGGAAAAAAATCTAGAATATGGATCTAAATTGAACATAGGCTATACTAAACTATGTGAATGCTCTTCCAATAAATTAAATTGCTTAACTGCCAAAGAATGGCTTAAAAGTCAAATAGGTGTCTGGCAATTTTCATATGAAAAAGAAGACATAAGGGACAAAAGTATCCATCCTGCAACGTTCCCAATTTCTCTAGCTAGAAAAGTAATCCAACTGTTTACACACGAGGGTGAACTTGTAGTTGATCCTTTTGTTGGAAGTGGGACAACTCTGGTCGCTGCTAAATCCTTAAATCGTAATGCTGTAGGATTCGATCTCCATGAAGAATATATTAAATTATGTGGAAAACGATTGGCCGATGAGAAATTATTTAGCAATACATCTCAAATAGCAATTCAGGACGATGCCCGAAATATCGAAAAATATTTTGATGACGAAACAATCTCCCTTATATTTACTTCACCACCCTATGCTAATTTATTAAACAGACCCCGTAAAAATAAATCTCGAAGAGATAGAAATACTGAGCAGCTGGGCAAGGTCGAGCAATATTCCCAGGACTCCCGTGATTTGGGCATTCTAGATATTGATGAGTATACCTCTCAAATGGGGGATATTTTTGAGAATATATTACCCCTAATAAAACCAAGAGGGCATTGTGTTATTAACGTGCCAGATATGTGGTGGGAAAACTCAAGAATTACAATTCATGTTTCTTTGATAAATGAATTAAGAGAACGAAATTATGAACTTAGGAACATTATCATCTGGGACAGGACAAATATTGTTAATAAAGTAGGAATATTTGGGTGGCCAAGTAATTATATCACAATGGGAGTAACCTTTGAGTATTTGCTTGATTTCTGGAAACCCGCTCCTAAAAAGGACATATAGATGATTGCATGAAAATTTATACAAAAGAAGAGCTAATTTCAAAATTAATAGAAGTAAGAGATATGGGATGGATACAGAATTTAAGGCCTGGAAATGCCGGTGGTGTTGGTAATACTCTAGAGGATTTACTTGGGATCGAAGAAAATAATTTGCCGTTACCCAATGCTTCAGAATGGGAATTAAAATGCCAAAGAAAAGGTTCTTCTTCGCTAACCACTCTTTTTCATACAGAACCCTCACCAAGGGCATTAAAAATTGTCCCTGCAATTCTTCTTCCCTTATATGGATGGCCCCATAAAGAGGCAGGCATCAAATATTCTCCTGAAGAAATGAGTTTCAGACAGACCATAAATGGACTTTCAAGAACAGATAGGGGATTTGGGGTCGTGGTTGATAGAAATTCAAAGAAGATCGTTATCTCTTTTGATTCGACTAAAGTTTCAGATAGACATGGGCAATGGATGAAAAACGTTGAGAAAAAAGTAGGACTTGTAGAACTAAATCCCCAACCTTATTGGGGATTTGAAGATTTGCATCATACGGCCGGTACAAAACTTCTAAATTGTTTTTATGTCAAAGCCGAAGTGAAAAAAGAAGAAGGCAAAGAGTTTTATTATTACAGAGATATATTGAAATTAGAAAAATTTGATTTTGATAAATTCGTTAAAGCTATTGAAAACGGGGTAATACTGATTGATTTTGATGCAAGAACTGGCCACAATCATGGAACTAAATTTAGAATGAGAGAGGATAGATTACCCGAACTTTATGAAAAAGTTGAAAACATATCTTGATTTGATTATTTATTTCAAACCATTTTCCACATATATAAAATGTGGAAAAAGTAGGAAAATTATTTCTTTTCTCTTTCCGTAATGACAACGTATAAATCCATCTATATCCCAATAAAATCAGGTGATACAAAACGGCAGCAATTATTGAAATGAACGGGAAGAAGTTTGTTGAAGGTAACGAGATAATAGCCGCATGGAAGAGCGAAACAGGCTGGCACTGGTTTGCAACTGAAGTATCTGAAATAAGGAGAGTAGAGGACGAGACGGGCGGCTCAATTATAAACGGGAAGCCAGAAAATGACATAATATACTACGGCCTAGTTTTAGGGCCAACAGAGGAGTGGGGCTACTTCTCGGCAAGAGAGTTAGAGATGGACAAAAGGGTAGAAAAATTATTTTAATTTTTTATAATGTTCTATTTGTAATTTTATAGTTTTCTGTTACATATGTTTTCATGTCCGTAAAAAAGAATTCTACAGTTTTTTTGTAATCCTTCACTCTGAATATTTCTTCCCAGTAGTTTTGTATGGGGGAATCTTTTTGAATTCCATAGGATGCCTCAATCTCAACTTCTCCTGCCTTTGAAACGTTAAGATAGGGTAAAATAACCGCATCTATTTCTTTCATGGCAAATAATTCTTTAGCAATCGTGCAACAGTCCTTGTAGTAGCTATCCTGATTTGAAGATAGAGGGGAAAAGTCACTGCTGACAAGAGAAATAACACATATCCCGTTTTCCTTTGAGTAAATGATCTTGTCAATCTTAAGGTCAATTTTATCCTTTAATAGGGAGTAAGTATTAGAAACAACTTGGGCGGGGTCAGCTTCGGGATGTCCAGTCACTTTTTGCTCTATTGCTGGTGGCTTTTCAGATGAATTAGATATACATGCGCTTAGCAATAAAATAGCAATAATTGATATAATAATCCTTACATTCTTTTTCATTAACATTGAGTGGCCTCAAATTTAATCTGTTTAATTGGTAAGGGGATACTATATAAATTTTTAGTAGCAATTCTTATTAAATCATATACTCGTAGTTAGAAGGCACTTCTTCAAATCTTTTCCATTCATACCACGAAGAAAGATCCAATATTTTGGCCCAATCATTGATTCTTTTAATGTCGCCATCTAAGTTGTTTTCATATTTGTCCATAATCTCAATAAGTAATTTGCCTTTAACCTCAAATTCAAAATTATCGTAGGCAGAGTCTAAATCAAATTTTGTATTTTTGGCTAGGACATTAAAATAAGCATAGTTCATCGAATGTGAAGCTTCATAGATTTTAGAAGGTGTTATTTTTTTAACATCTTCAGTCAATCCCCCTAAAGCTTCCTGTAGCTGGGATTGAAAAGAGATTTCCTGAAATTCTCTTAATCCTGGATATTCATTATAGATCCACTCTTCGATTTTTAGATCAACAGGCTGATTAGTAAGCTGCATTACCAGACCTTTGAAGAGCATTTCAATCAATTGATTAAGTTTTGATTCATTTATAATTTTGGAAATATTATTAATATCCTTTCTGTTTTCTTCGAATGCATGTTCATAGTTCTTGGATGAAAAATAAGGGATAAGCCTCTCGGATGGAGCAGCTTCATAAATTCTAAGTATATGACTACACTCATGGGCTATTATGTGATTGATTCTTTGATTCACGCCTTCTTTGTAGTATACTATGTGATTTTCCATGCCCTCTCTAGCCATCTTAAGCTTGGCATTAGAAGTTATTTTATTGTTAGGGATAAATTTGAATTTCTTTGCTGTGAGTTCCTCTACCGTATTTAGGATCTCTCTTGTTTCAGAGATAAGCTCTAGTTCCATGCAATCATGCCCTTTATAATCAATAATGCAATGTTTAAGTTTTTATTTCTTTTAAGCTTATTCAAATTGATAGACAATTCATATAAACTCTTTACCCAGTCTAGATACTCTTTGATTGTCTTTTCTTGCAAAAATTAATCCATATGGCACAGTCATTTCTGGCCTTAAAAATAGAGTTGCATTACTGGAGAAGGAGCTTTCTATAGTTGGACAGGACGGCAACCTCTACCTAAAGGAAACATCCGAGCCGAAGTTCCCAACAATATCAAAGGAGAAGATCCTGAAATACTGTGATCATTCACCGCTTGTCCAGCCAATCCACAATGCAATAATGCGTGAGGTCACAAACGCCGGATGGTCGATCAAACCTCTTTTCAATGCCAAGTGCAGCAAGTGTGGACAGACCTTTGAGAAAACTCCAGAATCAGATAGATGCGACTGCGGCGGCCTAATTTTAAGGCCAGATATAGAACAAAAAAATAAGCTTGAGAAGTTCATAGACAATCCCCATCCAGATATAGATCTTTATTCAATCATAAGATCCGCCCTCAAATGGGAGCTTTGTATCGATGACTATTATCTATCCCTTTCTTACATAAGGCAGAACGACAGAGGAAAGTATTTCATAATGGAGGAGCCCCAAGCGCTCTATGTTGAGAATCCTCTTTTAATTGGGAAGGTTAAGCGTGGCGATTCTGATTGGTCATACTTCTGCCCCATCTGCAATCTGCTTGATGAAGAATATTTATCGGATTCAAAAGGGAAGTGCCCCAAACATAGAATAGAGCTTTGGGAAACGGCATACATACTTTATTCTGGGAGCAGGATAAGAAGGCGCTACTCCAAGAGAGAGATAATAGAGGGCCACTTCAATAGGAGGCTCCCCGATGAATACGGCACTCCAATAATCCAGGCATGCATAAATCAGATAGAAGCGGCCCTAAATCTAGACCTCCTGAATCGCGACACTTTTGAAAAGGGCACGCTGGCAAAGATATTCGCCTTCGAGGGCTATACGCAGGACGAAGTTGCATCACTAGAGCAGGCAATAGCATCGATGGCCGAAAAAAGAAAAAGCATAGGCTCAAAGCTATTCAATCTATTCTTGGGAAACTCGAAAGGTAAGATAGAGATCCATGATGTGCTTTCTGATCCCTCAAAGCTCCAGGCCCTGGAGTGGCACCGCTACTATCGTGATATGCTCCTCTCAAATTACGGCGTGACTCCAGTCTTTGCAGGCACAGTTGAGAGTGGCAAGGCGGGGAACAACCCGATGCTGCAGATAGACGTGATGGCGAACACCACAAAGGCATGGATGAGGACTATCTCTGAGCCCATAAACACTGTTCTTCTTTCAGCTCTTGGAATAACGGACTGGTACTTTGATTTTGACGAGATAGAGCGTGAAGACAAGAAAGAGTCAGCGTTGGTCCAGAAGCTAAGGGCCGAAACAGTCGCCATCTACAGAAGCTCTGGTCTTGAGATTGAGATAGAAGACGATGGCACAATCAATCCGATCATAACAAAAGAAACAAAGCCAAAAGAGTCCATCCCGCAGATAGAAAAACAGAAAGATCCGCTAGACAAATTGTTTGATGATCTTGCGGATACACTCTTCCATATTTCAAGGGATTATGAGTATGGCCTGCTTCAAACTCTGGAAAACAGTTCAAAAGATAGGGCCAATCTTGATAATGAAATAATTCCGGCCGTATCAGACGTTGCACTAAAGCTGGATGCCGAGCTTAGGGCTAATATTCATCTTATTTTTAATCATGCTTACCTGAATACAATTTCTAAATACTCAAAAATATTCTCAAAAGATGATATCAATCCAAACATACTGAAATACCTGAAGGAGTATTTTGAGGTTTACGTCTCGCCCTTCTTCGATAAGTGGGAGGAAAGGGAAAAGGAGAACATATTCAGTATTATCGAGGAAGAAATACTAAAAGGCTACAACTGGCAGACGGTCAGAAAAAGATTATCTGAGGAGTATTTCAATAGAAGGGATTCTTACTACTGGCGGATGGTGGCAAGGACCGAAGGAACGAGAGCATTCAGCTTCGCATCAGAGCGGGCAGCAATGGATCTTGGGGCCACTGAGAAGAGATTCATTTTTACTGAAGACGGCCTTGCATGTGTCAGCTGCGTTCAGGCCTCAAAAGAGGGATGGATTCACATTGATTCAGAGACATCATTTGGCAATCCGCCGCTTCATCCGAACTGCAGGTGCTACTATGAGTTCAGGGTAGGGCCAGCTACCAAAAGGTGGGACGATGTGCCAGCTGAGAAGAGGAAAGACTTCACCGAAGAGATGCAGGATGCTCTCTGGGAATACTCCTCCACATCCTATTACATAAACACAATATTACGGCACCCCTTAGATTATCTAAAGAGGATATCCTACAAACTCCAAATAGAGCGTGCACTGAAAGCGATTGAAACAATGAAAAAGATATTCAATCTAGAAGGAAGCAAAATCAACGAAGAGGGTGTTGTCTTTTGGAGGGGCCTTGATGAAGCTGACATATTAGATCATATTCTTGATCCAAATGATCCTGAGCTAAAGGATATCTTCGATGATAAAGGATTCTCAAGCACAAGCAAGGACAGCGACATTGCCCTTGCCTTTGGTTACCATTACATGCACGCAAGCGACGGCCATATAACAATGCTAAAAATCCACGTCCCTTATGGAACAAGGGTCATTTATATTGGAAATTCATATGGGTACACCCAAGAGGAAGTCATACTGCAGAACGGATCGATTTTCCGCATAAACAACACTTCTTTCAGGGATCTTACGGAGTCTGAGAAAGAACTACTGTACAATGAAGGCTTGGACCCGGAAAGACAAAAAAATATAAAGGTCAAAATCTATGATGTGGACTACTTAGGTGATACAAATATCAGAGCTTAAGAAGGATGATCCAAATAACAGGTTTGTTGCCGGTGAAGGCATTACAAGAGGGATTAATCTATGCCTTATGTGCACCCACTACAGAAAGGAGCACAAGTGCGATGCGTTCCCGGAAGGCATACCCCACGAAATATGGATTCTCAAAGTGTTCCACAAAAAGCCATATCCGGGGGACAACGGCATCACTTACAAGCCGCTTCCGGAGTATGATACGTCCATTGAAAACATAAAAGCCACATATGATAAATATTTCACTTGATGTAAAGGCGGAGCCTTTGAAGACGGTTCTTGGAAAGGCCCCATCCGAACTTGGCAGCATAGTTTCTGAGGAGATTGCAAACTGGGCGCTTAGGACCTCCAACCTTTCAAAGTCCAGATCGCCAGTTAGAACGGGAAATCTTAGGCAGTCAATAACGCCTGCAAGAACATCTGATTCTGCAAATGTTTCTGCACTTGTGATGTATGCAAAGTTTGTCGAGCCACCTCCATTAGGCGTGCCAATGAAGCGGAAGATGACAAGAACCATGTTCCTATACAACTCCGCCATGGAGGAGCTTGATCAAACCGTTCTAAAGATCAATGACAGAATCAATAAATTGTTTGAAGTTTAAGATCATGGAAGACTCATTCAGATTTCAGGGCGAGTTCTTCAAGGTGAACAGCGAAGGCGATTTCTTCATATTCGGCCCAGCATCGGCAGAGATACTGGACAGCCAGGGGGACGTCATAAGGATTGGCGCCGTGAAGAAGGCGCTTCCGGAGCTTTTGAAGCGTGCTAGGGTCACAGTAGACCACAAGGACCAGATAGTCGGCGAGATTGTCGAGTCCTTTGAGAAAAAAGGCCTAATCTACAAGACTGAGGTAAGGCCTCCAAACGATGAAGAGCTTTCAAAGTTTTGTAGCCTTGAGAAGGAGAAGGAGGCCCTGTTCGTCCTTGCCAAAGTATGGGACGACACGGAATACTGCAGGGAGGTCAGAAAGGCCATAGAGGACGGGGACTACAGATCCTATTCTATTTCTGGAAACGTCCTAAACTCTAGGCCCTGCAGCTCAAGCGAAGGCTGCACAAGGATAGTCTCTGACCTAAATCTTTCTGCAGTAACAATCTGCCGTTCCGGGGCAAACCCTGCGGCACAGTTTGACATCTTAAAAGAGGAAAAAGAGATGCCGGAAGAAGATATAAATCCCGAAAAGGCGGAGCCAGAGTTTCTTACACGCTCCGACTTTGAGGCATACAGGAACGATCTTGAAAAGAGGCTTGAGCCGCTTTCAAGAATAGATGAGATCCTTGGCATTCTTAAGGCCGAGGAAAAAGACACCGGCCCTAAATTAGAGCTTGAAAAAATCAGGGAGGAAATAAAGAAAGAGATCCTCTCTGAGTTCAGGCCGGTGCAGAAGTCAGAGGGCGTATCCCAAAAGGAAATCTCAACTGACGACATAGTTTCAACCCTATCGCAGAAGAGGATCTAATGACCGCTCCATTTTTCAAGAGCTATGAGGACATGCTGGACTACTACTACTGGCAGCCGCTGAAGCAATCAGGGGTCGACCCAAGGGTATTCCAGAAGTATAACAGGGCAAGCGATATAGCTGAGGAGATTGATCTTTCAAAGTCTGATGCCCCTGTATTAACATCCACAACTGGGGTAAAAAACGTTCTATTCGGGGCAACGCTTTACTCCCAGATAGTTACAGAATCCAATGCATTTGCCCTTCTTCCAAAGAGGCCCTGGTCAAAATCAGGGTACAGGGCGCTAACTGCAGCAGGCCTAACAACTGGGGGCCACATAACTGAGGACGGGGGAATACCAGAGACAAAGAAGCCCACATTTGCAGAGATAACAGTGACACCGCATACCGTTGCACGTGCTACAAACATCTCGGAGATGGAGAGGCTTCTAGAGCAGAAGGACGACACCATAAAGTGGGCAGATGTTGTTTCTTACACTGCAGATGAGTTTAGAAACACTTTGAACAGGAACATCTTAGCAGATGCAGATGGCGCTGCAACTGACGGCAGCATAATAACGCCGCTTGACAGGCTCATCTCTTCCTATTCTGAGGTGGCAGAAACTGAGCTCACCACAAACGAAGGTGATGTCTACGGACTTGACAGGGACGCTGCTGCGAGTTGGACAGACGCCAATGTTTCACATGGCGGATCATCCGGCACTGAGACAGACAGGACCCTCACACTTTCAATGATAGACGACGTCATAGCAGAGTGCGAGCCCTACTGGGACGGCGGTGGCAGGAAAAATAAGGCCATATTGACAGGTTATGACACTGCAAAACGTATAGCCCAGCTTGAAAGGCCAAAAGAGGTCTACACTCCTGATGCATACATAGAGTTTACTGTGAACGGGATAAAGGTCAGGGGAAAGGAGGCCGGGGTGCCAGTTGCAACTTTTGATGGAATCCCAATTCTAAGGAGCAACAACGTCCCCAAGGACACCATATCCAGAGTTTACATCTTGGATCTCGACCACATCTCACTTGAAATGCTAAAACCCATAACATATGTCGAGACATCAGATCCCTTCATCCAGGACAAGTTTGGAACTGAAGGGGTATTCTCCTGGATTGGGGAGATCTGGTGCGACCGCTTCAAAGCCCAGGGAAAGATCAGGGGTCTGAAATAGGCCCTATTTTTATTTTAGGTGATCAGCATGGCAAAAGTTAGATACGATGGGCCCGAGACTTATTACACCTTCCAGGGAACAACTGGCATAGTCTACCAGTTCACTGGGAGGGACAAGGTGTCGGAGGTAAGAATCCTGGAAGACATAGAGCTTTTGAAAAAGAAAGGCGGATTCACAGTAATAGAGGGTATCGAACTTGGAAATATCAAAAATGGTAAGAAGGTGAAGTGATGGCGTTTTCTAGCGAAATAAAGGGATACGGGAAGAGCGGGGATAAGGCTACAACATGGGGAATATTCACAAACGGCGTTTCTGATACAGGTGGCGACATTAACACTGGTCTTGTGATATGCGAATCCCTGTCGATTGAGTTTACAGGCTCTGCAGCAGTTGCAGATGCCGCCGCAATAAACGAGACTTTTCCATGCAGCGGAAGCGCTGTAACTATCGTGACCACAGCAGATGCTGATGGCATATGGCGGGCAGTCGGTTATTAGAGGCGTATTATGGAACCCGCCGATCACGACATTTTGATAGAAATAAAGACCGACCTCTCGTGGATAAAGAAGAAGCTAAACGACCAGTGCGACTCATACAAAGATCATGAGGAGAGGTTAAGCTCCCTTGAGACCTGGCAGGACAGGACAGCTGGCGCAATAACTATAGTTGAGTTTGCAGTAGGCGGCGGGATAATTTTCTCAATAATTTCAATACTGCTTTGGCTTATGGGGCCTTAAAAATGGATGCTCTATCGATTTTCTATTCCGGTGAATCTGAAGCAAATCTGTGGATTGAGAACTCAACACTTTTCATAGGCAGCGAAGCGGAGATCGACCTATCGGATGCTACGCTTGATGATCTAGTTCTGGCCCTAAATTTGGTAGAGGGCGTAACTGCAGTTTTGCTAGCCGATGGCGGGCTTGATGCAACAGAACTAAATGAGATATCAAGTGAATACCCGGCCGACATAACGGACAGGCCCTATCTTTTAGGCCTCGGGAACTATTCATCTCCAAAGAAGATTTCTGAAATCTCCCACAAGGACGCTCAGGAGATAAGAAGCTCATGGCTTGACGAGGCAGATGCTTTGATAGAATCTCTAACTGGCCTTAATTTTAGGGCCAGATCCATAGAAGACATTTCCATTGACATAAAGGCAAGGGACATTTTCTCTACAGAAGATTATAGCGCATACCGCCGTGCAAACGGCCTTTATCTCAGGCAGTATGCCCCCATAAATTCAATCGAAGCACTCGATATAGACGGATTATCTGTAACGTCTTCAAAAGTCATATTGGATTATGACCGGCTGATACTAGGCACAGATGCTGAAGCCTATTCATGGCCAATCGGAAAATCCAAGACCAAGGTATCTCTAACGTATGGCTATGCAAAAGGCTCTAGGGAATCAATCCTGGCATCAGAGTATGCAACGCTCTATGTCTCTAACAAGCTCTATGAGTCTGACCTAAAGCTAAGGCAGAAGTCAGGCGCAACAAAGGTAACTCATGCTTCAGTAGTTTTTGAAAACGACACCGTTTCTGAGGAGACCATCTCAAGAAAGGAGATTGAGCTAAGGATGGAGCTGATCTTGGAGCATCTACCAAAGAAATTGAGGGGTGTTTTAGGATGAGCTTTGACCCAATATCATTTCTCGCTAACGTTGAAAGAATCTTCAGTGCTGCCACAGGTCTTTCTGACGTAAAAACTTGGAGCAGGCCTACAAAGTTCTCAACATCCTTTGAAACTCCTGAAGTTGCAATCGAGATGATCGCTGGAAACATTGATTCCATATCGCTATCATACCCCAACAAGCAGATTGAGTTTTACGTTCGCTTTGTGATATTTGAAGAGCAGACATCTAGCACATCAAAGATTGGGGCAATCTATTCTGGTATCATAGATACGGTGAGATCTAATCCAGACCTAAAAAACAAATCAGGGTCTGCAACTTGTGATTATTTTGGAACATTTTATGGCAGAAACATCAGCTTTGATCTGGCAGCAACTGAGAGAAATGGTGTTTCTGTGAATGCAATGAGAATCGACGTACCTTGTCTGGTACGTGATACATAGGTGAAAATTATGACATACACAAAAGGAGACGTGTTTGTAAAAAAGGAAAGCACATGGGGTGTTGGTGTTGACCCAACTACTCCTACCACGGGTATAGATGAGATATTGGGCCTGGACTCTGAATATGAGTACGGCCTTGAAAATCAGATCACAGCAGTAAATCCGGCTGCAATGGCATACCCTTCAGAGATATCCTACCACACGGCAAAGGCAAGAGGGAAGATAGATTTTGTCTATAACGGGGCGTTGCCGTTTGCCCTCATGCTAGGGGGTATTTCTAACACCGATCCATTGGAGGATGAATCGCCATTCACATGGACGATAACACCCTCAGGTGCCCCGATACCGTTCACAACTTCGTGCCTCATGAAGGGAACAAACGATAAGATGGCGCAGATTCTCGGGTGCTACGCAAAGAGCTTATCATTCAAGATGGGTCTAAACGAGCCGGTGTCAGGGAGTCTTGATATCGTCGGGAAGGATTTAGATCTAAACAATCCCTTCACAGCACCGACAACAGTTGCAATCGATGACTCAAAAGCATGGAAGCCTCATGAGTTCACATATGCTATAGGTTCAATAGCAGGCATCACATACATAACGGATCTAGAATTTACAATCTCTAGAGGTATTGACGTTGGACACGGGCTTGCTGGAAGGTCCGCATCGACAGCATACTCTGGAAAATTTGAGGCGATAAATGGGTCAATAACTGCATACATACCAGACTCACTAACAGCAAGTGAAATAGAACAACTGGTGCTTGGCGGTACCTCTACAAATGAAACACTGGCTGCAAAAGATATTGTCATTGACAAGGGCTATGCTGACGAGGCATCTGATTCTGCAAAGATAACGCTTTCTAACTGCATCTTTAGCGATTACAGTGCAGCATTCCCGCTTGACACAAAGATGAGCTACAAGTTCTCTTTCTCTGGCACATCAGCCCAGGTGCTGTGGGAGGCACCCTTTGCAAAAACAAACTGGTGAGGCGATTTCATAATGATAGTTGAAAAATCATATTTTTTGCATGAGCGGGATGAGAAGGGTGAGTTGAAAGCGATACTGATTGAGATTGAGCCAGGCAAGGAAGCCAAGGTCATACCAATCCCGGAGGGGGAGATAACCCTGCTCTCAGACCCTCAAAAAGGATACGATATCCTCTCGGCCCATATAGTTGAGCCTAAACTATCACCTGATGAAATCAAAAAGTTTGGGAAAACAAAGGCAATAGCCAATCTAGTCCAAAAGCTCCTTGACATTAGCGACATAAAAGAATCCTTTCGCCCCGAGCCTGGAAGCAAAGGCAAGGCTCCTTGAGGAGCAGGTGCTGCACCAGCTTGGGTATAAGATATGGGAGATTCCAAAGCTCACGGTCCTTGAAAAAAGGAGGCTTGTGAGAGGATATGTCCTGTACCAGAATCCTATGGAAGACACCCAAGAAGAGATGAGAATTCAGGCTGAAGAGCTGATCAAAAAGAGAAAAGAGTATCATGGCAGAGCAAAACGTCAAGATAACAGTCACTGCTGAAGACAGAGCGTCTGGCCCTATAAAAAACGTGGAGTCGGCACTTGGCGGCCTTGAAAAGGGCACATCCAAAGCCGGCGGGGCAATGCATTCTTTGGGCCATGCGGCAGAAGTCGCCGTAGGTACAATGGCAACGGCCATCACAACTTATGGCATCTCCGCAGTCCAAAACTTGAATCGGGAGATGGTAAAGCTCTCGTTAGAGCAGTCAAAGTTCCGGTCACAGACAGAAAATCTACTGAAAAACGCAGGGATGCAGTCCTACTCAAAGCAGATTGAAAATGTGATAGGTCAGCATTCCGAACTCTCTTCCATCGACGACACAGAAATCAGGAAGAGCTTCAACAATCTTATAGCCATAACAAAAGACTATGAAAGATCACTAAAGCTCTTGTCAGTAGCGGAAGACTATGCAGCAGCTCAAGGGATTGGCCTTGAGTCTGCAACAAAACAGGTCACAATGGCGCTTTCTGGCAGCACATCAACGCTCGAGCAGAACGGTGTCGAGCTTGACGCCCTGAGCATGAAATCAATGACTGCGGCCCAAAAGGCCGACTACCTGGCCAAACAGTTGGAAAAGTCTTTTGGCGGAAGCGCAGAGGCGCTAAGGAACTCAACAGCAGGGATATTTGCAAATTTTGAGAATCAGGTCCAGAATATAAAGACTTTGTTCGGGGATGAGCTGACCGGGGCAATAGCGCCAACATTAGAAAACATTGCAGCCAAGATTTCAGAGATGATAAAATCCGGTGAAATACAGCCACTGGTCGATTCTTTTGGGAACCTTTTGCAGCATTCAATTAGTTTTGGTTCAGAGCTGGGAAATGTCATAATGAAACTCGCAGGCGTAACTTCTTCTGAAGAGGCTATCACAAAACTGGCCGATGCCTTTGACCGAGTATCATACATCTTAGGCATAATCGAGGATGCGCTTTCAAGAATCAGCGTTATTATCAAAGATCTGCATCTCGATAAAATCATTGAAATGGGATTGAGGGTGACAAATCCAGGCGGTATGGCCCTATGGGACTATGCAGGCCAGCAGGTGCAGTATGAAAAAGCCGGGGCCTATACTCCCTACGAAGCTGCCGCAAGAGGCAGATGGACTAGCCCAGGGGCGGTAACCCCAAACACACTTCCGGGAGTATCGGAAAATGCCGCAGATGCCTTGGGGCGCTTGAGGGAGATCCAGCGTGCCGAAAATGAAAACAAGGAAAAGAAACAAGACAATTCCTTGGCAGTCCTAAACAACACCCAAAACGTTCTCTCTGCTACAGAACTTCTCAAATTATACCGGGACCAGACCACAAAAACTGGAACTGAAGTTGATACGCTTGGGAGGACTGCAGGTTCTGCTATCAACTACATGAACTCGGCAATGAACACAGTTAGGCAGATGCTAAATCCCGGTGGCGGAGGAGGAGGCGGATGCAGGACTTTCACTTCAGGGGAAAGGGTCCAGGCTGGGAACGATATAGTCTATGAAGGCCCTGAAAGGGGTGGTGCGTTCGTGTCAAACTCTTTCTCAAGCGGTGGGCATACCTATGACACAATCCGTAACAGCGCTGGCGGGGGATTAGTGGGATACTACAATAACTCAACAGGCGAGATATCTAGGAGCGTAAACGATGCATTGATAAAGAAGGATGGAAGCATTGTGAATTTTCATCCAGACGACAATATCCTAGCCTTCAAAGACGGATCAAAGCTCCAGGGAAAAAATGTTACGATTAACAACACTTTCAATATTTCTGGAAACGGCGATCCCGACAGGATAGCCGATGAAATCATGAAAAGAATCAATAGAATCACCAGGGTGGGATTCTAGAATGGAAGCAAAAAGCAAAACGGAATATCTCGTGACGTGGGTGGTCCGGGATAAAGATGGTAACATAAAAGAAATGGGTAATGACTACCCAAAAATAGAAAAATCGGAGGATTAGTATTATGGCAACACTCGTGAACAAAGGACTTGAAATGAAGGCCAAACTGCTAAACGGTGTATCTACCGCCCCATTCACATATATTGCACTAGGTAGTGGGACTACAGCGGAGGCAAACGACCAGACAGCCTTGACTACGGAAATAACAACAAATGGCGGGGCAAGAGCCGCTGCAACATGCGAATATGAGGCCGACTACAAGGCAAAGTGGACAAAGACCTTCTCCTTTACAGGAAGCCTATCAGTCAATGAAGTTGGAATTTTCAACGATGACGGGGATCCAGCGGGGGATATGTTGATGAGACACAAGTTCTCGGCGACTAAGGCCGTTGAAGACGGCGACTCCTTGCAGATAATCATCAAAGAAACTGAATCCAGGGCATAAACCTATTTTTTATTTTTAATTTGTGAAGTGGTACCCTGGGCAGCTATGATTACAATTTTGGAAAAGTTAATAGAGAGCAAGAGGTAGTTGAAAAAAGGACCCTTGCTTCAAAAACATTCCAAATTGCGCCAGGAAGATTCAGGACAATCTGTGAAGAAAAGCCTGTCCATTATGAAGACGACAATCACAATCTCAGAACAATCGATATAACGATCCGGGAAGAAAAAGACAAATTCATAATGGATGGGCACAAGTTTTCTGTCGGCTTTAGAAAAGACAGAAACAAGGAAAAATATTTTGGCTTCAGGAAAGGGTATGATCGGCAGTACGAAGCAACAATAAGCAAGATCATACTAAATGGGAAAGAAGTTTCTTTTGATAGATTTGCCAAAATTGAGCAGATCAATAATTATGAACTGAAGCACGTCATCTCAGACGGCCTTTGGATACACAACAGAATCCATGAGCGCTATGTCCAGGAATCGCTTGTGGTGGACACGGGAAAGATCCCCCTTCAAGATGTTGAGGTCTGGTATGAACTCCATCTGAAAGGATTCCATCCAAAGGGGAAAAAAGCTGACGTATTTACTTTTGAGCTTGATACAAAGGAAAAAATCTGGATACCCACGCCCAGGATGTGGGTAGAGGGCCACGATTATTTTTCTGAGCCTTTGAAACACAGAATAGTAAAAAAAGACGGCAGAATTTTCTATGTCAAGTATTTTGATGATAAGGCTAAAAATTGGGCATGGATGGTCCAAAACTACGGCCTTCTCGGGCCCGGCAATGAAAAACTGAAAGGCAAAAAAACAGTATACATAGATTCTACAACCTATTACGCAACTTCAGCCGATGGATACATAAAAGGTGTGACTAGCGGAACTTGGAGTACGGCACGGGCAACTGGTGAAACAGTTTACAACGCAATCACAACTACGGCCGTTAGAACAAGTAAATCCTTCGATAAGATACTAGGTTACTTATACTCAATCCAGAGGGGATTTCTGTACTTTGATACTTCAGGCATCCCAAGCGGCTCAACTATTAATTCAGCGGCTCTTTCAGTTTACATCTATTCACACAGTTACGGTCCAACGCTTTGCGCATTGAAAGGCACACAGGGAAGCACACTTGCAACAAGCGATTTTGCAGCATATAGTGGGAGCTCATATGGGACTATAGGCACAACATCAAATGGCTACCAAACAATCAATCTTGATGCAACGGGGAAATCGGATATTGTCTGTGCAGGCACAACTAAATATTGCATAATGGAATACACCTATGACTATTCAAATAGCGCACCTTCTGGGACCTATGCATACACCGGATACTATTATGCATCCGAGAATTCCACTAACACTCCAAAGCTCGTGATTGACTACACCGAGCCAAGTGGCGAGGAATATCAAGAAACTGTGACTTACTCTGCAAATGGTACAGTCGCTGTAACTGCAGCTGGGATAACACGTGCAGCAACAATAACTTATACCTCAAACGGAGCAGTTTCCTGCTCTTACGGCTTATTATATTCTGAAACTGTAACACTCACAGGATTTGGATCAATCGTCATCCAGGATGTTGACGCTGACATTGAAACAATAATTATCGCTGGCAAAGGCAGCTTTTCTTATGAAGATCACAGAGGTTATTCCTCTTTAGTTGAACTCACTGGAGCAGGGGCCATAACAGCTTCAGCGGCATTTTCATATAAGCAAACTATCACTTATCTGGGCTATGCGGCAATTGAAGTTGCCGCAGTTACTGATTATGTTTGCAGCATAAATTACATTAGCCTGGGCGCAGTCATTTCCCAAGATATCGACTCTGACATTGAACTTATCACATTTTCAGGTTATGGATCATTTGTAGTCTCCGGGATTTCATGCATGGCCTTATCTGTAACTTTTGATGGAGCCGGGAGAACAGAGGCTTTGGGGTATCAACAACTGGCCAGTTTTTCAAACATCACCGGTGCATCAACTTTTGAGATAAGTACAATCCAAGGAAAAGTAGTTGATGTCACATTTGGGGGCGCTGGATCATTTGAGATACAAGAATATTCTGGATCCATAACTTTAATAGAATATCAAAGCAATGCAGAGGTAACAATATCCGCAACAGGGAATTATGTTTCAAATATTACAACAACTGGGCTGTCTTTTGTCAACCTCATAAAACACATGAATAAGTATGATCTTCTTGAAATAACTTCATTTGCTTCAATAGAGATAAGCGCAACTGCAGATTACTCTTACAGCACCGTTCTGACTGCAGCTTCTTCAGTTACAATACAGGATATTGATTATGATATTGAATTGATCCTTTTCACTGGGGCAGGTTCAATCCAGATACAGGACATGGAGTCAATAGATTATATTTCAAAAGCTTCGATAAATGTTTACTCTTTTTGGGCCCCTCCTGATATTATACTCCTCGGGGCCGGCATCCTAGAGTTAGCAGCTAAAACAAATTACATTATTGGCACTTCATACACTGCAAACGGATCCCTTTTCCTCCAGGACATTGGTTCTGACACCGATCTGATAGAGCTTACCGGAGCAGGATCAATCACGGCCGAAATAACAACAAGCTTCAAAAAAACATTGAACATCATTGGATTAGGCGATCTCACTTTTAACAGCATCACTGCATATATCCTAAGTGAATCAATAGTCTCTGATTCAGGCATAGATATTCAATTGAGCGCTTCATTTGCAGGAGAAAATGAAGCCACTGGCGCCGGAACAATGGAGATTGCTGCTGCAACTACTTATCATGCACTAATAGAGGTAGATTCTTCTAGCTCCATAATTATCCAGGACTTTGACACCGATATTGAGGTAATCGCTTATGGATCTGCTGGGGCATTTCAGTTTATCGACGTTGAACAAATTGAGTATAATGCTTATGGGGCCTTATCAATAAACAGTGAAACTACTGGGGCAACTTCACTATTTTGGGCCATAATTGTTGAGCAACCCGGCGATATTGAGATAGATCTTACAGCCTTGGACAAAATTGAATATGCAAGATTCACAGACGAGAAAGGCAAAAGATCGGATTACTTTGAAATCAGTTTATACAATGATGACGGGGCCTTATCAGAAACATTTGAAGTGGGAAATGAAGTATTATTCTATGTCGATGAGAATGATCCTCCCTCTACGAAGATCTTCCACGGCCTTATCACTTCAGTTGAGTTTGAACTGGATCAATACAGGAGCAATAAGATTTTACTTTCGGGGGAAGATTATGGGTCAATCAGGACTGGGCAAACGACTATATCGGGTGCAGAAACATACAACAACAAAACTGCCGATGAAATCGTTTCAGATATTTTGGCTAGATACTGCCCTAAGATAACAACAACTAATCTTGAAACTTTTGCTGAAGCAATACCCTCAATGACATTTGCATGGGAGTATGTTGGCCAGGCGATTGATAAAGTTTCTAGTCTTGTGGGTGCTGATTTTTACATTGATGAAAATGACGACCTTCACTTTTATGATGCTGCAGATCTATCATCAGATCACTCAATATCTAGTACTGAAATACTAAGTGCAAAGATCAAACGGGACGCAATGAAATACTTTGATAGGGTCTATGTTGTTGGCGGCAAACAGGGCTTCCTAGACTTTAGCCAAACAACAACTACGACTGAAGTTTCTTTACATGACAAATCATATGCTTCAACATTTACGCCATCAAAATCAAATATACTGTTTCTGGACGTTTATGTCAAAAAGGTGGGCAATCCCCTTGATGATCTAATCTTTACTATTATTGAAGATAATGGCGGAAACCCAACAGGGAGCATTGTTGGCTTTGGATCAATTCCCCAGGAAGATATCTCCACTGAAGGCGGATGGGTGAAAACAACATTAATCGATTCTCAGCTTGACATATCAAAAACAAACTGGCTTGTTTTCAATATAATGGGGACGGCAACAGACACCTATAAAGTCGCTCATGACAATGCAACTGCAAGCGGCCAGAAATACAAAACTCTTTCCGGACCATGGACCGCATCAACTGGAAAACTGGCCTTCAAGACTTATTATGGGGTGCAGATTGTAAAAAGTGCTACAACTGCAACAAAGATGTTTGAATACCACACAGATATCCCAATTATAGATCTAACTATCCAGGAGGCAGATACGGCGCTGACATTGGCACAGCAAAAGGCTATTGAATATGCCTTGAAAAATGCATCTAGGATTGTGATAAATCCTCCTGGAAAAAGATTGAAGGCCGGTCAAGTAATCGAATTTACATCCCTTCCTGGAATGCCGGCACTTGAAGACCAAACAATACTATCGGTGACTTACGAGATAAAAGAAAAACAAATTTCAACAGTCACTTTGTCATGCACAGCTGCAGACGACTTTTACTCTGCATTTGCAAGCTTGTTCGCTGAACTTAGAAGGCTAAAGGTGAAAAATATTCTAGAAAGCCAAGAGCAGACAACAGATTACAAAGAAGTTATAGAAACTGCAGCAATCACTCTAACTGAAACAATTATTGAAGTTGCAACAGATTATGATGCCCAATATGATGATGGCAACTCAAAATGGGACGTAAGCAAATGGACATAATAGAGTTGGTAAGAGGGGATAAAAATCCTTACCTGGGAAAATTCAGAATCGAAGAATACGATCTTGAAAGGGACAAAGTCATACGTGGATCATGGCAAAAGAATCTGATTGCAAATAAACTGAAAGCTGCGCTTGCAGACGTGCTAACTGGAGATTATGATGCCAACAAGCATGTGATTGGAAAGCTGGCGGTGGGGGCTGGAAGCACAGCAGTTGCAGCAACAGATCTGGCCCTAACAACACAACTGGGGTCATTGAAATCTTATGTTCCCGGGAGCCTGCATAACAATACCTATTCAAACAAATCCGAGGCGACCTATTATTTTGATTACACGGAAGCGGATTATTATGGCACCTGGGCTGAGATTGGACTTTATGCAGCAAATGGGACTGATCTTCTCACCCACTCATTAATCTCGCCAACTAAAAATTTCAGCAATACAAAAACAATGACTGTGTATTATGTTATTGAATTTTGAGATATAATCATGACATTTACAAAAAAGGTATCGGCTGGGCAGGATATCCTCTCGGCAGATTTTAGGCAATACTTTGGGGATTTTTTCCCTGAAGGAATAAAGGCCGGATTAACAGTTTCAGTTGACAGTGGTTTAGATCTAGATGTTGCAGCTGGAACAGCATATGTAAAAGATGATGACGGGGGCATGTTTCAAATTGTTTCAAGTGCAGTAGAATCCCTAACGGCAACGGCAAACAACACAAACTATGTGTATCTGCATTCTGACAACGGCGCCAACTGGCTCACAATTTCAACATCTTCATCAGTGCCAAATGATGCAATGTTACTCGCAACTGTTGTTGCAGGGGCCAGCACCATAACTTCAGTGACTAACGTGACACCTGGGATGCCATCTTTTGTACCCCCTGGTGTTATAGTTGCATGGTCGGGAGTGCTTGCAAGCATTCCTTCAGGATGGCTACTTTGCGATGGTAACAACGGGACGCCGAATCTAATTGACAGATTCTTGCAGGGAATCACAACTGCAGTAACTAATCCTGGAACTACTGGGGGTAGCCATACTAAGACTGTAGCCGGATCCTGGACTTTTGCAGGAGATACTACTACAAGGGTAGCTGGATTTACAATAGATATAAGGCCAAAGTACTACGAAGTGGCATGGATTATGAAGGCATGAGCGAATACTACTGTGCAAGATGTGGGGTAGTTCTAGCTAGGCCAATTGAGTTAACTGCAAGCTATTGCTATGGTCCAAAAACAGAGAAGACTTTTTTGATTTGTAAGAAGTGCAAGAGAAAAAAAGATAGGGTTATTTGGTAAATATTTTTATAAACAAAGATAAAAACTAGTTCACATGTCAAAAGAAAAATGTAAATCTAAAATTATAATCACATTGTTAATATCATTAATTATATGTATTGGTGCTAATATATTAGTTAATATACATTTTTTAAATGAATTGAACACGGATATAGAAAATCTTGAAACTGCCCTAACTAACTTTAATGATTCAAAATTAGATATGGCAAATATAAATCTAAATGCCCTAAATACTAAAATAGATTCTCTTAATTTAGCCAACTCAAAGGAATTAGGATATATTAATTCTAATTTGACATCACAGTCTAATAACTTAAAAGATATAAATTCAAGTCTAAACGAAATTAATAATCGTGAGTTAAATGTTACTATAGATATAAGCCAAGATGAATTAAATACGGCAATTTCTAGCACACTTTTTAACTTGTTGATTATACCTGTTAGCATTTTTAGTTTAATTGGAGGAGGAATTTTAATATATATGGCAAAAGTTCTTTTTGAACATTACTCAAATAAAGGTTTAGATAAACTGGAAGAAAAATTAAAATAATTCCCTAAGTTACTAATTCTTAAATTTTAATAAGTAATCATTACTTTTATTTATTTTGAAAGATATACGTTTTTTAATTCTTCAATAGTAAGCCATGGATACTTTACATGGATCATACTATGGCAATTTGAACAGAGTAGTCTAATGTCTTCAATTTTTGTTTCGACGCTTTCATCAACTAATCCAAGCGGATTGACATGATGTCCTTCAATAAAATTCTTACCCCGATCCCCGTAATGTTCGAAAAAAGAAAATCCACAAACTTCACATCTTAATTCTTTATTATTTTTTAGGGTCAAAGCCTTAGCCAAATTGACAATTTTTTTATTTCTTTCTATTTTGTAATGTAAATATAATGTCCTTTGTCCTTCTTTTACAGTAATGTTAGAATAGTTATCGGTATTATAAGCCAGTAATTCAAGATCAGTAAAAGCATCGCCAGATTCCTCATCTATAGATATACTTTTATTATCTAGTTTTATTTGATCTAAATTATCAAATCTTATTCGGTATTTTTTCTTGTCTTCAACTACTTCTAAATAAAATACATACCCTTCTGTTAGGAATTGATATTTATCGAATAGGCCGACCAAACCCGGTATTCTATAATAAGATTCTAAATACACAATATAGGTTTTATTTTCATAAGGGTCCTCAATTTGAAATTTTTTCCAGGGTTCAGGAAACAAATGCCTATACTTTTCTTTGATATAGATAAAACTATGTAGCTTTTTCTGCACATAAGTAATATTAATTTCAATGCTCACTATATCCTCCTGAGGTATTTTTTTCTTTATCCGCCATTTTTTTTATCATCTTCAATTTTTTTAAACAGTTGGCCAATAGCATCAAGCTTATCTTCTAAAAAGAGAATATTTTTATTTTTTAGATCATCCTTGCTATCTTCCCACTTAAGATTCTCATAAAGTGTATAGGATAAGATAAAAGAATTAAGTTTTATTATTTTGTATTTAGATTTTCCTTTTCCCCTATTATAGATATCCAATTCAATTTCTTTTAGCTTTGTACACAATTTAAGTTTTTCATCTTCCGGATTGACCATTTTAAGTCCTTTTGGATCAATAAAAGATATTGTTAATTCCTCTCCTTTTATTGTCCATAAAATAAAGTCAGGATAGAAATTTTGTGTTTCAAAGAAATGAACGCCTCTGCGAGATGGATTTCTAAGTAGATATATTTCATCATAATTTAATTCATTCTTTTTTTGATTTAGATAATCCCTTAACAAAATAACAAATTTTCTCTCACTATCGACTAATTGAACGGGGCTTATCTTAACAAAATTTTCTATCTTATCATTTCCATATTTCAATGTGTATTTATATATCAGTGGCTGAAATAAGTGTATATCTAAATATAAGAAATCTATAATTGTTTCTTTATTCCTATCCTCTATTTTTATATCAATTGAGTTATCTTCAATATAAAGCGCATCTGATTCTTCAGATTTTTCTATTATCAAAGACTCAAGTTCTTTAGAAAAGTTTATTAAATCATCTTTTTGAATAATTTCATTTGAAGACATCTCAAATAGGTAATGGGGTTGAACTAGGTATTCATAGTCTTCACTTAATTCTTTATAACTAAGACGATCTTCAATATATAAAGATTTTTTATAAGTGTATGTCTTATCGATAAATACTTTAAGTATTTGTATCGCGTAATCTCTTATTTTAGGTATCTTATCTATCTCTTCTAATTGAGATATATTCAGAATATCTTTCTTACAAACAATTGAATATTCAAGGATCGAATTTTCTTTTTTGGCAAAAATATTTTGTAGATCTTTCTTCGTGAAATATAAATTTGAGTATCCTTTCAAGTCTTTATATTTTAGTAATTCTAAGAATACTTCGTCAAAATCTATAATATCAATTATCTCTTTATCTATTTTATTTTCTCCAACCACATCATTTTTTGGTTCCACTTGATTTAGATTAGTTATGGATTCCATTACTTCTATCTTAGAACTTAAATCAATTTTTATTTTACCTATCTCTAGTTTTGATGAAAACATTTGAGAAAGTATTTGTGATGAACTTTGAAAGTCTATATCCTCTGGCGGCATTGGTAAATACAAAGTTTTTGTCGGATAATTTGATTTTATTTTTAATTTTTTTGTTATAGATTCTTCAATGCCTTCGCCTTTAAGTATTTCTTTGAAAGTGCCCATATAATTTGAATTTAATCCAAATATATTTAGAGTTTCAAGTATTGAAATGTTTTCTGGAACACGAATCTCAGCCGGAATTAAACGTTTTTTTTCTAAATAATAACTTCGCTTTAGATAATTATCATAACCTTTTAATCTTACACCTCTTCCAAATAATTGAATAATTTGGGCGCCTTCATTTTTACCAACGTTTAGTAATCCCATCGAGGAAACTCTATAAGAGTTCCACCCTTCGCTAAATTTTTTAGCACCTATGAGAAAATTTATTTGAGAGTCTCGTTTTTCTATCCTTCCAAAAAGAGATTTAGAAGTGAGTGAAGATTTTGAAATATTTTTATCGAAATAATGATTTTCAGTATCATTTTCTATTAACTTAAGAAAATCATTTGTATTGCCAATATTAATTACGCCAAAATAATCATTATTATCGTCAAATTTTAGGCCAATTTCACCCTCGGCATTTTTTATTTCTATAAATTTTAATGGGTGAGATAATTCTGTATGAAACAATTTTTTCAATAACTCTTTGTAAATTTCATTTAGTATATTTTTGTCTATTCTTATTTTATCTCGTAAATAAGGAAATTTAGAACTAAAAATAGGTTGATCATTTTCGTCTAATAGACTTGAATTATCTGTTAAAATGTCTCTTATTAAACGAGAAAAATATTCTCTTTCATTGGCAAATCTTGAAATAAATTTAACAACTTGAAATACATCTGACTCATCCTTCTTTACACTTGTTCCAACAAAAATCATCAATGGATTTTCTAAATTGAAAAGCTTAATTTTTTCGTAGTACTCCTCAAAATAGATTTTTTGTTCATAAAATGCAAGTAAAGCTCCAGTAAAATATTCATCACCATATTGTTCATAATCTTTTAGATCTAAGATACTATAGTCTTTTCCAAATCCATCTTTGTTGAAATATTCATATCGGTAATCAAATATTATACAAGAAGCATATTCCTTAAACGTGGCTACATCATCTACAATTTCTCTGAAAGTGGCACTATATTCGAAGGTAAATCCATTATTTTCTACAAGCTCTTTTCTATTATTCTTCCATATTTTATATTCTGTAGAGTGTCCTTTGTGACCTTCATCAACAAATACAATATTTCTTTTACCAAATGCTTCAACAGGAATACTTTTCCCATCTTTTGATTCAACTTCCTTTTTTATCTTACTTATCTCGATAACTTTTATTGGATCTTCTAGGGCCCAATCGTCTAGAGTTCTTTGAATTTCAAATCTTTTATTTTCAATACTACTTAAATTTAGTTCATCGATATGCTGAGATGTGAGACGTTCATTTGGAGTAATAAGTAATACATTATCATATTCAATTTTACGTGATCCTTTATTATATTCCAAGAATTGTAGAAAGTTAATATGCATTAGAAGAGTCTTCCCACTTCCAGTTGCAGACCAATATGCCAGCTTACTCATGTATGTCTTGTCTGGAGTCTCATAAGCTACATCTTCAGTTTTTCTATTTTCTTTTTTATTAATGTCAAAAACAAATTTAGTATAATCACTATAAAGTAGATCAAACTCATTATAGAATTTATCAAGATAAATCTCAGTTAGTATTGTTGCAACGTATTGGAAATACTTAAGGACTACAGGGGGATCTCTCTTTTGATTAATATGCAAAAGATACTTTTGAATATTCTCGTCATATCGATCTAGTTTATGCCTAAGGTCTTCTGAAATTTTAGAATTTTGTAAAGTTTCTGTATAGAACAATTTTTTATTTGAATTAATACCCTCAGGAACATCTTCTAGTATTTTTCTAAAGCCTTCTATATCTTTGAAACCAAATAGAGAACATAAGTATTTGTTCAAAATCAAATAATTCTGAAGCTTCTTTTTTACTTTCTCATTTTTCTGTGTTTTTGCCATTTAAGCCCCTCAGAACATATTTGTTTTAAAAATCTCATCGATTGATTTTGCATTGTGTACAAGTGAGTTGCCATTTACAAGTATTTCATCGTACTCTTCTTTTAGTATTTCTTTCTCGATAAATTTTTTGTCCTTTACAGGGTCAAATTCCTCAGGTTTGTTACGCCAAATTACAATTACATCCTTCCCATTACGGTAACCTTTGACAATGAAATACGTAATAGTGTCATTTGTCATCTTCTTGATTGATTTGACAGTTATACCTGCTAAGTAGTTAAAAGTTTCAACAAGATCGATGTTACGTTCCTTTTTTTCGTTTTTTTCCTCAAATTCAAGTTTGTATTCAAAGGGATTGTCAAGAGAATCAAGATTTAGGAATACATTGCTATTTTTACTTTCAAACTTAAACATGTATTTGATCTTGTAATCTTTTGACTCTTTGACAATTACATTTGGCTTTGTGAAATGAATATTTAAAAGGGAGTCTTCATACTGCTCAAGAGATTGATACTTTATAATCTGTTTTTTAGAACCATTGGCTTCATGGTCTATCGCTTTACCTTCTTTCCATTTGTCTGAGAAAATAGCTTTTAATATTCTTGGTTTAAGTATAGTTTCAAAATATTGCCCCATCTCTATAAGTATAAATTTACGATCGCTTTCATTTTCTTCTTTGTTCAATTTCATTACTGCGTGACCAGTTGTTCCAGATCCTGCAAAATAATCGATTACTATCGAATCATTGTCAGAAACTGCAAAAACTGAGTCCATAACTGTGAATACAGATTTTGGATACAAGTTCTTATCTAATACAAATCCCATTTCAGTGAGAACTCTTGTTCCATAATCCCCTGCAATATATTTAGGATCATCCCAGACTGTTTTAAAAGATTTAGTACTTTTAGCCTTAAAAATTTGTATTTCTCCTTCACGTGTTTTATTTACTTTTAAAAGATCTAATATCGATTCAATAGAATCTTTAGCGTATCTCCATTTTTTTTCATCTCCGCTACCGTCTATTGGATAAACTAATATCCTGTCATCTTCATATATGTTTCCAGCTCTGGGATGAAAAGACTCATTGCATACCTCACCGTAACCTATTATTTTATCATTTTTTACATATATAGGGTAGAAACAATTCTTTGCAGTATTCCTATCAGATTCTTTCCCCCATTTTCTAAGATTGTCATATTCCCACTCTTCCGGAGGTATTACTTTTTCGTTAAGATATTTCATTTTATCTGATACGATAAAATAAGCATATTCATGATTAAAAGAGAAATGATTTCCTTGAATTCCTTTTGGATTATGGATAACTACCACACATGTTATATCGTGATTGTCAAATTGTTGTTTAAGGATGTGCCCTAGCAATTCTTGTTCATTTTCATCAATAGCAATTATATGAGATCCATCTTCAGTGGAAAGAAATTTACTTAAGTATAGTCGATTTTGCATCAAACATGCCCACGAGGAATGTTTATAATTATTTTTGTATAAAATTTCACTTGATTTTGCATTATAAGGTGGATCAATATAACAACATTTGATTCTCTCTTTATACTTATTCAGTAACAAGTTCAAAGCCTGGAAGTTTTCTGAATTTATCAATATGCCATTTGTCTTTTCATCTAGATTATCAATTTCACTTAGTATCTGATATTTAAAGTCGATATCATAGAACTTAGTGTCCAGGACAAGAGTTGGATTTTGCTTTAACACTTCCACCATTCTTTCATCATTGGATTTGTCTTGTTCAGTAAGCTTGCCTTTGAGTAGATCTGCTTCTTTTTGAATGTCAAATGAGTATAGATTTACCCACTCCTCAAGCTGGGCATTGTTTTCTAAAATTCTAGAGTAATATTTTTCAGGGACGTAGTCAAGAGTAATGCAGTAGTCTGTTGAGAGGACAAACTTCCTTTTTTCCCACAACATTTTCTGGAAGTCCTCGATCTGTGCCAGAAATTCAATTATCTTAAGAGATATTTCTTTGAATGTTTTGATTTTGTCAACTACTTTATTGCAGATCTCCTTTGATTGAATGTCGTCGATATGCAGTATTTCATTTTTGATGTAGAAGTCAAGTTCTTGAATTAAAAATCGCTTGAGATTTTTGTGGATGAAATAATCTGTGGTGTTCTTTGTCGTATATTTGTTTAAGTGCCATTCGAGTTCAGATTTTTCAGATTCTTTGCCATCTATGTTTTTATGTTTCTTCTGAATTTCAGATAGTCCGTAGAGTCCTAGTTTTTCGTTTATTTTTTTAAGATTGTACACATTTATTACATCTTTATTAACTTTCTTTTTTTGGGTTAACTCTAAGATGGCTTTTGTTTCCTCCTCAGAAAGCTCCCTATAACCAAATAAAACAGTTACTAGTTTTTTACTAACATCATAGTCTGTATTATAGAATATAAAGTGTTTATCCTTGGTATCTTTGATATTACCTTTTTCCTCTTCAACTTCTTCAGAAACTACCTCAAAGCTTACTCTTAGAGCACCAGCTTTAAATGGATAGTTCTTGAAATATTGGGTTGTCTTAATATAGTACTGGTCATTATTCGCCCAATAGAAGAAGAACTCTTCACCGTTGTAAGGTATGGCGTATTTGTTTTCTTTAGAATAGCGTCTTTTTGATATAAAATCCCCCTTATCATAATACCTCGAAAAGAAGTTAATAATGTCGTCATATATCTGCCCCTCAATCTCAGACTCTTTTTCTGTGGCTTTAAGCATCTCTTCCATTTTTATATATTCCTTAATTATTCCTAAATCAAAATATTTTGTCTTTGCTTCTTGGATATTACATTCAAATGTTTTCTCAATATCTCTCTTTTGATTTTCAATTTTTTTCTTGAGTTCATTATCATCTCCAAGAGTTTTGATATTTACATTAATTATTTCAAAAAGCTCTTTATCAATAAACTCAGTAATCTCTTTCCGTTTAATATCGATTATTCGATAAATACCAAAGTCAAGATCGCTACTCTCAAACTGGAATAAATCTTTTAGGATTATTTTCAGCTGTTCTATCTTTTGATTATCGGCCATTATTTTCATCCTCTTCTAAATTATTACAAATATGATAAAACTCACATCGCCCCATTTTAGTACTGCAAGCTGAGCCTTGCCACTTTCTTTTGAATTCTCCCTGATTGATTGAATCTGAAATAGATGACACCAATGCCTTTGTTTTTTCAAGATCTTCAGGATTGTTTGTGAATCTAGTTAATACATTATCTTTGACTGTATAAGCACCAAGTTTCTTTATTTTTTCTTGATACCTATTTTCTAAAGCAATATTATATAATCTTAATTGAACATCAGCATTCATCTTATCAAGACCTGTTTTGACTCTCGATTTAAAGTCAATGATTTCAATTTCATTTTCTTTATTTCTTATAACTAGGTCTGTCTGGCCATTTACAACAACGTCTTTGTTAATATAAGAAAATGGTATTTCAATATCTAAAATATTTGAAATAAAATCTTTAGTTTTTTCATAATAAGCGCCTAAATCCATAACTAATTCATTACGCCAATTGTTTCTACTTTCATTATCCTTGCAGTATAGATCGACGATAGAGATAATATCTACGATGCTTAATGTTTTACCCTCTTTCATAAGCACATGCATTTTTTTAAGGCAATTATGTAATATGACTCCATAGGCTTGGTAGTAGTCCTCTGGGGTCTGAAATCCTAGGCAGTCTCTACAATAAAATCTGAAGGGGCAGCTTATATAAGCGCTTATCGAGGAATAACTTAATTTTGTTTTTTCTTTGGGTCTTTTGTAATGATCGTTATCTGAAAATTTTTGATTGAATTCTTCTGGGCTAATAAATTTATCTTTTCCAATCTCTTCAATGAAAGCCGATGGTTTTGTCCTTTTACCGTCAATTGTGCTTATACCAAGAATCTTTTTGGCTCTGGAAAGACCAACATAAAAAGTTCTTTGAATTTCTTCCCCCCTATCAAATTTGTATTTGTCAAGCATTAATTCAGAGGGTATTTCTATGAGAAACTCATCTTCCTTTTGTTTTCTGTTATACCTTCTACTTGTAACTCCTGCAAGAATGACTACTGGAAACTCAAGGCCTTTTGCTTGATGTATTGTCATTAATTTTACTGCATCAATATCTTCAAATGATGCAGAATCTTCCATCTTGCTTTCAGGTATTTTATCCAAATGAAAGAAAAATGAGTTAAATTCTCTAGATCTGGTGTTCTCTTCAATTGAGTGAATTAAATTAGATAGTTTTGCTAAGTTACGTATCTTAATATCTACGTTTCCATCTTTATTAGAAAGATATTTTTTAAATAGTCTATAATGGTATTGTGTTGCATCAAGTAATTTGTAGAACAAACTAAGTTGACTATTCTTATTTTTCATCTGATATTTTTTTAGATTCTTAAGTGCTATCAATATATCAATATCTTTCTTTGTTATTTCTAATTTCTCTAATTTATCGTAATCTAAAGAGTCCAATATATTACTAATATCATTATCTCTACTTATTTTTTGAATAGTATTATCTTCAAGATCTAGATATTCAGATTCAAAAATATCGTGATCAAAAAGCCAGTTTTTATGATAATCTTTGAATTCATATGAATTCAGATATCCTAGCAAAATCAAAGTATCTTTTACCTCATCTTTTTCTAGTAGCGAGCTATCCCCAATAGTTATAGTTGGAATTCCTTCTTTATCAAGTTCATCAATAATAAAAGATGAATGGAATCTTACACTTTTGAAAAGAATAGCAATGTCTTCATGTTTCACGTTATGATTTGAAACAAGAGTTTTTATTAATTGGGCAATGTTTTTGGCTTCTTCTTGGGAATTTTCTCCGACTATTAATATTGGCTTAGAAAATTCTGTATTATTAGTGAATATATTCTTTTTAAAAGTTCTATTTGGCTTCATAAAAGTATCAAAACAACAAACTATCTCTTTATGCGATCGGAAGTTTTCTTCTAATTCTAGTTTCTGAGATCCAGTGTATCTATCTAAAAAAGTTCTAAAGTTATTAATTGACGCACCTCTAAAACCATAGATGCTTTGATCTTCGTCTCCTACCGCAGTAATATTATACTTTGGAGCGCTAATCAATTTGAATATTGCATCCTGAATTGGATTGGTATCCTGGTATTCATCAATTAATATATAATCATACATATCTCTAACTTTGCTTAACACTTCGGAATTATTTTGAAGAAGGAGATATAATTCTCTTTGTAATAAGGCATAATCTAATTTCGTATCATTAGGATCTAGTAAGTTATCAAGATAGATCTTGTAACTCTTGGCTATTGCCAACTCCATTTTGGAAAATTTATTTTTCTCATAATACTTTACTAACTCTTTAGGATTGACATTATTCTCGGTGCATTTGTTATAAAAATTAATTAAGTCCTCTACATTGATTTCATTTACATATTCTCTCAATCCATAATTCCAATAGTTTCTATTGATATAAAGAAATTGATCTAGTTCCCCAAAAACATCAAATATATTTCCAAAGTTATGGTATTCTGGAAATGATTGAAGCATCTTATGGCAAAACGAGTGTATTGTTGAAATTTGCATACTTTCTACTCTATCGCCCAATTTTTTTCTTAACTTATCTTTGAGTTGTTCTGCAGCCTTGATAGTAAATGTACTTACCAGTATGCGATTAGGATCAAAACCATTTTCAATTAGATAGTTGATTTTTTCAATCAGAACTTTAGTCTTGCCCGTTCCAGGTCCAGCAACAATTAAGAGAGGAGTTTGAATATGCTCTACAGTACTTTGTTGTTGTGGAGTTATTTGTTCTTTGGGCTCGTTTGAGGAAGTTGCCATTTTATCTCCATTTTATCATAATGCTTATTCTTTCTTTTCCATAAAGGCCTTTTTGATTCAATATTGATATTGGAATATAAACACTCCCAATTTCCCAAATATTTTCATTTCCCTCGGGGTCAAATCTAACTGTTCTAGAATGATCACTAAATTTAGTTAAATTTGCATTAATAGGACTATTCTTAAGATTTAGATTATTTTTTGCTTGTGTAATAGTTAAAGGATTATTTAAAATACTATTATTGTGAGGTAAAACTTCAATTTCAACTTCTTGTGGTTTAGGTATAGGTACTCTCCATTTTGGTATGTATAGTTCAAATGGGGTATTATCAATGACTTTGTCCCATCTAATTTTATTATCAGTTTCTTTTTTTAGTTTCAAAACTTCACCCAAATGCTCACCTCCATGATTTTTATAGATTTTAAATTATTTAGAATTATCTTTGTTATCTTTTTTGCCATATTTTTTTATTAGCTGCGCCATTATGTTGAAGGCCATTTTATCAAAATAGTTTAATCTGTAAAGACATTCTTCATTATCATCAACATTAATTGGATTGTGGATAATATTATTTCTAATATCATAAGATGCTTCAAAATTTTTCCATAGTTTTTCATCTTTTTTTATATCAATCTTTATGGTTTTAAAAAAATTATATATACCCGCGGACCCATTATTCAAGATTCCCTTTATTTCTTTTGAGATGATAATTTCCGTGACTTGTTCTAAATTTTCTGAATCTACAAAATCTGAATAATTCAATTGTTTATTAGAAGATTTTAAAATTCTAGGCTCTTTCTTAAAAGTCTCTCTTAATACTTTTTCAATAAATATATCGAAATGCGTTTTTATGTATACCAAACCCATCCTGTCTAAGAATTTAATTAAAAAATCTTGATTGGCCAATTCAATCTTAGCTTCTTCTTCGTTTAAGTGATTAATCAGTCTTATCTTATCTATTTTATCCTTTGGAATTGATTCAAATCTGGCCAACCTATAGTCTTCCATCCATAAATCTACCATATATCCTTCTTTCTCATCTACTTCTCTTCTCGTTCGATATATTTCCTCCATATCATTCTCAATCATGGGTGCTATCCACGAGGGAACTTTGTCGTTCAAGGCCGCAATTCTTCTTATTTCTTTTTCAAAATCAAAATAGAGAAAAAATATTTCATTGGAATAATCATCTCCGTATATGTCATATCTCTGTTCCATTGTTATTCCTCAATTTATATTGATAATAGGTTTCCCCATATTTAAGGATATGGAAAAAAATAGGGAAAATAGGGAAAAGACATTTGGCCTTATTTTAACACAGTTTGATTTTCTTTTTCACTCTTCTTATTCCGTATATTCTTAGTAAAAATTAATTAAATTCTGGCCCTAAAAAAGGCCAAAATAAAAATATACTCTTGGTCAATTGTATTATATCAATAATTCCAAGTTAGTTAGATGACAAGCAACTGGACTTATGGGGGGATAGATGCGCCTTCTGTGGCGCTAAATATAGCCGACAACTCCAAGACAATGGAGGAGGTAAGGGACAGAATAAAGAGCGAAATACTAAGGGCGCAGAAGAGTGTCTTTGGGGAAAAGGTCAGGGGCTACCACAGGAACTACGTCAAGAGCATGGCGATAGTCCTAAAGATAGCAGAGAAATGCGAAAGCAGGGAGGCATTCATAACAAACGTTGAAGGTGTCTTAATTGACAAGTTAAAGGATGCAGAAGTATAATCTGCCTAATTATTCTTTTTATCTTTCCTTTAGCTCTTTTTTTAGTTTTTCTAATTCCAAAAGCTTTCTTTCAACTTCATCTAGCTTCTGCCTAACGGCCTCTTTTACAAAGTCAGCCCTTGAGGTGTAGCCAAGATCTGTTTCTTTGACTATGTAGTCAATTCTTCTCAATAGCTCTTTTGGGAGGCTTGCCCCCTGATGCTCTTTTGCCATAGGACCACTATAGATAATCTGCCGCCTTATATATAAAAATTTCGTTACATATGTTGCAAAAATACAATATGCCTATCGAAAATCTTTTACTCTCCTGCTTATCTTTTGGTATATAAATTCGTCATATATGACGTATTTATAGGGCGAAAGAGCGGTAAGACGATGTGGGCCCCAAACGTCCATAGGCACCATTACACATCTATTCCGCTCCGCCAATCCAGGAGGTCTGGATTTTGCTGACAGATGAAAAGAAGAAAGAATTGATTGAAAAGCTTGGCGTATCCGAAGAGGAGTTTGCCGAGCTTGTAAAAAGAAAGAGTGAAGAAAAGAATGTTAGTCCCGGAGGCGCTACGCTCCTCCTGTATTATGAGGCATTCAACAAGCCGAAAGGAGTTGACACCACACTTGAAAATTTCTCAAAACCAAAAGAGAAGATGGATGATCTTTTTGAGGACGCATCAAACTACCTCTCGCAATATGCCTCCGTAAATCACAAGAACGAGCCTGAATGGCTTGATCGAAAGCTTGAGCTTGAGATGAAGTTCTCCAGGAACGAGTCGCCGGAAGAGGCAGCCATGCTTTTGGCATACGCTTACGGCTGGAGGGATGGAAAGCCCCTCCCAATGTCCAGTTTTAAGGCCAGGCCAAAGATAAGGCCAGACTGCATTTCTCTTGACAGCCTTCTATCAAAGATCAATGACGAGGGCCGGATTGTCTTTCTGAATGCAACGGTGAACAGGGTCTCAAACGTCAGGGAGGAAGAGGGGGCTATAAGGCTTCGGACTACGGGGATTGAGATAACTGACGGTAAGGATAAGATATGGGTCAACTGCCATGACACAAAACCCTTCACTTCAAAAAAGAGCGGGAAACTAATCCCGGGGAGGTTCCTTTCTACAAAGGCGCAGCTCAAAAGAACGGATCTTATCGGATCCCTCGTCTCATTTTACAACATCGAGGCAAGGATTTCAAAGAACGGCGAGCTAAGCCTCAACACCGGGCCGTACTCAAACTTCTCCTATGAAAAAAATGAGCAGAATGAAAAATCCCCTTTAGGCGAGGCCTCATGAGCCGCATCGCAACAATCTTTGAGCCGATGCCTTCCTCAAGGTATAACGGCGCTGAGGGCGAGGAGGAGTTTCTGGTTCACTGCTTGAGAAATGAGCTAAACGTCAGGCTATCCCTTAGCCCTTATTCAAATTGCGACTTTAGAATTTCCGGCAAAAGGATTGATGTCAAGACGATATCAAATGACTACGGCCCCTCTCTTGATTTCAATGTCAACGTCCCATCGTGCCAGGTGTCTTTGGAGCAGGATCTTTTTGCTTTTGTATTTCATGACAGGTTCAAAGGCACTTTCACTATTGCCGGGGCCATTGACAGGGACACGCTCCTTAAGAGAGCCAGGCTCATGAGGAAAGGGGAAACAGAGCGGAACGGGTCTTTCCAGTACAAGTGCGACACATATGTCATGAAGGTCGGGGAGCTCTTGCCCTTGGAATCACTTGTCGGAGCAAAGATTTCGGAGTGAATATGATTGATTTTATACTACACTTTGGCCCTATTTTACTTACAGGTTACTTACAAAGTGCCATTTTTAGGGCCAGTTTTACTTACAGCCATCATTACAAAACCCCCTTTTTTAGGCCTATTTTACTTACAGGTTACTTACAAAGTGCCATTTTTAGGGCCAGTTTTACTTACAGGAAAATCCATTTTTCAGAGGGTGTAGTATGGGAAAAAGCCAGTTGAGGTATGGGAAGAGGCTGATCCAGGCATGGCTTCCTGAGGATCTTCTGAACAGATGCTGCACCGTATCAACGAAGGGATTTACAGAGACAATAACTGAGGCCCTAACTCAATATGCGGAAAGGAACAAATCAGAGCTTGAATTACTGGAAAGCCAATATGAAAGCGCTATTTTGGAAGCTACGAGGCTAAAGGCTAAAATTGATGAATTGACTAAGATTAATCTCAAAGAAACGAAAATACAGATTGATAAGGGCATTAAAAATACAAATAAGCATGTTGAAAGGCAATTAAGCGAAAAAGAGCGCAATCAAATCTGGGAAGGGAAGATTAAACCTCTTCTAAAAAAGAAGATTTCTGAATCCGGCATTGACAGCGTCCTAAGCGATGAGCGCCTCCTAAACAACTTTTCTAATGGCCTTGGCATTTCCACTGGAGAATTGAAAGAAAAGATCTCCATTGAATGGGGTGTAGTGTAGTGTAGTGTAGTATGTAGTATAGTAGTAAGTAAGTAGTAAGTAAGGAGGAAAAAATATTGGCAAAAAGTATTGATCTTATGGAAAAAAGGCAGATGGATTTACTGCCAACACTATCAAGAGAGGAGCTCTACGGCTTTGGCATTATTGATATTTCAGAAATGATCATGTCAATTGAGCATGCCATTAATTACGCCGAAGGGTACAGATTTTTGCTTTTGTGTTTTGGCAATGAAGGATCATCGGATAAGGCAAAGATGATCATGAAAGGCCTGGAAGATTATCTAGAGATAGTCAAGGACGTGTACAGATTCAAAGTCAATGAAAAGAAAAGAAAAGAGAACTTCTTTATGGGAGAAATTTGTTAGAGGTTGAAATATGGAAAATAATAAAGCTGAATCAAAGATCCGGACTGTAAATTTCTATCTAGAGAACAGGAAATGGCTTGAAGAAGTCGTCAAGTTTGGAGATGATTACTCTCAAGCGCTCGCAATTCAACTCATAAAGACGGCAAAAGAGATATTAAATCAAAATTAATTTTTATTTTTATTAAAATTTATATATTGAATTGGCTTATTGTTTATGATAGCCATGAAAACAAAAGAAATGACTGATAGATTAATAGATCTAGCAAATTCTCTTGGTGTAGACTTTATAGGGATTGCTGATTCGAATGGATTTCTAAATAAAGACTACCAAGGTAATAAACCCCAGGAGATAATGGAGAATTGTAAAAACATCATAATTATAGGAGTTTCAATTCCCAAAGGATGTTTTGAGCCACTTCCCAAAGGAAGGGCCGAATATACAAACACTCTAATGGCTGCAACTGCAACTCTTAGGATCATTGGGTTCAAACTTTCCAAATTTATTGAGAGTATAGGATATCTTGCAACTTTGGCCCCTTCAGAGGGAAGCGAATTTGGATACTGGTATGCAGATAAAGAAACATTAAAAGCCGATTTTTCAATGAAATACGCATGCTACCTCTCAGGTATAGGAAAATTTGGACTCAATCAATTGATAATCACTGATAATTTTGGCCCTAAAATTAGGATGGCGGGAATAATTACAGACGCCCCCTTATTGTCAGATTTACCTTCTAAAGATTTTGTAGACGACCGTTGCAAAGACTGTCATAAGTGCATAGATATATGTCCAGTTTCAGCTTTGTCAAAAGACGGAACAATCAATCGACAGAAATGTAGAGATTACATGTTTAATGAGCTCGGTGGATTACGTTGTGGTTTGTGCATAAAAGTATGTCCATTGTAAATATTATTAAAAATAACACAAAAGTCATATTTATAACTTTTCGGCCATTTTTAGCCTTGGGATTTGTTCCTGTAGGAAAGCGCCGAGGAAGGGATTTGAAC
>CAZVXE010000008.1:0-39955 GCA_964630765.1 uncultured Thermococci archaeon | reverse complement strand
CTATTAAGAATACCGCCCTTACCGCCTGAGTTGTAGATGCATTTGGTTGGACCATCCCAAATTTTTTTGAAATATCCATCTTTAAGTCTTCTATTACTGGAAACATAATTTCTACATTTTTCATGCCTTTATATTCGATCTTTTCTTTTATAGTTCTTAACCAAGCTATGTGGGCATAAATACTATCTATTGATAATCCTATTAACTCACAATTTAAATCTTTGAGTTCTTTCTGCATTGATGCAAAAGTCATAAATTCAGTTGTGCATACCGGGGTAAAGTCTGCTGGGTGACTGAAAAATATTACCCATTTACCCTTATAGTCGTCTGGAAAATTTATTTCTCCCATTGTAGTTTTCGCTTTAAATTTAGGTGCATCATCACCTATTAATGGCATACTCATTTGTTGTTTAGGTTCTTCTTCCATTTATTCACCAACTCAACATTTTTTTTATGTTGCTGTATCTATTGGGAATTGAATATATATAACTTTATACGTTTTGAAATATAATCTTAAAGATAAATAGTTTAAAGAATATTAGTTTTTATGTAATAATGAATATTAAATAAAAATTAAATTAAAAATAGTAATTATTTTTCTATTGGATATCCGGAGTTAACCCAGGCCGCATAATTTCCTTCTAATCTATATACGGGGCTAAATCCATTTTTGGCTAAAAGTTCCGCCCCTTGAATACTTGGGCCGTCTCCATGACAATATACTAAATAAGGTTTTGATTTATCTAGTTGAGACAATCTTGATTCAAGTTGTGATATTGGAATATTAATTGCACCAGGTAAATGTCCAGCTTCATAAGATGTAGATACATCAATAATCACAAGGTCTTTTGTCGTATCAATTAATTCTTTAGCCTTTGTAGCATTTACGTTTATGTAGTTATTTGTCTTTTGAGTACCATTTTGTGTTTGTTCAGCACATCCACTCAAAGCAACTGCCACTAAAACAGCAAATAATAATATAAAAAATTTTTTCATTTAAGCCCTCCTTAAAATTTATACCTATATTAATATATATTTCTTTTATATATCATTATTCATTATTAATTAAATATTAATACCAATTTACGTGTATATAATAGCTTATGTTATTTTATAAACTCTTAAACATACGTTTTTAAATGTTCATAGGGAGTGAAAATCATGTGTCTTGCAGTTCCAGGTAAAGTTATTGAAATAAAAGACAGCGTCGGAATAGTTGATTTCAACGGAGTTAAACGAGAGGTAAGATTGGACCTTGTCGATGTTAAAGTTGGTGATTATGTAATTGTCCATACCGGATTTGCAATTGAAAAAATGGATGAGAAAGAAGCCCTGGAATCCTTGGAGATCTGGAAAGAACTCCTAAAAGTTCAGGAGGATTTTTAGTGGATTTATATAAAGACCGGAATGCTTCAGATGCAATAATAAGAAAAATATTTGAATTTTCTAAGGATTTAGGCGAAATAAAACTGTGTCACGTTTGTGGAACACATGAGCATGTGATTACTCATTACGGTATTAGAGCGATGTTACCAGAAAATGTTCAAGTCGTTTCTGGCCCAGGATGTCCAGTTTGCGTAACAACACAAGGTGAAATTGAAGCAGCTGTCAAAGTTGCCGAGAAAGGGGCCATAGTAACAACTTATGGTGACATGATAAGGGTACCATCTAAACGTTCTTTGTCAGATGCAAAAGCATCTGGGCTTGACATTAGACTGGTGTACAGTATTAATGATTCAATTAATCTTGCCATATCCAACCCCAATAAAAAAATAGTTCATTTTGCAATTGGATTTGAGACCACTTGCCCCACAACTGCTGTTGCAGTTCTTAATTCTCCGGATAATTTTTATGTCTTATCGGCACACAGGGTAGTTCCTCCTGCTATGGATTTATTATTAAGCAGTGGAAAAATAAATCTTTCAGGATTTATAGATCCTGGGCATGTTTCTACGATAATCGGAACAAAACCATATGAGCCTATATCTAAAAAATTTCACGTTCCTCAAGTAATATGTGGATTTGAACCCAACGATATACTTATGGGGATATATCTCTTATTAAAACAAATTAAAGAAAGAAGAGCCGAAGTTGAAAATGAGTATGTTCGTGGTGTAAGGGCGGAAGGCAATACGAAAGCCCAAAAACTTATGGAAAAGGTATTTGAACCCTGTGATATACGCTGGAGAGGATTTCCAGTAATACCTGGATCGGGGCTCTCTTTAAAAAGTGAGTTTTCCAATAAAGATGCATACAAGGAATTTAATATTGAAATAGAAGATATTCCTGAAGAGAAAGGGTGCAGCTGTCCGGAAGTTTTAAGGGCAGAAAAAATCCCGAGAGAATGCCCATTATTTGGAAATATATGCACGCCACAAAGTCCTAAAGGTCCATGCATGGTTTCCAGAGAAGGTGCTTGTTATATATCCTTTAAATACGAAAAATCTTTCAGGTGAAGATATGGCAATAAAAGAAAATCCAACGTGTTCCTTTAATAAGGAATGCAGATATCCAAATATAGACAAAGAAAGTTTTTGTGATGAAATGTCTTCAGTGATTGGAGATGTGAGAATAGGAAAAGAAGTCTATGTTGCACCTTTTGTATCTTTAAGGGCAGACGAAGGGACTCCCATAATTATCGGAGATAAGAGTAACTTACAGGATGGAGTTATAGTCCATGCGTTGGAACATACATCTGTAGAAATTGGTAAAAAGACTTCAATAGCACATGGCGCCGTAATTCATGGCCCTACAAAAATAGGAGATAATTCTTTTGTAGGATTTAGGGCAGTAGTTCATAGCTCAGAAATTGGAAAAGAATGTTTCATAGGCCACGGTGCAATAGTTGTAGGGGTAAAAATTGGTTATAAAAAATTAGTTCCACACGGGGCCGTAATCACTGACCAAGAAAAAGCAGACAAACTAGCAGATTCAACTAAGGAGCTATTCAAGTTCAACGAAGAAGTATTATGTGTAAACTGTGAATTCTCAAGGGGGTACAGACGTTAATGGATATTTGCCAAATCTTAGGAGAAAAAGGTCTTGAAAAGGCTTTGGAATACTATTCAGAAGACGAATTAAAAAGCATAATAGAAAAACTAGAACTTGAAAAGCTATTAAAGATCCCTGGATTTGGTAAAAAGAAGATATTACAGATTCAAAAAGAAACATTTGAAGATATTACTGGTAAAAAGTATGAAGAAGTTCTTTTTGGGGATGCTTGGGAGATATACGAAGAGATAGTATCCACCCTAGTTTCATACCCAAAAACAGAGAGGTCAAGAAATAGATTCTACCTTTATATGCCCCTTAGAGATAAGGAATTGATTTTAAAGAGATTAAATTACTGTTACAAGGCAAAAAAATTTGTAGAAGGCCTAACCCAAGAAGAAATTAATAAGATATTAGAATATTTGGACGGTATATCGGACTTGAAAATTCCTTCTCTCAAAAAATTTAGAGACAGAGTTTTAATAACAGATGACGAAGAACTGTCAACTAAGACAAAATCAGAATACTATGATTCTATTTATCTTGCATCGCCTCATGAGGCAAGAGGTATCAGAGATGATTATCCCTTGATATTTTACTTGTATGGCAAAAATTCAGCTCTTTATGACACACTTTCTGAAATATCTGATTTTTCAATCAATATCGATGATTTCTCTATCCGAGATATAGTCCCTGAGCTATTCATTGAACGCTTCATTGAGAATTCTCAAAAAATAAAGCTGATACTTGATATGTATAAAGTTCTTTTTGAGATTAAAAATAGCCGGGGCATAGCTGCTGACGACGGTGCAAAATTATCCGATTATGTTCAAAAACTCCAAAAGATATCGGATAGGGTAGACTCCTTTTCTAAAGGAAATTTTCCAGATGAGAGGCTAAATAAGCTAAAGGAAGCACTAAATCTAGAGGAAATGGTTAAAGCAATAGAGAAGGATATCAATGAAAGATTTTCTAAAATAATTGAAAGTCAGGATATTGGTATAGCTGGTAAGGACATATTATCAATGCTTTCAGACATAAAACATTCGGACCCTTTGAAAGCTTTTCAGTCTTATATCCCAAAACAGCTTGAAGATGCATATAGAAAAATAGTCAAGGAATCTGTAGATAGCTTGAACATAAAAACAGGTTTAGATGTTTCAGAATTATTCCCTGAAGAAGTATCTTTCCCAATAGAGGCAAACAGAAATGAACTATTCGAAATCAAAGAAAATATCAGAAAAGAAATGTCCAAAAGGGAATTCGAAATAAAAAAAGAAATGATGGATATATCAGAATTATGGGATTTTTTAAACCAGAGAGTTGAGGAATGTTACGACATTGATTTCTTTGTGGCTATGGGGAGATTTGCTGTTGAAAAGAATCTTTTGATGCCAAAAATATCTGAAAAAGGATTAAGTTTTAGAAATGGTAAAAATGTTTTAATTCAAAATGCTGTTCCTATTAATTATAAGATTGGAACTACAAATGACACTATGGCTGGAAATGAAAATGTTATTATATTAACAGGTGCCAACTCGGGTGGTAAGACTACTCTTTTGAAACTTGCACTTGCCATTCAGATTCTTTTTCAAATGGGATTCTTAGTTCCTGCCGAAGATTCATATGCCTCAATCTTTGATGAAATTGGATTCTTATCTAAACACAGAGGAGAGTCAAGAGGGGCATTTGAAACAAGTCTAAAAAGACTCGTACCACTTGCAATTGAAGAAAAAAAGAGATTGTTGCTTGTGGATGAACTGGAAGCCATTACAGAACCTGGCTCTGCAGCTAGAATTATAGGAACATTTCTAAATTTTTTGAGAAATTCTAATACTTTGTGTGTTATAGTTACGCATCTTGGTGAAGATATAATTTCTTCTATTAAATTGATAGAAGGTAAGTTGCCAGAAGATATGAGAGTAGATGGTATAGAAGCAAAGGGATTGGACGAGTCATTAGAGTTGATTGTTGATAGACAGCCAGTCTTCTATAGGGCCGGAAAAAGCACTCCCGAACTAATTGTCGAAAGGCTTTCCAAAACAACTGAAGGGAAAGAAAAAGAAATATACCAAAAGATGGTTGATATACTAAGGAAAAAACCATAAAGCTTTTTAATTAAATGTCTCGTGTCTTTGTATGGGAGTATACCAGCCTCAAGACTATGTTATATACATAGGAATTCTTCTTGTTCTGTTGGCTCTTGCATTGAAATTTCTTTTCAATAAAATAAAAATTGATAAAACCTTCATAATTGCAATCTCTCCTTATATGATAATGGCCATAGCCATAAGGGTCTTGGCAGATGTCGGATTTTATGAGAGATCAAAACTTTGGAATATTACACCTGGGGTATACATAGTTGCGTTCGTTCTCGCATTTACTATGATATTAATTGGATTTCAACTTGAAAAGAGAAATATTATATCCTATTGGAAACTTCCATTTGTTGTTGGGATTATAGGTGCGATTTATTTTTTAGCTAATCTAATTCCTTTTTTTAACTATCCGTTGAGGATTATAGTTCCTCTTTTAATGGCTGCTGGAATCACGTTGGCAGTATACCTAATATCACCTTTATTTTACAAATCTATTAGAGAGTTTGAAAATACTGCAATACTATTTGGGCATTTACTCGACGGGTGTGCCACATTCATTGCTATTGATTATTATGGATTTGGAGAAGAACACTTGTTACCTCTTTTTTTGATAAATCTCACTGGTACTGCTTTAATTATGATACCCTTAAAATTAATATTAATTCTCGTAGTGATCTATCTTCTTGATACTCTATACAAAGAAGAGAGAAAAAACTTTAAGGAAAAGGAAGTTACTATATTTAAATATAAATTTAAGATTACAACATTGATGATGCATAATTTTTACCTTTCAATAAAAGTACTAGTTTTCATACTTGGATTCGGACCAGGGTTTAGAAATACATTATTACCCTCCCTTTTTTGATTCAAAAGACTTATTAATAGTATAAAACACTTATTTTTATGGAAAATCCTATTCATATCATTAATCTTTCAAGAATGGTTGTAATGGGCTCAGACCTATGGGGCTCAGTTAAAACAACAGTTGAGAAATTAGGATATAAAAACCCCGTTGTTCTCGATGACACAATAACAAGAGAGATTGTTGGGAAAAAAGTATCTGATGATTTGAACTGTGATCATTATGAAGTTAAATCTGCTTCAATGGCCGAAGTACATTCAATTGCAGATATTTTGAAAAAAGGAAGATATGATATAGTTGTTTCAATAGGTGGAGGGTCAGTTATAGACGTTGGGAAATTGGCGTCCTTTAATATTTCTATTCCTTTTATTAGTTATCCAACAGTTGCATCTCATGACGGGATAGCTTCTTCTAGAGCATCTATTAAGGATGGTGAAAAAAAATTGTCAATAGAGGCGCAGCCCCCTATTGCAATAATAGCGGATACTAAGATAGTGTCCCAAGCTCCATATAGATTCTTGGCTTCTGGATGTGCGGATCTGATATCCAATTATACGGCTGTTTTAGATTGGCAACTTGCACATAAATTAAAAGGTGAATATTACAGTGAGCATGCAGCATCTTTGTCATCTATGAGTGCCAAGGTGACGATTGACAATGCTGATGTAATAAAAGAAGGATTGGAAGAATCTTCCAGAAAAGTCCTGAAAGGACTTATCTCTTCAGGAGTCGCTATGAGTATAGCGGGTTCTTCTAGACCTGCTTCGGGTGCGGAACATGCATTTGCACACGCACTTGATATGATTGCGGAAAAACCTGCAATGCACGGGGAACAGTGCGGAGTTGGTTCTATAATGACTATGTATCTGCACAGAGAAGACAAGTATAAAACAATAAAGGAAGCGCTTGAAAAGTTAAAAGCCCCTACAACTGCTGAAGAACTTGGAGTCACCGATATAGAATTAATAAAAGCACTCACAATGGCACATAAAATTAGAGATAGATATACAATACTCGGAGAGAGTGGTCTTACAGAGAGGGCCGCTACTAAACTTGCTAAAGTTACGGGGGTAATAGATTGATTCTTACCCTCCTCCCTAAAAATCTTGCAAAACCGGGATTTTCTTTTGTAGCGGGGAAGGGGGATAATGAATGTAAGGGATGTAGATTCTATAAAACGTGTGTTGATAATCTAAAACCTGGAAGGATATATACAGTCTCTTCTGTAAGGAATATTGAACATCCCTGTAAAATTCATGATTCTGGCGTTAAAATAGTTGAAGTAAATGAATCCCAAATTGAAGCAGCAATTCCTAAAAAATTTGCAATTGAAGGCGCAACTGGAGTATTCTCATTTTCTTGTAATGAAAGGTGTCAATATCACGATTTTTGTTTTCCAGATGGAATAAAGATCGGCGATAAATTTCACATTATTAGAATTAAAGAGAAAATAGAATGTCCATTAAACAATAATATCTTAAGGGTAACCCTGAAAAGAAAAGATTAGTATACAAATCTAGATGAACTCGACTTTTCTCCTCTAAATAGTATATCTAGGATTATTATTGGGATCATTACAGCTAATGGCATAATGGATTTGGACTTCTTTTTCATTTTTATCGCCTTTATTTAATATTGTAATACAATAGTATATAAATCTTTCTACTTATTGATTTATAATAATTTAATAAATATTTTTAATTATGGATATTAATACCTATAGTCAATATGGTTGAACTTTAACTTATATAATTAATAAGAATACTATAATATAACCGATAGTTATTATATAATATAATTACTAATAATATATAATTAATCAATCTTGACTTTAAATCTTATTTATCATTAGTATAAGAATTAAAATTCAATAAACAGGAATATTTTTAGTAGTGCTTTAAATTAAATCAATTTTTTTGAATACTGATAGTAGTAACATTTATATATATTAACGTTAGAGATAATGATGGTGAGCATCAATGGAAGAAAATGCCGAAGAGGCCATTATAGAGTATCTTAAAGGTGTAAAAATTGGCGCTACTCCTTCAGAGATTGCCGATAATCTTAATATGTCTAGAGCCACCGCTGTAAAATATCTTGAAATAATGAGGGCAATAGGTCTAGTTGATTATAGAAGAATTGGTATGGCAAAGGTTTACTTTGTCGCAACAAAGCTCTCATATGCACAGCATGTTCTTCTTAGAAAAACAAGAGATTTAATCGAGTCAATAAAAACTGCCGATGAACACATTAAAGTATTGGAAAAAATTCTTACAATACACATTAGTATAATGCAAACTTATAATGCCGAGGATAGGGAAAAATTCATTAAACTATTCAACGAAACTATTGATAAGATAAAAAAAGGAGAGAATACGGTAGGTAAATAACCTTTTCTTGCAAGAAATCTGCTCCAATTTTATTTATAACAATAAAATTTATAATCTCTTTTATATTCATTCATGCATGGTGGAGTCGTTGAATTATACAAAATACGAAAAAGTAAGAATTATTGGGGCTAGAGCCCTTCAGATATCCTTAGGGGCACCTATATTAATTGAAACGCCTATTCTTGACCCTATTAGGATTGCGCAAGAAGAAATGAAGAAGGGAGTAATTCCAATAACTGTTGTAAGGGATTAGCCTTATGGGCGTAAACCTGGGTGAAATAGTTCCCAAACAAAAAATTGATATTTCTGATCTAAGTGGTAAAAGTGTAGCAATTGACGCTTATAACGCACTTTACCAATTTTTAGCCATAATAAGGCAGAGAGATGGAACTCCATTAAAAAATTCAAAAGGGGAAGTAACATCTCATTTGTCCGGTCTTTTTTATAGAACTGTTAATTTTATTGAACAAGGGATTAGGCCAATATATGTTTTTGATGGTAAGCCACCTGAATTAAAGTTCCAAACAATTGAGAAAAGAAAAGAAGCTAAAGTCGAAGCAAGAGATAAGTACATCGATGCCAAAGCCCGAGGCGATTTTAAAGAAGCAAAAAAATATTCTCAAATGACATCTTCTTTGAAAGGAGACATGGTAACTAGTTCTAAAGAACTTTTAGAGTCTATGGGGATTCCATATATCGAATCACCATCAGAAGGTGAATCTCAGGCCGCATATGTTGTTTTGAAAGGTGATGCGGATTTATCGGCATCGCAGGATTACGATTCAATACTTTTTGGGGCCCCTTATCTAGTAAGAAATTTAACGATTTCTGGAAAAAGGAAGATTCCAGGTAAGGATTTATTTGTCGATGTTGTGCCTGAAATTATAACTAATGAAAATGTATTAAATTCTCTCAATCTTTCAAGAGAACAGTTGATTCAAGTTGCCATACTCATTGGAACAGACTATAACCCTGGTGGGATAAAAGGAATTGGTCCGAAAAAAGCCATAGAAATTGTAAGAGAAGGGAAATTTGGGGAATATGGCGAATTTGATCAGATAATTAATCTTTTTTTGAATCCAGATGTTTCGGATAATTATAATATCTCTTTTCAAAAGCCGGAAAAGGAAAAAATATTAAAAATACTATGCGATAGATATGAGTTTTCAGAACTTAGGGTAGAAAAAGGTATAGAACGAATAGAATTTTCTCTTGAGAATACTCTAAAACAAAAAACGCTTGATATGTATTTCTAAATCTTGAATCTCTTTAGTATCTCTATTATCTCTAAAGGTTCACTTATAGTATAATCAACTATTGTTTTCAAATCATTTTTTCTTTTAGCTTCACTTTCCAGTATTAAGAAACTTAAATCTGCTTCTTCGAAAGCACCTTTATCATTAATATCATCGCCCACCATTATTACTTGTTCGTAGGTCTTTTTTAGATTTGATATTATTTTTCTCTTACCTTCTGGGTCTACTTGAGGAAAAACGAAATTATCTAATATCCCTAGCCTTTTTGCAAGAGGGTAAACTGAACAGGGATTGTCTCCCGTGGCAAGATAAATATCCATCTCTTCTGATTGCAGGAAGTCAAATAATTGAAAAACTCCTTCCTTTATCTTACCTGAAGAAGCGACTATATGTGTTATTATTTCTCTTTCAGAATCCCCAACAATCCCGCATCCAACTAAGGTACAAACATCGAATTGTTTTTTTAATTTTTTTATCGTTTCATTAACTTCTTCGATAGTTATGTCTTCTGCCCATTTGAGAATTTTTTCTTTATCGATTACTGCTTTGTTGCCTTTAAAAACTACTTCAAACCCTATGTTCAGAGCTTTAATCGAATTCCCGAGACTTTTTTTAGGGTCTTCTTGTAAAAATGTATATCTTGGATCCGTAGCTATAGTTACAAGAAAAAAATTTGGATTATCTTCAATTAGTTCTATACAGGATTTGTGATAGATAAATTCATTTTTTTCCAAATCCTTTGATACCCTTTTAGTATCAACAAGTGTTCCTGATTTATCAAATACTATTGCTATCATGGTGGACATTTCTTTTTACTTTGGAAATAATTTCGTCAAGTTTCTCTTGAGGGCAACTTTGGCCCCTTATGATTCCACTAACTATGTCGACTACTCTTCCCTTTGTAGTTCCATTATCGTTATTAATAGTTCTTACGCCTATTTTTTCGAAATCTTCAAGAGTAACAGGGGCTTGGCATGCAATTATTGCATCAATAGGGGCAAGGTCTAGAATGAATTTGGCCTTATAGATTACATGAGTCCTAATATTTCCAAGATGTATTATTGCAAGCTTAAATTCATTTAATATTTCAACTTCTTTTTCTTCAATACCAAATAGAACACTTACTCCTGAAGAAGGGGCTTCTGGAGGTACCCCATTTCCAGCATTTAATACCATAACACTTGTCTTTATACCCGCTTCCCTCATGGCATAAGTTATCTCGCATATTGGTTTTGTTATATGTCTTCTTCCAGGGCTCATTGCTATCGCTATAATGTCCCTACCTGCATCTGCAAAAGTGCCCCTTTGTGCGAGTCCGCCGCCAAGACCCATTCCCCCACCCATTCTGCACTGGACCATATGGGTATTCCTTCCAATCATAAAAATCAACTATATATTCAGTTTATTTTTTGTTTTAAAACTTTACTATTGATTTGATATTCTAACTTCATTATTTTTAGTCTTAATATATATGTTCCAGGAAGTTAAACAAGCATAATCAAAGGAATAGCAACGATAAATTATTAAATATGTTTACTTTAATTCTATGAATATCTCTTAAAATAACTATTAGAAAAGATTTATAAACGACTATTCATCCGTTATGCAGATTAGAAGGTGATTTTAATTGGCCGAGGAATGTAAAGACCAAGAGAAAAAAATAGACGCCGTAATGACTGTTATGAACGCATGGGTTTATGGTATAGAAAAGACAGCAAATAGTTTTTTTGGCAAACCCGAAGCATTTTATAGACAATGGATTATTATTTCTATCAGACCTTTTATAGCCAAATGGAAAGAACTTGGGGCAGAGTTTAAATATGATCTTGAAGGATTTGACGCTGCTAAGATGTACGTAGAAGAAGTTTCTAAAACTGGTTTTATGAATCGAAAAGATCATGAAATCGAAGGCAACAGTGAAAACTTTGTATATACTGTAAATAAATGCCCTTATAATGAACATTGCAATATGCTAGTTTCTGAGGACAAAGTAGAAAAATTAGCATGTAATAGGGCAATGGCAATTATAGGTGCAATAGAAAACTCAAAGCCAGGCGAATCAAAAAAGTGGGAATACAAACCACAGTTCAAAAATGGTGGTCCATGCATTATCGAATTTAAGAAGAAGTGAATTCAATGCTTTCAAAGCAAGAGAAGATTATTCTAAAAGTATTGGGTGACTTAAAAGGAGAATCAAATCCCGAGGAAATAGCCAGAATTTCAGAATTGCCCGAAGTCGCAGTAATGAGAACCCTTCTTTATTTATCAAGTAAGGAGTTAGTAATAGTTGATGAAAAAGGTGTTTCTAATCTGTTACTAACAAATGAAGGTAAAACAAGTTTAGCAAAAGGACTAATAGAAAAAATATTCATTAAAGGAATAAAAGATAAACTCCCATTAAATGAAATTGGACTTTCTGAAGAAGAAAGAAATATTGCAATTGGAATGGCAAGAAGAAATGGGTGGATATCTATAGAGAAAATTAATAATTCGCTATCATTCTCTTTGACAGATAAAGGAAAAACTGTATTAAATCAAAAAACTTCTGAAGAGATCGCATTAGAAAATATCTCTAAGAAAAAATTAGTAGATGATAATTTAGTAACTCTTCTTGTTAAGAGAAAACTTGTTGAAAAGAAATTAGATACTGTCAGAAAAGTATACTTGACTGAATTTGGAAAAAAAGAGTTATCTAAAGGAATAGAAATAACAGATGAGATTTCAGAATTAACTCCAGATATGTTAAAAAATCAAAACTGGAGGGACATTACTTTAAAAAGATTTGATGTTTCCTCGGATGTCAAAGTATTCTACCCCTCAAGAAAACATTTTGTAAATCAGGCAATTGAGTATATCCGAAAAATCTGGCTTGAGATGGGATTTAAAGAAATGTCAGGTCCAATGATCGACACATCTTTTTGGGTTTTTGATGCATTATTTCAGCCTCAAGATCATCCCGCCAGAGATATGCAGGATACATTTTTTATAGAATCTCCAAGATTTGGGCAAATTGATCCAAAATTTTCTAATAAAATTTGTGATATGCATGAGCACGGGGGTGACATAAACTCAAAAGGTTGGGGGTATAAATGGGATAAAAGAATCAGTGAAGAATATGTCCTAAGAACCCACACTACATCTCTTTCTGTAAGAACTCTAAGTACTTTAAAACCTGAAGATCTGCCTGCAAAATTTTTCTCAGTCGGTAAAGTATTTAGAAATGAAAAACTTGACTGGAAACATCTTTTTGAGTTTTATCAGACTGATGGTATAGTAGTCGATGAAGATGCTAATTTTAAACACCTTCTAGGTTACCTCAAACGTTTCCTAAACAAAATGGGACATTCAAAAATAAGATTTAGGCCTGCATATTTTCCATACACAGAGCCAAGTATTGAAGTAGACATTTATAACAAAAATAAAGGCGAATGGGTAGAACTCTTGGGTGCAGGTATTTTTAGGCCTGAAGTAGTTGTTCCTCTTCTGGGCAAGGATATACCAGTACTTGCGTGGGGTCCAGGATTTGGCAGGATTATGATGGAATATTATGGATTGACAGATATCCGACAGAAGTACATGAATGACCTTGACATGATGAAAAAATTACCTATTTGGATAAAAGGGTGACAAGATGCCGACAGTTAATTTTGATAAGAATGAATTCATATCCTTACTGGGAAAAGAAGTTGATGATCAATCATTAAGCGATAGGATATCCATGATTGGTACTGACCTTGAAAAAGTAAATCCTGAAATAGTAGTTGAAGTTTTTCCAGATAGGCCAGATTTATTATCAATCGAGGGATTTACAAGCGCACTTAAGGGTTTTATGGGGATTGAGAAAGGCCCTATAGATTTCAAAGTTCATAAGTCCAGTCACGAAGGTAAAGTTGATCCAAAAGTCAAATCTGTCAGGCCTTTTGCAGTTGGGGCAATAGTTAAGGGAATTAAATTTGATGATGATACTATTAGATCATTAATGCAGATACAAGAAAAGCTGCATATTACACATGGTAGAAATAGAAAGAAAGTAGCAATAGGTGTGCATGACCTAGACAAGATTAAATTTCCCATTAAATATACAACAATGCCAAGAGACTTCTCTTTTATACCTTTAGATTTTGATAAGAATCTATCTATTGATGAAATACTAAAGACCCACCCCAAAGGAATTGCATACGCGCATCTCTTGTCCGAGTTTAAAGAGTGCCCAATATGGATTGATGACAATGGTCAAGTTTTATCAATGCCACCAATAATAAATTCAGACTATACAAAAGTCACAGAAAAAACAAAAAATTTATTCTTAGATATTACAGGTACCCACAGAAAAAGCATCGAATATGCCTTGAATATAATATTGATGGGGCTTTTCATTAGGGGTGCGGAGATACACTCTCTAAAATTGAATGACGAGGGAAAGGATTTGATTTATCCAAATCTCAACAGGGAAAGACTTGAATTGGATCTTTCATATTCTAATAAGATACTGGGATTGAATTTATCTGAAACTGAAACAGCAGACTTATTAATGAAAATGCGATATGGAATAGCTTCAAAATCTAAAGATAAAATTATTGTAGAAATTCCACCTTACAGAGCAGATATTTTACACCCCATAGATTTAGTTGAAGATGTATCTATTGCCTACGGATTTGAAAACTTTATTCCCGAAATACCTAAAATTGCAACTATTGGACAAGAAAACTCTATCGAGGTATTCATAAGAAAGATAGAAGAAGTAATGGTAGGATTTAATTTCTTTGAAGTAAAAAATTACATCCTCTCTAATGAAGATGTATTAATTACTAAAATGCTTGACAATAAAAGAAAACTTGTAAAGACAAGGAATGCTGTAAATACAGAATTTGACACTGTTAGGAGTAGCCTCTTACCCTTGCTGATAAAGACATTAGTTTCAAATTCACACTATGAATACCCCCAGAATATATTTGAAGTAGGAATAGTTGTTCCAGATCAAAACTTAATAGAAAAGCAGTATCTTTCTTGTGCAATATGTCACCCCAAGGCAAATTTTTCTGAAATAAAGGGAGTATTTAATGGACTTCTTTCTTCTTTTGGGCTCCAATATTCTGTTAAAGAAGAAGAGTATCCTTACTTTATCGAAGGAAGGGCTTGTGCCCTAGAAATTGATGGGTCAAATATAGGTAAAATGGGGGAATTAAATCCTGAAGTTTTATACAATTTCAAATTAGAAATGCCAGTTTCTGCATTCGAGATAGACCTCTCAGCTTTATTCGATCTTTTCAAAGAAAAGATACAAGGGTAAGAATTATTCCGGATATTATTGGTATTGATAAATTATCATTTACTTTTATTAGATATCCTTCTGCAAAGGTAGCTGCAAGCGCACCACTTATTGCCATAAGTGGATTTAATATTAGAAGTCCAACAAGAAGGCACGATACAAAGCAGGCAAGACTACCTTCTATTGATTTTTTTCCACCCATATATTTTATTTTCCCATACTTCTTGCCGATTATAGCTGAAAAAAAATCACCTACGGAATTGTAGCATATGGCCGCAATGGCAATATTTTTTTCGAATAGAAGAACTGTAAAAAATGAAGAAATGATAAAATACGTTGCAGCTGACAAATCAACTTTTTCATAATCTCTAACAGTTTTTCCAACAACTTTTGGGATAAAATCATTTCCAAAATTGTATCTTAATCTTAAAAATTCTATAAATACAAAAACAAGAACTATTATGGACATTCCAAATATAGCATCTTTTTTGTCAAAGAATAAGTAGCTTATTGGAATCAACAATCCTATCTCGTGGAATATTTTCCGTTTGAACTCAGAATCCATAGTAATCCTCATTAGATTTATAAACATTATAAGTGGGGTTATTTTTAATGTTTGGGGTACATAGATGAAACTAATAATAAGCTCAGAATTAGATATGGCTGGAGAAAATATACGAGAAAACTTACTTCAAAATTATCCTTTTGAAAAACTTGAGGGTAGTACTTATTATGATAAAAATAGAGACACATTGCTTGTAAGAATAAAAAATGAAACTATTTATACAGATTTTCCAGAAAATATGGTACAAGAAGAAGTTAAAGATTATAACTTAAGCGCTATCGATTCAATTTTTTTTGCAACAAGACATAAATCTGTTACCAAAATACCCACTCTAACGTGTCATACGCCAGGAAATTTTGGTAAAGCAGATTACGGCGGTAAGGATGGTCAAGTTTCTCCTTCTAATCCGGTATTCCAAAAACTAGTATTAAACGAAATCATGGATTTATCAAAAGACCTTGAGGTATCATTTGAAGTTTCTCTTGAAGCTACACATCACGGACCATTAACAGGGCTTCCTACAACCTTCATTGAGATTGGAAGTGATGAAACATATTGGGGAGTAAAAGAAGCTGGTGAAGTTATCTCTTCAGCAATTTACAAATCTCTTTCTTACAATGAAAATAAAAAATCTTTCAAAATCGCCACAGGAATAGGTGGGGGGCATTATTGCCCTAAATTTACTGAAATTATGTTAAATACTGATATTGCAATAGGTCATGTAATAGCAAAGTATAATACTCCGGTCACAGATTCAATTCTTTATGAATTAATAACAAAAAGTGGCCCCTTGGATGTTGTTCTTTTAGATTGGAAGGGAATTAAGGAACGGTCAGATTTAAAAGACAAACTTACTAGTAGAGGTATATCATTTGTAAGAACAAGTGATATTGTAAAAGAATAAGGATTACCACTAAAGAGAAGCATTATACATAGCATTATTAAGCAAAAGCTTTATATACTATTAACCTATATAGATAACAAATAGGAGTTTTATGTTACCAATAATAAGTAGCTACATTAACGATAAAGGGGGAGTTAAATGAGATCTGTTATTGAAGATGCCATTGAGAGGGCGGTAACAGAAAAAGAAATAGTTAAGGATCATCGCTATACTTCTGTGGATGAGGAACTTGAAAGAGTACTCAGAGAATCAAGAGCTAAGATTAAGGTAGTAGGAACAGGTGGAGCAGGCTCCAACGCAATTGACAGATTAATGGAAATTGGAGTAATTGGAGTTGAAGCAATAGCAGTTAATACCGATGCTCAAGATTTATTAGATACTAGGGCAGACAAAAAAATATTGATTGGAAAGGAAGTTACTAGAGGTTTAGGAGCAGGCAACGACCCAAAAGTTGGAGAAGAGTCTGCAAGAGAAGACGAGAGAACAATCAAAGAAGTACTAGAAGGAAGCGATATGGTTTTTGTCACCTGTGGTCTAGGTGGGGGAACGGGAACTGGTTCTGCACCAGTAATAGCTGAAATAGCTAAAAAAATGGGAGCACTAACAGTTGCAGTTGTGACTTTACCTTTCACAGTTGAAGGTTTGAGAAGACAAAGAAATGCCGAAAAAGGACTTGAGAAATTAAGAAAAGTTAGCGATACCGTAATTGTTATACCAAATGATAAATTGCTAGATATAGCGCCTGGTTTACCCATAAATGCAGCGTTTAAAGTTTCTGATGATATACTTATTAGGGCCGTTGGAGGCATAGCTGAATTAATTACAAAACCTGGATTAGTAAATGTTGACTTCGCAGATGTTAGATCTGTAATGAAAGAAGGGGACGTTGCAATGATCGGAATGGGAGAATCCGATACAGAGAACAGAGCTAAAGAAGCAATAACTGAAGCTTTGAGTAGCCCTCTGATAGATGTAGATGTAACCGGTGCCAAAGGAGCTTTAATTAACATCACTGGAAGTTCGAACATGAAACTAGAAGAAGCAGAGAAGATCGTAGAGCATGTAACAAATGAACTTGAGCCGGACGCCCAGATTATTTGGGGTGCAATGATAAACGAAGAAATTAAAAATGGCCTTAGGGTAATGGTAGTTCTCTCAGGAGTTAAATCGCCTTACATATTCGGAAGAAAAGAAACTGAAATGCTTATCGAGAGCGAAGCACCCGTTAGAGGAATCGATCTTGGAATAGAATACATTTAAAAAGGATTCTTATTAATTAGCCTCATGGCAGAGGCTAATCTAAAGAAAAAGGAAAGAGCAAGAAGTTGGGTTTCCGAATACAGTAGAGTACTAAAACTTGCTAAGAAGCCTGGCAGAAAGGAATATTCACTTACATCTAAAGTAACTGGAATTGGGATAATACTTATTGGGATAATTGGTTACTCAATAAAATATCTCTCAGTTTTAATCCAAGATCTTGGAGCATAAATTCCTTCTAAAAAGGCTAAACTTTTTAAATCTTTGAGTACCTTTGATTTTGTTGTTATTATGGGTGAGAATGTAATGGATGATGACGAGAATCCAATCTTTGCATTAAAGGTAGCTGTTAATCAAGAACAGAATGTAGCAAAGATGATAGAGGGAAAAGTAAAAACTAACAACCTTAAAATTTATGCAGTCTTAGCACCAGAAACCTTAAAAGGGTATGTTTTCATTGAGGCGAGTGATAAAGGGGCTGTAGAAGAAGCTATTCAAGGCCTTCGAAATGTAAGGGGGATTCTTGAAGGTAAAATTGCCTTTGATGAAATAAGTCATTTCTTAGAGGCCAAGCCATCGGTATCTGGTCTTGCAAAAGGTGACATTGTAGAGCTAATTGCAGGTCCATTTAAGGGCGAAAAAGCTAAGATTATAAGGGTAGATAAAGGTAAAGAAGAACTTACAGTTGAACTTCTTGAAGCAATGGTGCCGATACCCGTTACCGTTAAAGGAGATTATGTCAGGATTATAGAGAAAAAGAGCTAGTGGTGATATAATGGGAAAAGAGAGATCAGTTACCTCACTTGTCGATGGAGGAAAGGCTACTGCTGGTCCACCTTTAGGACCTGCTTTGGGGCCACTTGGTATTAATGTAGGAAAGGTTGTCGCCGAAATAAATGAAAAAACGAAAGATTTTCAAGGAATGAAAGTTCCAGTTAAAATTTTTGTTGATGACAAAAAGAACTTCAGAGTTGAAGTCGGCGTTCCTCCTGCATCCGCATTAATTCTTAAAGATCTTAAATTAGAAAAAGGATCTTCTACACCATCTTCAAGTAAAGTTGGGGATATTAGTATAGATGCACTTGTTAAAATCGCTAAGATGAAGGAACCTTCTTCATTATCTCCTGATATTGCAGGAGTAGTTAAAGAGATTCTAGGGACATGTGTTTCTATGGGCGTAACTTGTGAGGGTAAAGACCCAAGAGTAGTCCAAAACGAGATAAAAGAAGGAAAATACGATAATATAATTAAATAAGGAGGAATCGTTTTGAAAGAGGCTGTATTACGAGCAGTGAAGAAGGCAAAAGAAACATCAAAGCCGAGAAACTTCACACAGTCAATGGAGATGAGTATAAATCTCCAAGGGCTAGACATGAAAAAAACACAAAACCGAATCAAAGAAGACTTTGTTTTACCTAATGGAAGAGGCAAAGATGTGAAGATTGGGATATTTGCTTCAGGGGATATGGCATTAAGAGCCAAAAAGGAAAACTTGTCTGTATTTGATCAAGAAGACATAGAAAAATTCGCAAAGGACAAAATACTTGCAAAAAAAATTGCAAATTCTCACGATTTTTTCATAGCGCAAACAGATTTTATGACCTTAGTTGGAAAATCATTAGGTCCAATATTTGCGCCAAGAGGAAAAACACCCGCACCTTTGCCTCCAACTGCTTCGCTTGAACCTATATTAAATAAACTGAAAAAAACAGTTAAAATAAAAAGCTACAATCAGTCCGTTATTCACATGTTTGTTGGCTCCGAAAAAATGGACGATGAGATGTTAGCGGAAAACATTACAGAAATTGTAAAGTTTTTTGAAAAGAAACTTGAGAAAGGATTCGACAACATAAAGTCAATTTACATAAAGACTTCTATGGGGCCTGCAGTAAAACTGGAGGATTTTAAATGAAGGGAAGAGTAGCAGTTAAAGGAGACGTAGCTGAATGGAAAGCAGAAGAGGTTAACTCTCTGAGGGATATGATTTCATCTTCTCCTGTTGTAGGGGTAGTTGAACTTCAAGGAATACCTGCAAAACAGTTACAGAATATAAGGGAAGAACTGAGGGGCAAAGTTACTTTTAGGATGTCAAAAAATAAGTTAATGAAGATAGCTCTTGAAAAAACTGAAAAGGAATCCCTTAAAGATCATATTAATGCAGGAGCGGCTTTCGTTTTTTCTAATGAAAATCCTTTTAGAATTTACCGACTTTTACAAAAATCAAAAGCGCCCGCACCAGCAAAACCAGGCGATATTGCAAAAGCTGATATAATAATCCCTCAAGGAAGTACAGGATTGCCACCAGGGCCACTTGTAAGTGAACTTCAAACTCTTGGAGTTCCAGCTAAAATTGACAAGGGTACAATATCTATTGAAAGAGATGCAGTACTCGTAAAGCACGGAGAAATAATATCCAAGAAAATTAGTGACATTCTTTCCCAGCTTAAAATTGAACCAATGGAAGTTGGCGCAGATTTGGCGGCTGCTTACGAAAATGGATTATTATTCAATAGAGATGTTCTAACTATTGATGATGCCCAAACTAGAAGCAACATAATAAAGGCATTTTCAAATGCTTTGGCACTATCCTTTGATAGAAGAATATTTACAAAACAAAGTGTAAAACTATTAATACAACAAGCTACACTTAAATCAAAATCCTTAGCAATTGGTGCAAATATAGTTTCACCTGATACTATTGGCCCAATAATGTCAAAGAGTGTTGCTCAGGCTCTCAGTCTATCCAAATTGTTAAATGGTGCTGCGTTGGACGATGAACTTAAAAATAAGCTCAGCGTATCTCAATCAGCAGTTCCTGCTGAAAAAAAAGTAGCCGAACATAAGGCTGAGGAAAATAAAGATAATAAAGATAAAGATGGGGAAGCCGGATTAGAAGGTCTAGGAGCCCTATTTGGTTAATTAATGGAGGTGTGATTATGGAATATGTATATGCTGCGATGATCCTTCATGAGGCTAAGAAGGAAATAACTGAAGCAAATTTAAACAGTGTTTTGAAAGCTGCCGGAGTAGCAGTCGATGAGGCCAGAATTAAAGCTCTTGTATCTTCATTGGAAGGTGTAGATATTGAAGAAGCTATAAGCTCTGCTTCAATGCCAGTTGCTCAAGCACCTGTAGCTGCACCAGCAGCTGCTTCAGATCACAAAGCTTCTGGAGACTCAAAGAAGGAAGAAAAGAAAGAAGAAGCAGAAGAATCAGCACTTGAAGGTTTAGGCGCTCTCTTCGGTTAATTCTGTATCTTCTATTTTTAATTTTCTCTTTTTAAATCCTTTACATACTATGTAAGTTTCACGGCTTGCCGACCTTGATGACTCAGGCTTTGATATTTTAACGTAATAGAATTCATTTTTTATATCGTCGACTAATTCTTTAGTGTATTCCCCTTGAAATAATTTTATTAGTAGATTTCCTTTATATTGTAATAAATTTGAGGATAATTCTAAGGCCCTATAACAAAGGTCGATGGACTTTTCATGGTCTAAAGATCTAATCCCTGAAGTGTTAGGGGCAAGGTCTGAAATAATGGTGTTAAATTCTTTTTTAATATCCTTAACCTTATCTATAGTTGAACTTTCAAATATGTCCCCCTGAACAAAATAAGAGCTAGGGAATTTTTCTTTGACGTTTTTCAAATCAACCCCCACTACTAATCCTGTACCCCCTACCAATGTTGACGCTATTTGCATCCACCCCCCAGGTGCAGCCCCAAGATCTAGGACACTATATCCTTTCTTTATTATATTGAATTTTTTGTTAAGTTGAATTAATTTAAAAGACGCTCTGGACTTATAACCTTCTTTCTTGGCCATTCTATGATATCCATCTTTCTGCTGATACATAATCAATATTATATAAAAACTCTTTTAAATGTATATTTTCCCCTATGACTGTGTCAAATTTGCTTGAATCTGCATCTTACTGGAACACAAAGGGGATAATTCTAGATAGGATGGGAAAGCATAAAGATGCATTAGTCTGTTTTGAAAAGGCGAGGGCAATTGACCCTCAAGATGCAGACGTCATAACTAACATTGGTATATCATTTGATAAATTAGGAAAACCTGAGGAAGCCTTGAAATTTTATGGCATGGCCCTTCAAAAACATGAAGACACTAAGACTCTTTATAATAAAGGTATATCTCTATCAAAAATAGGAAATTACTCTGAAGCAGTAAATTGTTTTAAAAAAGTTCTAAACGAAGAAAAGAATAATAAAAATGCAACCATTAACCTTGCCATAGCATTACAAAAAATGGATAGACTAGATGAGGCTATTTCAATTTTAAAAGAATGGGGAGAATTTGACTACATTTATACAAGAGCCCAGCTAATGCTTGAAAATGGAAAAAAACAGATTGAAGATTCAATAAATCTACTGCACATGTGTTTGAGTGAAAATTCTGAAAGTATTCCTTCTCTTGAGAATATTTCTTATGCTCTAAAGATGTTAGGCATGGAAGGAGAATCCTTAAGTTACTTAGAAAATGTTAGGCAGCTTTACTCCGAAAGAAGAAAAGTAGAAGAAAAAATCAAAACTCTAAAAGAATTATTAGTGGATTCTTTATCTAATTATGAAAAAATAGGAGAAATTTTAGTAACAAAAAAAGGATTAGGGAAAAATTATAATTTTTACAAAGATATCTTTGAAGGAATTTACCAAGATATTCTATTTATTGATGAAGATTATTCCTCATTTTTGGATAATTATGGAAAAAGATCAATATCTTCTTCTAATGTGTATATCAAAGAGCTTCTAGTCCGGATTAACAATTTAAGTGAAAGCCTTAACATATTGAAACTTAAAATAGAAGAGGATATCGGTAGACCAAGTCTTAGATATATTTTCTATATATTGGATCCATTAGAGCGGAAAAAAGAATCTGAAATTCAGGTATATCTAATTAATAATGGAGACATTGATGCTTTTGACATATCTGTTTTAATAGAAAAAAACAAAGATTTGAATATATCAAAAATTGAAGATAAAATGGACTCCCTTAAACCCATGGAATATAGGTCATATAGCATTAAGATTAAACCTAAGAATGAAGGAGTATTTGATATTAAAACTTTTTGTAATTATAGGGGAAATGAAGTTTATGAAACTGAAACAGTTTATCCCTTGGAAATACCATATTTACCTGAAGATGACTCATTGTCTTTGATTTCTTATTTAAAAGTATTAAGACTTGATATGGATACGACAGCAGAGGAAATCAAACGTAGGTGGAAGGAGCTTTCAAAATATTACCATCCAGATACAACTCAAGATGAAAATGAAAAGAAAATAAAAGAAAGTATTTTAAAAGAAATAAATGAAGCATATGAAGAATTGAAGAACTACTACTAGATTATTTATATAAGCTTCTTGCAATACCCATAAAAAACAGCAAGATATAAAAATTAATTAAAGAACTAAGGTATATGAAATCAAAAATATGTTTAATATTGGCATTGATGCTGATACTTCAACTCTTTTTCATAAATCCCGTAATATCCGCAGATGTTCCACGATCTTTTTTTGTGGATACCACTAACGGTCAACCGCAATCAATAATAGTAGTTGGTAAAAATGCAGCTTCTATGGATTCAATATCTGGAAGCTTAATTATTACAAAAATTCAAGCTGAAGCATACTACGAGGATCCCTCAAAAGGTTTATTTAGAGTCAATATATGGGATCGTGAAAAATTGATAACATACGATGAATTATTAATGGAAGATGTCGCTAAAAATAATAATCTTATCCTTGTGGGGGGGCCAGTTGCAAATAGACTTGTAGCGAACCTAGTTAGAGAAGGAAAATCCAAAGTTGACTGGTATAATTCACAGGGGGAGACTGAATACATTTCAAATGGTTTATACGGTCGTGATGTGGTTATTGTCGCAGGGGCAGACAGAGAAAAAACAAGAACTGCAGTATTACAATTGATTAGTTCTTAACTTGCTATATTCGAAGTCAATATCTATATATACCTGTAAAAATCTCCATAGGAAATCAAGGGGTTATAATGAAAGAAGTATTAGTGTTATATACTGGACAAAAATATAAATGCAAGCAATGCGGAGAATGCTGTAGGGTTCGGGGAGTTCCACTAACTTTATTTGATATAGAAAGAATTGAAAAAAATACTGATAAAGAGTTCGCTTTGTACGATATTTCCAGAAAGAAATTTGTGATAGAGAAAAGAATTTGGGATAATGGTTGCGTATTTTTGGATGATAGAAATTGTACAATACATGAATATAAGCCCTTGATTTGTAGACTTTTTCCCTTGGGAGTTTTTTATAATCCCATATCTGAATCAGATACCCCCTACATATTGAAAAATGGAGAAAAGGCTTACATATATGTCGATCTATCCTGTCCTGGAATTGGAAACGAAGGAGAACCTTTTGACATTGAAAAAATTTTAGAATTATGCCAGAAAATTAAAATTGAAATGGCGTATACATTAAACTTGTAGGTATTTTATGAGAATCGTAGAAGGAAAAAAACTTGATATTATAAAAAAAACTATAGAGAACTATGGCGGGATATTTGAGTTGCCTGCAAACAATTTATTATTGGTTGTTGGCGATGAAGTATTTTTTGTTAACAAACTAATTTATGAAAGAGTATTGGCTGAAAAAATTAACGATAACTTAGTTTCTATTGGAACACAAATTGGTAAATTCCAAAAAGGTAATTTTTTATTGGGTTTAGAATGCCATTTAATAATGGCTCCTTCTTCAAAAAAATCAAAATTGAATGAAAAAGGCGCTTCTTTATTCTTATATGGGCGGGATGTTTTTGTTAAGAATATGGTGAACCCACCAAAAAAAGGTTATACAATAGTTTCGAATATAAGAAACGAAGTTATTGGCATTGGTAAATTTGATGGAAAGATGTTGAATAATGTTATTGATAGAGGGTCATATCTTCGAACGCTTGAATAATGTTTAGTTTAAAACATTGAATGTTAAATTTGTTACACTAAGGTCATCATATTTAAAAGGTATTTTTAATTTCTTCATTCGGTGATACTTAATGGTAGTTAATATGAAAGGCAAGCATCTTGCTTCTTTACATGACCTTACGAAAGAAGAAATATGGCAAATTTTGAAAACTGCCGAAACTTTAAAGATTAAACAGAAAACAGGTGAACGACACGAATTATTGTACGGTAAAACTTTAGCAATGATATTCCAGAAACCATCAACGAGAACAAGGGTGTCATTTGAAGTTGGAATGAAACAATTAGGTGGGCATGCTTTATATTTATCTTCAACAGATCTTCAACTGGGGAGGGGAGAAACAGTAGGAGATACAGGAGCAGTTCTCGCCCGTTACTGCGATGGTATTATGGCGAGGGTTTTTTCTCATGACAATATTATAGAACTATGCAAACATTCAACTGTTCCAGTTATAAATGGTCTATCCGACCTTTTACATCCATGTCAATGCTTAGCCGATTTAGAAACAATTCTAGAAAAGAAACAAGAATTTAAAGGACTTAAATTGGCATTTGTCGGCGATGGAAACAACGTTTGCCATTCTCTAATGTTTGGATCCGCAAAAGTAGGAATGGATATGACCGTAGTCTGCCCAAAAGGTTACGAACCTGACAAACAAATTGAGAAAATGGCACTAGAAGACGGACTTAAACTTGAAATAACAAACGACCCTAAAGGTGTTAAAGGTGCAGATGTAATTTACACAGATGTATGGGCAAGTATGGGCAAAGACAAAGAGCATGATGACAGAGTAAAAGTATTCAAGCCTTACCAGGTAAACGAAAAATTAGTTTCACAAGCGCAAGACGACTGTATTGTTATGCACTGTCTACCTGCACACAGGGGAGAAGAAATAACTGACGAAGTTGTAGACGGGCCACATTCAGTAGTACTTGACCAAGCCGAGAACAGAAATCACGCACAAAAAGCCGTAATGGCACTTTTAATGTAAATAGATTATTAATCTATTATTCTTTTTTTATATTAATTTTTTAGTTACACTTTCTATTGTTCTAACTAAATAGCATTAAATATCTAGAAAAATATATAAACTCCTATAAGAAAAACTGTAAAAGGGATATTCATGAGGATTTCTAAATTATATGGGCTCGAATTGTATAATACAAAAGGCGAGTACATAGGCATAATTAATGATATTATTCTTGAAGTAAAGGAAGGAGTTGTCTTTGGACTAGCAGTTGGGCAAGAAAAAGGCATAGACAATATTGCAGTCGGATTCAAAGATGTTTCCGCTATTGGCGACATCGTAATTGTACGGGCTAAGAAAGAAGATTCAGTAAAACTTGGAATGTAAAAAGGTGTTCAAATGACAGGTAAAATCGAAAAATATCTTTTAGATAGATTGCAAAAGGAAAAACTTCATTTTTCTTTAGTTGACCCTGATAGCTTCTCTATAGAAGAAGCAAAAAGCGCGGCTACAATTTCTGAGGAGGCTGGAAGTGATGCTATTTTGATAGGTGGTTCAACCCATACTCTGGGCAATTATCTTGATATTTTGATAGAATCAATTAAAGCCAGTACAAAACTCCCTGTGATTATTTTCCCCGGAGGTGTTGCTCAAGTATCGCCCAAGGCAGACGCAATCCTTTTCATGTCTTATATGAATTCAAGAAATCCTTATTTTATCACAAAATCTCAAGCTCTCGGAAGTTTCCTAGTAAAAAAAACTGGAATCGAACCTATACCCACTGGCTATCTAGTAGTTGAACCAGGTGAAACAGTAGGATGGATGGGTGAAGCCGATCTTATCCCTAGAAAAAAACCCCAAATAGCTGCTGCTTATTCACTAGCTGCACAATACTTGGGGATGAGATTTGTCTATCTTGAAGCAGGATCAGGTGCTCCTGAAACAGTTACTCCTGAAATGGTGGGTCTTGTAAAAAAAGTCATTGATATACCTTTAATTGTAGGGGGCGGGATAAGATCTCCAGAATCGGCAAAGAAACTTGCTATGGCGGGAGCGGACATATTTGTAACAGGTACTATTATTGAAAAAGAAAAAGAAAAACTTTTTGACATTATAAAAGCCATAAAAAGTTAAAGTGGGCGGATTATAGCCCATCTTTTGTAATATTGGCATTGAACTAAGCGACCTACCACAAACCTCAGACCAGGTTTCATCGGTTTTAGTTTGGTCTTGCACCATGTGGGAAGGTATTCCACCGTTTCCTATGTCTTCTCAGTAGTTTTGGAATTTGTTGCCAAATTCTGTCTACATCATTTTCATCAGACAAAGGCCGTTTTTTTCTGTTCCTTTACCTTGGATTTCTCCAAGCATCTTTCGATGCCACATCCTGATCAGGTGGATGGAGCTTCCTCCCCGAAGGGAAGCCAATATTCCGCCCACACAATAACTTAATAACGTTGAAGATATAAATTTATTCATGAATATTCTGATGATTGGTGAATATCCCCCAAAAATTGGAGGTATTTCTACTCATATATCTCAACTAAAAAAAGAATTGAATAAACTAGACCAAGATGTTTTTGTTTTAACTTATTCAAATTGCTTAGAAGATAAAGTATATTCTACAAGATTACCCAAGAAGTTTAGGGGAATTTTTTTTATTATATTTGGTTTTTTCAAAGGCATCAACATCATTAGAAAAAATAAAATCGATCTAATACATGCGCATTTTGCTACAACTCCTGGACTACTAGGTTATTTTCTGTCTGTTATTACAAGGAGAAAAAGAATTTTAACAGTTCATGGTAGTGATATCAATGTTTACTTAAATCGAAGGATTATGGGTCAAGTGGTCAGATTAGTATTATCCAAGTATCCTGTTATTATTGCCGTATCTCCTGACTTAGCAGAAAAAATTACACATTTTTTGAAGGGAGACGTAATTCCTATTCCCAACGGAGTTGACAATTTGAGATTCTTCCCAAATGTTTCTGAAAAACAAGGTATAGGATTCATCGGGGCGTTAGTCAATGAGAAAAATCCTAGAGATTTTGTTGAGCTAATAAGAGAACTTCGAAAAAAAGGAATTGTGGAACCTACATATATTATTGGTGATGGGTATCTAAGAAAAGAACTAGAAGAAATTTCCAATGGACTTAATATTAATTATTTAGGAGAAATAATAAATACAGAAAAATACTTGAAGAAATTTAAGGTAGTTGTTTCAACTTCAAAAACTGAGGGATTTGGACTTTCTATTCTCGAGGCTATGGCATGTGGCGTTCCTGTAGTTTCACTAGTAAGTCCTGGCTCTGAATACCTATTAGGTGATTTGAATTTGGTAGTCCAAGATAAAAATCAATTAGCGGGATTAGTAGAGAAGATAATAATAAACCCTGAAATTAGACTTGAACTTTCCAACAAGGTACTAGAAAAATCTAAGCTATTCTCATGGAAAAAATGTGCCAAAGATACTTTGGGTGTTTATAAAAAATTTATTTGAATAATGGAATGTATGGATTTATTTTTATTAAAATAAGAAATGAAAAACCGATTCCTAGGGCATATGCCAATATATCATGGGCAATAAGCCAACTATAACCTTTTTCAAAAAGGTATATTGTTACGACTAGTCTTAATATATTCAAAAATAATAGGCTTATAAGAAATAAAGACAGATATAGTATTTTTTTAGTTAATGTTAGTGAGGACAATACAAATAAAGATGTGAATATAGCACCTGAAGCTAATCCAATACACCTTTTAGAGATCTCATAATTCCCTACGGCTACAAATTTTTCAGATACAATAAGTGGCTTTTGTATATCTAAAAGTGCTATCCCTTCCTTAACAGCTTCAGCTGTGAATATCCTAATTGGAGTATAATCACTTATAACATAAAGAAATATAGATACTATCGTTCCCTTAATAACAAATAATAACTTGTCATAATTGCCCTCTCCATATTTCTCAATTATGTTATTTTTTATCATTTATTTTTCAATAATAGAGGCAGTTTTAAGTTTTTCCTTATCAATTTCGCTGATTTCGTAACATTCAGGGATAATTTTATATATTAATTTACTTTTAATTATATAAACAACGGAGGAGTTTTATTGGGAGAGTCTCTAGTCATATCATCAGGAAAGGGTGGAGTGGGCAAAACTACTATTGCTGCTAATTTAGGCATAGCTCTTTCTGAAGTTGGACTCAATGTTCTAATTTTCGACGCAGATATAACTATGGCAAATCTTGAACTCATATTTGGGATGGAGGGATTACCAAAGACAATACAAGATGTATTGGAAGATAAGGCAAGGCCCGAAGATATAATATATGAGGGTCCAGGTGGAGTAAAAATTGTCCCAGCAGGCCTTTCGTTAAGAAGATTAAAAAAATCTGATCCTGATAAAATTAATGAAATATTTAAATTCTTTGTTGACAAAGTTGATTTGTTAATAATTGATGGGCCACCTGGTCTTGAAGTAGACGCCGTAACCTCTATTGCCGCTTCAGATAATATGCTTTTGATAGTAAACCCTGAAATAACATCCTTATCTGATGCATTGAAGATAAAACTCATAGCAGAAAAATTAGGCACAAGAATACTTGGGGTTATCGTAAATAGAGTTAGAGGAGATCCAACAGAAGTTTCTGGGCCTGAAATAGAAGCAATACTGGAACTTAGGATAATTGGTAATGTCCCAGAAGATCAAATAGTAAAGAAATCAACAACGCTAGGTAAACCTTTTGTATTATTGGACCCAAAATCTCCGGCTTCACTAGCTATTAAAGACATTGCAAAAAAGATTGCAGGAAAGAAGACGGAATTTCAACCTTCCAACAAATCAATGAATAAATTAATGGGAGGCCTATTTGGGAGATGATAGTATGGCATTATTAGATATAATGGTTAATAGCTGGATTATAATTTTTATTATCGCCATAGTCAGTATAATTATTAATGTGATCTTGGGCGTTAGGGTTTATATGCAAGGAGAAGAGCTACAAAGATTACGTGGTGGCAGGTTATCCCGGGAGGAACTTGAAATATTAAGGGCCCGTCTTGCTAGAATTAAAAAACTTTCAAAATAATCTTAAGATTATCCTTAAAATTATACTTTTCTATTTTATAGTTACAAGAATTAATAACTAATTCTAAATATTAAAAATACTTATTGTTAAGCAATAATACCAAAAGCTTTATATATTTATCAAATCATAATTGGTAGTGGATATTCATAACTAGGTGGAACAATGCAAAAATCCAATTATTTATATTTGCTAAATATATTTTTATTATCGATATTTATTACCGGCATTGTTGCAACTCCAATTTTGGCGCAAGGTGTAATATCCGGAAGAGTTAAGGATAACAACGCAACACAACAAGGAATTAGTGGCGCTATAGTCGATGCCTATAGAGCAAACGATACCAACGCATGCCCAACTATAAAAGGGATGGCAACAACTGATGTCAATGGTACATATTACATATACCCTTTAGAACATGGTAAATATATCATAAGGGCATATGCACCTGGTTATACATCAAATTCGACATTGGCTGATACATGTCTTACTTCTTGTTCCCCAGACTATAATTTAACACTTAACGATACAAATGGTAGCATTATAGGGCACGTTTTTCAACCAGATGGAATAACTCCTATTGAAGGTGCAACTGTAAATGCTTATTATCCTGGAACAGAGAATATATTATCAAGTTCTTTAACATCTGCAGAGGGTAATTATACTCTTTCTAATGTTGGGGGAGTATACGAAGTTGAAGCTTCAGGGGTAGGATGGCTACCTAAAAAAATAAGTGTAACTGTGCCTCATCCTTTAGGGGTAGTAATTCAAGATTTTGTTCTTTTACCGGGACCTTATTATGATCCAGATGCAGTATTTATGGGATGGATAGAAATTGGCGATTTGACCGTTGTGGGAGATTACACTATACTGCTTAAAGATCTCCAGAGAAGGCACCCAGTAATGCCACCGGAAAGAGGTATTTTAGAGGTATATAGAAAAGGTACAATGGTAATTCAACAGGTTGTAGTTCCCGGGGATACATTGTACATAGATGAAATCCTAAAAATAAGGGTAAATGAGATTAATGATCATGAAAATGCTAATTATTTTGGTAGATACAAACTTAACATAACTGTAACTAAAAGAAAAGAGCCTGAGCTATCCGTAAATTTGACAACTCTTTATATTGGTGAGATAGACGATACAAATAGAACTTTCTTGAGGGGAAGTAAAGAAGGAATAAGAACAGTCCTTCTAGGTGATATCGATATCAACGCAAGTTCAGGGTCTGTTGAATTTGATGACAATACTTATAATTTTAATGTCTCTGCAATAAATGGAAATATTCAATATGTATATAATTTTAAAGAAGTTAACGGTTCATTTGTCCAACCTGGTGATTTACGTCAGGGAGATATCATTACTATAGGAAAAGATGGCACTTGTAAAAATATTAGGCAATTAACAATTTATGAGATGGGCGGAAGCACAGTAATTTGGACGCCAATAATACATCCAATAATGAGGCCAGAAGATTTTGAATTTGAAACTGAAAATGAAATAGAGAAGCCTCAGTCAGACACTACCTTTTGGTATGTAACTGAAATTGAGAATACTGGAGATATACCGGCAAAAAATATTAAAATACATATAACAGCTAAAGATTTCACTTTTTTAACCGGCAATAACTGTTATTGTGGCTCGGATAATGAAGCATGTCTTGAAATAAAATCCATGGAGCCTGATGAAAAAAGACTAATCGTATTCAAATTTAAAGCACCTCAAACTGATTATCTAAAAGTATCACCTATCCAAATTGATTTGTCATATCAAATGGGTTATTTCAATGAAAAAGAACAGGAAGTAATCCAGGATTATTCAAAAAGTGATAAAACTTTAATTACAATAGTTCCAAAGCAACCAGAATTTCAAATTACAAGAAATATAGTTAAAGAAAAACTTTTTGTCGGAGAAACAACGGATATTGAAATCAGAATAAAAAATATCGGAGATATAACAGCTACAAAAATAAAATTAATTGATTATATCCCTGATGGGTTTGAACTAATCGATGGTAGCGCAACAATGAACATCGATAAAATGGCAAAAAATGAAACATTCACTCTAATCTATAAAGTTAAAGCTCTTGAGATGGGAGAATTTGATTTTAAAACTCAATTACTTTTTGAAGACGAAGCGGGGAAAAACTACAAAACAACTTCAAAACTTGAACCAGTTACGGTAAGCAAGGAATTTCCAAGACTTGAGATCCTTAAAAAATTGGACAGAGTTACCATATCTAGAGGAGATTCCGTTATCGTAGTTTTAGTTATAAGGAACACTGGAAATAAAATTGCAAGAGATGTACAAGTTCTTGATTTTGTTCCTGAAGGATTCAGACTAATTGATGATCCTAAAACAAAAAGAATAGAATATACAATCTCTGAACTAAAACCTGAACAAGAAAAGATGTTCAAGTATATAATAACTGCATCTTACCCAGGGGAATACAAAATAGGGGATACTAAATTATTGTATTATGATTTAGAAGGCCACAGTTTTGAACATATTGCGTCAGGCACATCTGTAAGAGTAAATGGTGAGCCCAAAATAACAATCTCCAATATTCAATACTTCAATGAAGAATATTCTTTTGCCGATTATAAATATGTAGATGTTGTACTAACTTTAACGAATACTGGGGATGGTCTTGCAAAGAAAATAAGTTTCATCAATGCTATTTCGGGGGATATAGAATTAGTCGACGGAGAATTGGGAGGATTCGTCGATACTCTAAAGCAGGGTGATTCAAAAACAAGTAAATTCACAGTTAGAGTTCTTCAAGAAAATAAGGATAAGATATTTACAATTAATACCTCTTCAGAATTTGAAGATATAGCTGGAAAGAAATCAAAATCTGAGGTATCAACAAATATAACTGTTGGCGGGAGGACTCCAACTATTAATTTGCTAAGACAAGAATCTGAGTACGAGTCTGACATAATTAGAATTGGCCATATCATTCCAGTAGTTACAATAATAACAAACACAGGCGATGGTGACGCTAAAAATGTAAGGATCGAAGATAGAATACCTTCAAACCTTCAAGTAACAACAGGTATTAATTATTGGGGGGGCCAATTGAAACCTGAAGAGAGAGTAACTTTAAGATACACTTTAGTACCTTCTCAAGGCGGAGAATACCAAATTGGCCAAACTTTATCAACATATGAAGATGAATGGGGAGTCAAAGGAACTAAATCTTTATCCCCGACACTAGTCACAGTATGGGGGCCTTCAATTTCTAGGACTATATCTACAAATGAGATTGAAGAAGGAGAAACAGTAAGGATAACCTATAACATCAAAAACTGGGGAAAAGACGATATTTACGAAGTTAAATTAGTTGAAGTCCTTCCTCCAGGATTTGAGATTGTTTCTGGGGACAAGGAAATACTTATTGGGGAAATAAAAGGTGGAAGTGAAGTATCAAAAGAGATACAAGTAAAAGCTACAAAATCTGGAGCATTCATCCTAGAAGATTCTAAATTTTCCTGGAAAAATATCTTCGAAGAATCAAAATCTTTTGATATGGAAAGAACAACAATTAGTGTTAAAGCAAAACCAGAACCACAAACTAGTTTACCGAGTGTTCCCCAATCTGTAACTCAAACAATAGAAGATATTAAATCCTCACCTTACGCACCTTTTATTATAATTGCAATCATTGTATTACTTTTGTCAATAGTTGGGTACTCAGTGTACAAATCCATGAGATCAAAAGGGCCATCTTCCACTAAACTTTCTATGCCAAAAGACGGAACTCCGCCAACTGGACCAGAAACAATCAAAAAAGAGAAAATAAAATCCAAGAAAGGATTTAGATTGTTTCCAAAACAAAAAGAAAAAGTGATTAAATCTGATCAAAAAGCTCCTGTAGCTTTTGAAGCTCAAGTTAAACCAATAGTTAAAGAACCAAAAAAAGAGAAGAAAAGTTTTGGTCTATTTTCTAAAAAGGAAAAAATTCCCTCCAAAGAAAGAGTTCAAGTGCCTGTATCTCCAAATCTTGAAGTTGAAAATAAATTTAAAGAATTTGTAAAACGTGAGGGGGGCGAAAATATTTTAACAAAAGATCAGATTGACCAAGAACTACTTGGTAAAAGAGTAGCACCTCCTGCGATAAAACAAAAACAAAAGAGTAAATTTACACTATTTTCAAAGAAGAAAGAAGGAATACCCCAAGAAAAAAAGTCGTTTTCACTGGATCATTTATACCAATCACAGGAAGGTAAAGAAATTAAGAATGAACAATTAAGAAAAGAACTAGAATCCATAAATATTTTAGAAGAGGATCTACCTCTATTAAAAGATAAATTTAAGAATAATAATGGAAAGGTAGAAGCGAAATTTTCACCATCACCAGTTAATCCGATAATGAAAGAAGATGCTGAGATAAGGCCTTCAGAAGTAGAATTTAAGCCTCCTGAGGAAATAAGAAAAGAGCTCGAAGAACTAAAATTAACTTTACAAGATAAAGATAAAATAGATTCCCTTGATTCGTTTGAAATAGAATCTTTGAGATCCGAGATTTCTAAGACCCTAGAAGAGATAGAAAAAAGACAAGAGAACATTTCTAGAGAAGAAGAGCAAATTAATGTTCAACAAGAACCTTCCCATATAGATCTAATGAACCGAAAAGAACTTGATGAATTCCAGATTAAAATCTTAAATGAACTCGATGACCTTGAAATTAAGAAACATGTTGATTTTGAAGAAGAACAATTGAAGGAGATAAAAGGAAGAGTAGTTCCTAAGAATGTTGATTTGGATCTTCCCCCCGCGGTAGAAAGAGCATACAAAGAGTTTAGACAAAAGAAGAATAATGGGGAACCAGAGAATCCATTTAAAGATGAGGGTAATGGATCAAGTAAAAAGGGTAGTTCTTGGACAAACAACTTTAAACATAACAATACTTCACCAGAGATACCTTCTTCAATTAAAGAATTGCTAGAAAAAAGATCCTCTAGTTCAAATGAAACTTATACTTCAACACCAGATCCAAAAGAACTCATCAAAGGGAAGAAAGAAACAAATACTCGCTTCTTTTCTAGCAATCCGGCAGCAGTTCCAGACCCAAAAGAAGTAATAAAAGGTAAGAAGAAAAATCAAATATGAGTAATATTTTGAATAATTTATACGAAAATCTTTTATAACTATTTTGATAAACTTATACGTGTTTTAATGTCTCGCTTTGTATCACAGAATATCACAAATATTAAACCAGTAATCGAATCAATATCTGAGCTGACAGGCGAATGCTTGTTTACAATAAACAAGGATGGGATATATATTGAAGGGACAGACCCTTCTCTCATATCCAAAGTAGAATTTTTAATGCCCGCTAAAACTTTTGATAAATTTGAAATAGATGCTGAAGAATCAGTCGGGATTAATATAGATTCTTTTTCTAAGATATGTAGAAGGGCTTACCAAAACGAATTAATGAGCATTGATATCAATTCTAAAGCGGGAAAAGTAGAGATTATTTTGGAAAGCGATTTTAAAAGAAATTTTGAATTTACTTTACTTTCAACTACTAATTTTAGTATTCCCAAATTAAACCCTAAATATTCTACTTTTATTGAAATTGATAGTAAAATTTTTAGGGATATTATAAAAGATATGGCCGTGATAGGGGGAACAATTCTTTTTTCAATTCATAAAAACAATATTTCTATTTCCTCTGAAGATTATACTTCAAAGGCCTTGGCCGAAATCTCTTCAGAATCAAAATCCATAAAAAAATTTGATGCAAAATCTATTCAACGTTCAAAATATAATCTTAATTATATCCTAAGTTTCTTAAACGCATTTGCCGTTTCAGATTATCTTAAAATATCTGTTGGAGGCTCAAAACTCCCCTTAAAACTTGAATATCCAATAGGCGAAGAAGGCCGATTTACACTATACCTTGCTCCAATGGAGATATAGATGAAACTTTTATTTTTTCTTTCTGGGAGTAATACTCTATTTGCCAAAGAGGAAGTTATTTCTTTGCTAAATTCTTATGGAATAAAATATGAAATAACTTTTGGCGAGGGGCAATTGCTAATAATTAAAACCAGTAATGTTATAATTGATTTTATTTTTCGGTTAGGCCTGACTCATTTTGTATTGGAAATTATTTCTGAGTCAGTTATTGATGAAAAAATAGATAAAACTCTTTCAGAGATCCAATGGGATTCTCACCTTAGCTTCGATAGAACTTTTAAAGTTAGAGTTAAGAATAAAGAGAACAGAGAATACAATAATCTGGAACTTCTCATTGCAAAGTCTATATCAAAATATTTTGATAACAATATAAAAGCAGATTTAACAAATCCGATGGATGAAATAATCGGTTTGGTGTTTAAAAATAAATTATATATTGGGAAAAAAATCTTTGAGAGAAACAAGAAGGATTTTAACAAAAGAAAACCACAATTAAGGCCATTTTTTTCACCTACTTCAATTGATCCACGTATTGCAAGAGCAATGATTAATATTTCACAAGCTCAAAAAGAGATATTAGACCCTTTTGCGGGGACAGGGGGTATTCTAATCGAAGCAGGCCTCATAGGGCTTGATACGTATGGTCTTGATATTGAGGAAAAAAGTGTAGTAGGAACAAAAACGAATCTTTTAAATTATGGAATAAAAAACTTTGACATTAGATCCGGAGACGCAAGGAAAATATCCGAAATATTTGAAAGGAACTTTGAATCTATAGTTACTGATGCGCCGTATGGCCGTTCCACCAAGATAGATAAAGATAAGGAAAAGATGTATAGGGATTGCTTTTTTTCAATACTGGGCTCCTTCAAAAAACGATGTGTAATTGGATTAGATAAAGAATACCCATTTGATGAACTAGGATTTCGCATTGAAAACATCTATAGCTTTAGAGTCCATAAAAGTCTTACTAGATATCTTCATGTTCTGTCAAGGAGATAATTATTTTATTTATTCTTGTGGATGTCTAAGCCAATCATTATCAGATTTTAATATTAGTGTTTCTTTTTTGTAACAGTATTGCTAATCAATAACTATGTTAAGGCTTTTCAAAACTGTGTATTTTGAAATTGGTTAATGTAATTAAATTTAAAATAAAAAAATATTAAATGAATAGGAAATTTATTCATTCTCAGGTTCTTTAGCCGAGATCATCCTTTCTTTTATATCCTCAGGCTCACCTATGAAGACTACTTTTCCATCTTTCATGAAGCACGCTCTATCGCAAACATCCACGATAAAATCTGAGTCGTGAGTGACTATTAAAAACGTTTCACCCAAAACTTCTCTTGCTCTTCTAATAGATTTTGCAACTATCTTTCTTGTGAATGGATCCATTGTACCAGTTGGCTCATCAAGAATCACTATCCGTGGTTCCTTGATCAATACTTGGGCCAGTGCAATTCTGTGCTTTTCACCAACTGACAACGCATCTGGCATTTTATTTAAGATTTCATCCAGCTCCTTCGGGTCTTCAAATCCGACCCCTTCCAGAACAGAAATAACTTTCATTTTTCCTAATTCTTTAGGTAACTTAATACCTATGGCATCAGTAAGATTTTGTAATACATTTTTGTCAGGGTATAGTGTGTACTCTTGGTGAAGAACACCCATGTAAAGCATCGCCTTTCCTTTACCTAGAAATCCGGGCTCTTTCATGTCTATCCATTCATCGCCAATCCTGACGTTTAGTTCACCTTCGGTAAAAGGGGTGATACCTGCAATCATTCTAGAAACTGTAGTTTTACCCGTTCCACTCTTACCTACAAGGCCAAAAATCTCTTTTTCGTTAACTGCAAAAGTAACCCCATCAACAGCCTTAACAACTCCACGAGATATAGAGTAGTAATACTTTTTTACATCCCATAATTCGATTATGCTGCTACCAATTCCGGGGAATCTTATCTTTTCTTCAGGTAATAGCTTTTCCATAAAAGCCTTAACTACTTCTTTCGAATCTCCGTCGTGGATAACTTTTCCATTTTCAAGCCAGACTGCTTTTTGGGCCAATAATTCAATCGCTTCAGGCCAGTGAGACGTAACTATTAGAGACATTCCTTGTTTTACTGCGTCTAGTAGTACATTATGAACTGTGTTTGCTGTCAAAGGGTCCAAAGTACCAGTTGGCTCATCTGCAAGAAGTAGCATTGGATTTATAGCAAGCTGCCTTGCAAGAACAATCCTCTGTTTTTCTCCACCAGATAGATCCCTTGCAATATGGGTCATCCTTTGGATCATATTCACCTTTTGTAAAAGTTCTATAATCTTAGGTATTACCATACTCCTTGGTACTTCAGAACCTGCAAAGGCGTCTTGCATATTCTCCATCACTGTTTTTTCACCATAAAGAGAAAAGGTACGTTGTAGCATAATTGCAGTTCTTTTTCTTATTGGATTAAAAAAAGCTGTATCTTCCCAGAAATCTACTTTTTTTAGAATCATTTCTCCATTACATTTAGTGCATGGGGTGCCTTTTTTACTTGGAAAGTCCACCTTCATACATTTAGGGCAATAAGAAACATTGTAGAAAATCTTACCTTCTGTCGGTCTGTATTCTTTAGTTCCCCTCAATATATTGATAAGAACAGATTTACCGCTACCACTCTTCCCCAGTAATCCCAAAGATTCTCCTTCTTTTACTTTGAAGGATACTTTATCAAGAATCTTCTTATTATCAAAAACAATTGATACATTTTCAACTTCCAAAAGATATTCGCTCAATTTAATCCCCATCTTTTGTTTATGTTGATGTTAAGACATCTAACCATATTTAAGTTTTTGGATTACGAATATAAATTCATAAGTATTTCCCTGATTACTAATGTATTTATACACCTATGCTACTATTAGTTCAAGGAGAATAAATGACAAACATCATCTCAAAGAACAGAGACTTATTATCTATTTTTTATATTTTTCTTAAAATATCAGGACTTACTATCGGAGGGGGCTACGCAATGATACCTGCTATTGAGAGAAATCTAATTAATAAAAAACTAATAACTGAAAAAGAATTCTTTAATCTCCTTTCAATCGCACAGTCTATGCCCGGTCCAATAGCATTCAATTTGTCAATATTATTGGGTATGAAATTAAGGGGGCTTTGGGGTGCAATTTTTGCATCTTTTGGGGTTATAATCCCTCCCTTTTTTGGAATATTAATCGTTGCAAGTTTGATACAGGCCAATTCTGATAGTATTTATGTAAATAAATTTTTAGATGGTTGTTATATCGCAACAGTTGGTTTAACTCTCTATGTATTATATAAGATTCTAATAAATCTCAAGTTTAACAAAATTAATATCCTTCTTTTTTTCTTTGGAATAGCTTCTCTGATAATGAATAGAAGCTTGACATTCTTTGTATTCGTATCTATAGTCTTGATTAATTATTTTCATGAAAAGAGGGGGATTGATTGCTAAACCTTCTATCTATTTTCTTGTATATCGGTTCAGTATCTTTCGGAGGCGGATGGGCTGTTGTTGGATTGATTAAAGATATAATGATTAGTCAAAATTATTTAACTTTCACTGAGTTCAAAGAAATTCTAACTGCCGCCCAAATAACACCTGGCCCAATTGCAGTCAATATGGCCACATATATAGGATATAAATATCATGGTTTTATCGGAGCCATATTGACCACATTTTTTTTACTTTTACCTCCAATAATAATCATAGCTAGCTACTTGATGTTAAAGAAATCAATTAAATTAAAAAAAGAATATTTTATTAATTCTCTAGCTCTTGGAACAGCAGTACTTGTTTTTATAACATTGTATTCCTTAGGAGCTCAATTTTTAATAAATTTTGATATAAAGGCCATAATATTAGTATTAGTAATATTTATTTTACTTGTTAAAACTAAAATAGATCCACTATTCTTTATAATTGGATCGGGATTAATTGCGATTTTAGTTTTATGATCATTAGTAGTTGCTTCTCATATTACAGATAAATATCCATATAATGACAGAAAAAGATGACAAATAGAAAAATTAAGTACTATGTCCGTAAATATGGATTGGATAGCTTTGAAATGGGCAAATATAAATAAATTTGAACCCCAAAATGAAACAGATATGTTATATTCAGTAGATAAACAGGATACTATTGGCGAGACAAGTCAAGATTAAAGACAAATCTAAAAAATATCTCTAAATCTTATATTTATATAAATTAATTATTATTTTATTCGATATAAATTTCTTTTATTAAATTTAATGTTATTAATGATACGTATACTAAAAATAAATATTAATATTCTTTTAATTTTGTCGTATCAAATAAATATTCTAAATAGAAACACTTAAATATTATTTGTATGAGGTATCT
>CAZVXE010000007.1:0-42489 GCA_964630765.1 uncultured Thermococci archaeon | reverse complement strand
GGTTCTTGCGAAGATCCTCCCGTATCTGATCAGTCTTGGTATAGGGGCCTTTACATAAGCGCCTTCGCCCTGGATATCTATCCCGGGTCTTAAATCAGTGACCTTTTGAACATGCCTGCCGTTGGTCTTGAAATAGTAGTGGTAGCCTCCGTTCTCTCTTCCTGTTTTTACAAGAGGCGTTATCAGATTGTAATCCTCTGTCTTGATACTGTTCAACGAGTCAAGGCCACTCTTGTCTATATCGATGTCCATCACTACTAAATCGCTTATATCTCCGCATACTATCCCGATGTCTGCATCAGGCCACTTTCTAAACCAATCGGATATCTCTTCTTCAGTTGCTCTTTTCTTTTCGTATGGTTTCCACTCTATGAGGGGTATTTTTCCCCATAGGTTTTATTGGGATAACGTTTCACCCTAGGGGGCGATAGTATGCGGCCCAGGAAACGATAGGGCTATCAATCGATGGCATTGGCCCTATTTTTAAGGCCAAATCCTCATCTCGGGCTTCACTCATATAAAGCCCTCCTAAAGGGTCTTGCATAATCTTTTGCAATCAATATCTCAAAGGGCCATGCAAGCCTTTCATCAACTCTCACAATCTGGCCTTTTTTAAACGGTCCATTTGGCAAGGCTATCTCATCAAGAAAGACAGGGTATCCTTCAGTAGCTCAACATATTGTCCTATAAGATGCTCTCCTCTCGAACTGGCCTTAATTTTTAGGGCCAGCCCATTCTTCAATGCAGTCATTTACAGTAGTAGTAATCCAATTCACCTACTGTATCCTCTGCTCAAACCAGTAAATCCACTGATTCTGGTGATTTAGCGCATTTTTCGCTTATCACATTTGAAGCCATAGACATAAGGCCTATTGGCCTCAATATCAGACCTCAAAGTTTTCAACCAATGCACCGCCATGATGCGGCCAAGGTGTACTTTTCCCCAACCTCTTTGGCGGTCAAAGACATTATACCAGATTTGATCACATCTAAAATAGACGTGTCTATTCGTGTATTTGACATATTCGCCGGTGCAAATCCAAGAAGAGCATATTTATAATTATCGTGCATGAAAATAAAGCGTGCGATATTCCTGATGACATATTTATTAATTATAAGAAATCAAATTCATTAACTTATAATCGTGGTTTGAATCACTATATGAATTCTTTAGTAAGTTATGCATATTAGTAATGGGTATGTGAAAAATACTATTCCTAAGTAATCGATACATTTTATATCGATCAATAAACTTATATATATCTGTAATATAAATTATTTAATGAGGTCTAAAGAGAAAATTCTTCTAGTTGAACCTGATTTTCCAATACCCACAAAAAGTAAAAATCATTCTAATTTTTTACCTATTGGCCTATTAAAACTAGCCTCGTATTATAGGAATAAAGGGCATATTGTGGAATTGAACAGAGGTAACAAATCTGCAAGCTTTTGTCCAGACAGAATACTAATTACTTCTCTTTTTACTTATTGGGCAAAACATGTAAAAGAGACTGTTGACTATTATAGATCAATTTACCCTAAAGCTATAATTGAAGTTGGAGGAATATATGCAACTCTTATACCATCGCACTGTAAAGACTACACAAACTGCGATGTCGTATATGTTGGTCAACATGATGAGGCCGAATTGTGTTTACCTGCTTATGATTTAATAAAGACAGATTATCAGATAATTCATGGAATGAGAGGATGCAACAAGAAATGTCCTTTTTGTGGCATTTGGAAAATAGAAAAATTATCCTTTAAGAATTCTGAAGAAATACAAAAAGAGATTTTTTCAAATCATGTTATTTTTTATGATAATAATTTTTTAATTAATCCTCATATTGAGAATATTTTGAAAATGTTAGAAAAAATAAAATATAACCATAAAGTGATTCGTTGTGAATGTCAAAGTGGCTTTGATGGTAGGGTCTTAATGGAAAAACCTTATTTAGCAAAAATGCTAAAAAATGCCCATTTCGAAAATATAAGATTGGCCTGGGATTTTCCTTATACTCGTGAAAACGCAATAATTGTAGAGAATTGGATTAAGATACTCGAAAATGCGGGATTTGTACGTAAGAATATATTTATATTCATGATATACAATTGGGAGTATCCTTATTCGCATTTAGAATTAAAAAGAAACAAATGCTTTGAATGGGGGGTGCAAATATCTGATTGTAGGTATAGGCCATTAGATCAAACATTTGATGGCTATAATCCTAGAAAAAAGAATCAAAATGAAAATGATTATTATATCCATCCTAACTGGACCGATGAAAAAATAAAACAATTTAGAAAAAATGTGCGTAAACATAATATCTGCATTAGGCATAATATTCCTTGGAATAGGTATGAACAATCACTAGAAAGAATTAATTGTAAGAAAAGACTGATTGAATTAACAATCAAAAGTTAGTAATTTTTTTAATTTATAGAACTACCATAGTTCTTTTAGAGTATATGAATCTTTTATAAGTAAACATGGATCTGTTGGAATATTTATTTCCTTAATCTCGGCTAGATTTAGGATATCTATTATTCCCTTTTTTGGAGAAAGGAATTTATGCATAATGCATTCTTGGATATCTTGATAACATTTAGCAAAACCAGAAGGATTTTGTTCATAAGTCCCAAGTATTGTAAAAAGTAAGAGTTTATGTCCGCCTGTACCTTCATAAAATATTGTAGGCAAAAATTCAGGCGAAAAACTACATGATGAAAAATGTTTATTAAGGATAGAATAAATGTATAATTTAAGTAATCTTATTCCTTTTTCTGTATTATTGAGCCCATTAATGTTTTTTAAATAAGTATCCAATAAATTTTGATCTAAATGTTGCTGGAGATTTTTTATTTCTGTTTCTAGTAAGCCTTCATGGACTGTCAAAAACATCACAAATTTTTTCTGTTTTTTACAATCTAGGATAGATCTTTGAATTTCTAATAGCCTTCTTATAGATTCAAATTTATAATATTTTTGAATAGTTTGAGTTTTATCGTCATATATTTTTATCGGTGATGAAATAGTATTGCAAAAATCTAGATTATAGATCGTAACTACATCGTTTTGTATAAAAGGTATATTATTATCATCTTGTCCGCTAATTATTATTTCCTCCATCCAACCACAATATAGTCTATAGGCATTGATTTTTCTCTCTCTTTCTAATTTATTCAAATATTCATTAAGTTTATTAAATTCATCTTCATTTTCTTCATCAGAATATTCGAAGGCAATAACTTCTTCAATATAATCAATCCAAGTAGAAATATCCAAAGCATTAATCCCTGGAAGTCCTAAATACAAGAATTTATAATTCAAGGTATTGTAAATTGTCTGTATTATTGGTTTACACCATTTCTCTCTAAGAATATCTTTGTTCGGATGATTTCTAAATGAGGGCATTTTATTCATCTTCGAGAATTTCCTCAAGTTCAATTTTCAATAACTTTAGTTTATTTGTATATTTTTCATTTGGATAAAAATTATTTGATTGAATAAATTGTTCATCGATAAATCTGATTATTTTTACTAGGTTTTCATTTAGATCAATTCCCATTGATTGAAGTAAATCTTCAAAATTTTTATACACAGGTTCTTTTGATGTTACTCTACTCTCCGAAGGTATTTTTTTTAGATCTTCTATAATTTCAACTCGTGTTTTCTTTTTTATTTTATTCTTAGTTTTCCTGAGTTGGATAGTTTTTTCTAATTCAATTATGAGTTTAGTAATATTATCTCTAATAATTATTGCTTCTTCTTTTTTAAAATCTCTTTTTTCTATTTTTTTTGATAAATCCTCTTTTTTATCATTTAAGTCTCTAAGGGCTTCTAACAACTTTTCAGAATCTTCTCTAATAATATTTAGATTAAGTTCTGTTTCTTTTATGAATTTTATTGCATTGTCTAGATCTTCCTCAAATTTAGTATTTTCTTGATATTTATCCGCTTCTGCATTATAATAATTTGCCATTTCCCATAAAGAATTATAAAATGATGCACGTAGAGACGAAAATTCAAAATCACTTCTTGGAGCATTTGGTAAAAGAAAAGGATTTACGACAATTATTTCGCCGATATACCTATTGAAATATGTTTGTCTTTTAAAATAAGTAAGTAAATTATGTCTAGACCCTATGGCAAATCCTTGTTTTCTTATTAAAAAGCCTCTAAGTTCATTATTCTTTACTGTTGTTCTGTTAGAGTTTAAACATCCCCACGATATTCCAAAAAAATCACTATCATTTTTTAGTTCAAAAAATTCTGGTTCTAATGGTTCTTCATTAAAATCCTGATCCGTATAAGGCCGATATAATGTTTCCTCCCTATCATCTATTTGTAATTTTAGATTGACTAATTCAAATTTCGAACTGTGTAGATTACAAACTTCTCTAATTTTATTTTCAATTTTTACCCCCCATTTAAAATCTGGATGAAAAGGAAGGGGAATTACTCTTTCTAAATAATTTGATATTTCATCAAATTTTTCTATAGATTTAAAAAAACTAGGTTCTAATCCAGTCATTTCAACTCTTGTACCTTGAATCGGAAACTCTTCAACATCTAGTTCAGATAATTGAATATAATCCTCCATCAAATTTTGTAAAGCTACGATATCCTTATCTTGAAATGAATTGTCAAGTCTTAATTCTCTCTGTTCTTCTAAAGCCTTTCTCATACTTTTGAAATCAAAAAATAGTTTATTGGGTGATTGATCATTAAATTTTGAATAAATGGCTAGATTATCACATAAATGAAAAGAGCTGTATAAGCCTATCCCCATGAACCCTACATTCTTTTTTGGATCTTTTTCTGAAACTCCAAGTCTTATTGATTTTCTCATTGTGGTGATATCCATTCCTTTTCCATCGTCTTCAACAACAATAGTTTTTTGTCTTATTTTTAGCAATATTTTACTGGCTCCGGCATCTACACCATTTTGAATATATTCTCTCAACGAATCCCTTGGATCTGGATACATTCCTTTTGTGAGTATTGATAGTATTTCTGCACCAAAATCAGATTTATTAAGCGTGACCATTAAAAACCTCTATATAATTTTAAATTTAATATTTATAAATTTACCTAAATTGTATATAGGTATTGATAAATCATCAATCAGCATATCCTATCCTCTACCCGCTCCCTGCCTTTCCTTGTGATTTCAAGCCTTTTCCGCCTGCCCTCTGCATTGATCACCAGGTAGTTTTTTGATATAAGCCTAGAAACATTGCTTTTGATTGTCGGCCTTGTAATGTTTAGAGTTTTCCCGATGTTTGTGAGCATGGGCTTATCCCCGACATTGTTTCTGTCCCTCACAAACTTCAGGATCCTCTCCATGTTGTTGTTAATATTCCCCATCGAGCGGAGTTCTATTTTTGAAGTCTCTTTTTTTAAAACGTATGCATTTTTTTCGCGTATAAGCCCGGTATCAACGCAGAGGATGAATACCGAGCATTTGATCATGGCTTGCTCCTTAAGCGACTTTAAAAATAAAAGAGTGTTTCTGTAATCAGACCTTGCTTCCAGGTATTCCATATCATCTATCAGCACAACGCTTTTTCTTTCGATATCCCCTATGGCAAGATCAATGCAATTATACTCCGGCGGAAGCGAGCCCGAAATCTTCTGATTTGAAATCCAGTAAAACTTGAAATTTAAATCGACAGCTTTTCTAAAATAATCCTCCGACCTCGATGATATAATGATCCCAGCATACCCGCATGAAAGAAGATCTCTAAATGCGTCAAGAGCCAGCGCCCTTTCATTTTCCTCCGCATGGTACAAGACGGCGTCTTTTAGATCGTATTTTAAAAGCTCCTTTAATTTTTCTTCGTCGGCCTTCCTTTTTTCAGTCAGGTCTTTTGCAATTGTCAGAATAAGCCCCTTGTTGTTAAGTTTAATATGTTTACTCTTGCAACTGACAAAAATTATGCTTTTGTCCTTTCTTCTTAGCTCAGTGCTAAACTCAATATACCCTTTTTTCAGGATTTCTGTTAAGGTCTTATTTACAATTTTAGAATATTTATCCGTTAAAATATCATTCGGGGCAAGCGATAGCATCTCCTCTTTTGAATACCCTAGAATAATTGAAGCCTCTTTATTTGAATTGATTAAACAGCCTTTTGCATCTGTTAAGAATATGGGCACATCTGCGTGATCAAAAATAGCTTCCCATTTTTTCTCGGCCTCGAGTAATCTATCTTCAAAAGTTTCCGGCGCAATTCCCTCAATATATGTTCCAGACAACTGTCTTTTCTCATCATTTTCATATCCCAAGGAAACAATACCTTTATCCTCCATCGCGTTACCCCTACTTTATCTTGTAGAAGTATTTTCCATATATTTAACAATATGGAAAAAATTAGGGAAAATATGGAAAGCCTAAAATTTATGTCTGTCTTTTCTTTACGAATTGGCCCAAAAACTTTACATATTTTACATTAAACTTTCCAAATTGTTATATAATATGTAAAGTCGATAATTAATCATTAATAATGAAGGTGTATTTATGATAAGCAAGACAAATATAATAATAATCAAAAACTCAAACCCAAGTAATCTAAAAACAAATATAATGATCACAAAAGCCACCAATAAATTAGGCCATTATTTTGAAAAAGGAGATGAGAATAAATGAAGAAAGCATCAATAATTATCTTGATAATGTTGTTTTCAATTTTAGCGCCATTTGATTTTTCTGGCCTTAATTTTAGCTTTGCATTTGGTGAAGAGGCAAATGCATCAATTCAAACTAACAATTTACCAATGGCAGTTGACGACTTTTACCAAACGGATGCGAACACGCAGCTTACAGTCGCAGCCCCGGGCGTTCTAGGAAATGATTCAGACCCCGATGGCGATGCTCTGCTTTCTGCAAAGCTGGCAGATCCTGCGAATGGCATGGTATCCATGGGAACGGACGGACGTTTCATGTATGTTCCTAGGGCAGACTTCACAGGCACGGACAGCTTCACATACACAATCTACGATGGCAAAGGCGGCAGCGCTACAGCGACTGTAACTATCGCTGTGGCATCAAACGCTACCGAAGAAAAACAGGCATCTGAAACAGTACCCCTAGAGAATGAAACTAAATCAAACTCATCAGATAAAAAAGATAGTAACGGAACAACAACTGACAATAGCTCAAACAAAGACAAGGAAAAGAAGGACGCCAATCTTTCCGATGAAGACAAACCAAAGTTTGTCGGAGAGTATGGAACTGAAGGCCAGCCGAAAACGGCTCTTTTGGCAACTGGCGGCTCAACATATAACCCATGGGAGCAGGTCGGTATAAAGCCTTACGGCCAGTACTTCAAGAACAATTCCGAATATGTGAATCCAAAGACAGGGCAGCTCATATTGTCATCAACTGACTTTGCGCTGCCTGCGAGAGGACTTGACCTTGTCATCACGAGGATTTACCAGACTCCTCTTGCGCTAAGTAACGGCAAGGTACTGGACGACCAATACACAGCAACAAACTTTGGAAACTCAACAAGGCTTGACTACCCCTGGATTGGTGAGAGGTATCTATACCTTGAAGGAGGGCAGCAGTACCTGATAGAGTGGAGTAGTGGCACCTTTGAGTACCATAAGAGTGGCGTTCACTTTATCCTGACAAAAAACGGCGACAATACCTATACACTCACAAGGCCAAGTGGGCTAAAGTACCAGTTTGACACCTCTAAGAAGCTCACAAGAATTGAGGACACAAACGGCAACTATCTGATCTTTACTTACAATGGAAACAACATGATAGACGGGATAACTGATACTCTTGGAAGAGAGGCTCTGTTTACCTACACTAACGGCAAGGTTACCTCGATAGAGCTTTCAGATAGGACTGTTGCGTACACCTATGACGGTGGAAAACTCACAAAGGCAACTGACCCAGACGGAAGAGAAACTAGGTATGAATATAATTCCGCTTATACAAACGCTTCATGGCTCATAACAAAGATAACGTATCCGACAGGAGGATACACAGAATACAATTATGGCGAGACATCCGAGGGCGTAAAAGAGATAATTCAGAGCGGGGCAACAAATGGTTCTAACCCGTCGATGGACCTCGATTCAAACAACAATCCCCATATAGCATATTATGATTCTACAAACTTTGACCTAATTTACGCAAAATGGACCGGTACAAAGTGGGAGAAGACGACAGTCGACTCAACTGGAGACGTGGGCTACTACTGCTCGATAGATGTCGACTCAAACAACAGGCCGCATATTGCATATTACGATGCTACTAACAGAAGAATAAAGTATGCATACTTTAACGGCACGTCATGGGCTGTTGAAACTGTGCCCGCACAGAGCAGCTATGACGGCTACTTTGGACTGTCCCTAAAGCTTGACACCAGCAACAATCCCCATATCGGATTTTCAACATCAAGCATCTCATCTTACCCGATGTACGTGTATAAAACTACTAAAAGCGGCGGCTACTGGAGTTCGACATCCTATGACAATCAGTGGAACTGGCACCCTGGATACTATCCATCAATTGACCTTGACTCAAGCAACAACGGCAGAATCTCATATTACAAGGCAAGCTACAACAGGATAACTTATGTTGCGACATCATATGCAGGCTCCGTTTACTACGTGCACAACGATGGCGATTACTGCGGGTGGACCTCCCTTGACATCGATTCAAATAGCTATAATCACGTTGCCTACACTGACATGGGATCATACGGCCAGTACACCCTTGGATATGTTAAATCAAGCTACGGCACAAAGTACGAGGAAACAGTCGTTGACAGCACATCAAGCTATGTAGGATCATACCCCGACATAGTCGCCGACTCATCAGGCATTCCACACATAGCATATAACGATTCGGGCAACAATCTGATAAAATATGCGAAGAAGTCCGGAGGCAGCTGGGTGGTAAAGACAATTGACTCAAGGTCTGCCGCAGGGACTGCAATAGCGCTAGACTCTGAGGGAAAGCCGCACATTGCATACTTTGGGCCTTACTTTACCCACTACTACGAGGGCAAGGTTTACAGGGTATCATCACAGAAGATCTACGAGTCCGCCGGCAATTTATCAGCAGAGAACGCATTCGCCTACACCGTTTCAAACGACAGGGTGACCCAGGAAGTAACTACTACAAAGGACGGCGGCGGCACCACAAAGAGCACAACGACCTTGGTCTTTGCAGACGACGGGACAGCTTCATCAAAGACTGTAAAGGATGCAAGCGCTGTCCAGCTTTACAAGGAGGCCTACACCTACAACACAAACAAGGAGGTCACCCAGGAGAGCATCTACAGAGGAAACACAGCAACAGTCACCTTCACAAGGAAGTACAATTACGATAACTGGGGCAACATGATCTACCTTGAGGACGCATACCAGAACAAGACCTACGCCTCATATGTAAACTCAAACTACGAGAACAGCTTCAGGGATTTCTATGGCTCGGCTGTATCCGGATTTTCAAACAGTTTCTACGCTGAAAATTCAGTCGTCTCTGACGACATACATTCGCTTGTCTGCGGAAGAGCATTTGACAACAGCGGCACAAAGATTGAAGGCTACTATAAGTACGACTCCAAAGGTAATCCTCTCCAGTCAAAGAGCAAGCACAATGCCGGCTGGATTTACGTGACAAACACGTTTGACAGTTGGGGCAACATCGAATCGAGCACAGACCCATTGAGCAAGACCACCTATTTTGAATACGACGATGATTTCAATCATGCTTATCTCACAAGGACATACGTGACTGTTGGGGCAGACACAATACAGTCAACATTCGACTACAACGCCTCTACAGGTGAAATAGTAAGCCAGACCGACGGTGAGAACTACACAACTTACTACAGCTACGATATACTTGGAAGGATAACTGAAGTCGAGTATCCCGGCTCAAACACAAAGAGCGCGGTATACGATGATGCCAACAACATGGTGTCAATCTACGACGAGAACAACAACTACGTGAAGCGCTACTATGACGGGCTTGGAAGGGAGAAGAGGCTTGAAACATACAACAGCAGCTCCATCTACCAGACCTCATACACTTATTATAACTACCTCGGGAGCGTGAAGCAGACAACAGATCCTCTTGGAAGAAACACCTACTACACATACGACGCCCTTGGAAGGGTGACTCAGGTCCAGTATCCAGACGGAAACGATTCGGCGAGAGTCTATAACGACATAGCAAACACAATCGAAGTTGAAAACGAAAATGGCTTCAAGAAAAAATACTACTACGACAACATTGGAAGGCTTACGAGGGTTGATGAATCGCCCGACGGTGCAAGCACATACTATACCACGTACCAGTACGACGGCCTCTCAAATCTAAAGAGGAAGGACAACTTTAACGGCTACTATGAGACATACACATACGATGACCTTGGAAGGCTTACAACAACTACATTCAAGGATGGCAATGCCGCATCAATAGCCTATAACGATGCAGGTTACGTCACTTCCACAACGGACAGGAAAGGAACTACAATTAGCTTCGCATACGATGACCTTGGAAGGCTTGTAACAAAGACCTATCCAGATTCAAGCACAAATAGCTACGCCTATGACAAGAGATCACTCCTCACATCCGCTGAGGGGGGAGATGTCGAGCTAACATACGCCTACGACTCAAGGGGCAGGCTCACATCCGAAGGCTGGGACATAAACGGCTCAACTTACAGCACCTCCTACGGCTACGACCCGGCATCAAACATCACATCGATTACCTATCCATCAACAAACAGCTACAGCTATGCATATGACGACATAAACAGGATCACAGCCTTGACAGGCTATGCAAGCTTTGACTACAATCTAAACAGCAGGATAACCTCGATATCATACCAGAACGGCGTTACCACTTCGTACAGCTACGACACAAGGAACAGACCGACAAACATAGCTATAGGTGGCCTTTTGACACTCAATTATGACTACGATCCAGCGGGAAACGTCCTAAGCCTAAACGACTGGGACTTCACCTACGACCGCATGAACAGACTCAAAACTGCCGTGTCAGTCTTTGACATCGACTACACATACGACAGCATGGGCAACAGGACCCAACAGGTAGAGGACACCATCACGACAAACTACACCTACAGCAACATGATGAGGCTACTCTCAAAGACAGAAGGCGGGGCATCCACAACATTCGGATACGACAGGAACGGGAATCTCACTTCAAAGACAGAGGGAAACAGCTCTTACACCTATGTCTGGGACTATGACAACAGGCTAAAGGAAGTGAGACAGGATGGAAATCTGCTATTCAGCTATACATACGACCCCAACGGAAGGAGGGTGAGATCGTTTAACAGCGGCACAGGCGTCACAACAACATACGTCTACGCCGGCATAAACGTCATCCATGAGCTAACTTCAACAGAGTCAACAGACTACCTCTACGCAAACGGCATGCGGATTGCCAAAAAGACCGGCGCAACTGTGAAGTACTTCCACCCAGATCACCTTGGCTCGACAAGACTTGTCACTGATTCATCAGGCCAGCCGACATTCGAGGGCGACTACAAGCCCTTTGGACAGGAGGCAAACGCAACAGGCACTGAAAAGTATACCTTCACAGGCCAGTACAGCGAGGCAGACATAGGCCTATACTACTTCGGCGCACGCTGGTACGACGCATCGCTCGGAAGATTTATATCAGAGGACCCAATAAAGGGAAGCATGCTGAGCTCGCAGTCGCAAAATCCTTACGTCTACTGCATGAATAATCCCTTGAGGTTTGTTGATCCGACGGGCATGGCATGCCAGCATGAGTTTAGAGATGGTGGGTGGGTAGACCTCTATGAAAATGGAAAGATTGTCGTAAGCCAGGCCACAGGCGAAATTCTAGAAAATGCATTTGGTAGCTTGGATAATATTTCTGAGAGACTACAGAATTTGCTTGCAACTGGAAGCCCATTTGTTTGGGAGTGGTCTGATGCCCAACACACAAGCGCTAAATGGATTGCAAAATTTGGAGAAGTAATCACAAATCTTTCTGGCATCACAATCAATTTCAAAGGCGGAAATAGCATATCCGACACATGGAAAAACATGGGATTTAAAGTGGACCCAGGGCTAACACCAAACGACTACTATAGATTGAATAGTCAAGCCAATATAGAATTATTTGGTAAAATAGCTATTGAATCAGTATTATATGCATATGCGGGTACCGCCAAGACAGGTGTTGCAGTTATTGACAAAATCATACCCAATCTGTTTAATCAATGGTCAAACTATCAAACTTTTAATGATTTATTCATAGGAACAGGGCCGAGAGATAGAATAGCAGACGCCATCTTCCATGTTAGATACGGACCCAACGCAGGATGGGACTATGCAAATGCAGGCGGAGTATTTACTCAAGATGGAGTAATACCTTACACACAAACATGGAAAGAATATAACGAAAGGATGGGTTAAAATGCCCCTAGAAATAATGCCCCCAATCCAGATGCAAGTATATATGCTTAGTGGAATATTTTGTATTTCTCTTTTTTTAGATATTTTTTTTTCCATTAAAACAAAAAATATTAGAGCATTCACATTCAGCAATTGGGGAATAATTTTATGGGTCATTATTTTATGCATTGTCGTTATTCCTATACGTCGTGGGGATAATATGGCCGAATGGGGACTTCATGTATATGCCATACTCCACAGAGTTTTATGGCTTATGACCCCTCCGATTATCTTTATCATTATTCGCCTTAAATTGTATCATGAAATTGAAAAAAATTCTAACAACTATGTTGACATTTTTACCTATTTGGAATCTAGAAGGAAAAAATAACTCAAGCGACTACAAGCCATTTGGTCAGGAGGCAAACGCCACGGGCACAGAGAAGTACGCCTTCACAGGCCAGTACAGCGAGGCTGAAATCGGCCTCTACTACTTCGGCGCGCGCTGGTACGACGCATCGCTCGGAAGATTTATATCAGAGGACCCAATAAAGGGAAGCATGCTTAGCTCGCAGTCGCAAAATCCTTACGTCTACTGCATGAACAATCCCTTGAGATTTATTGATCCGACGGGCATGATGGGCGACATACCGGACTGGTCGCTCCCTGATAATTATTTCGATGGCTACGTTAATAGCGTGGGATCTCTAATCAACACCGTCGTGAACACAGCGACAGAATTTGCAGCAGGAGTAAATCACGGAGTCGCAGCGGGCACAACTTCAGCCTCAGGAAGTGCAGGTGTTCCAAATCCCGGGACAACTTACAGCCCCTCAAATGAGCTTGGCTACGGGTCAGGCGGAGGTCAGGGGTACTGGGACAACGGGGACATTAATTTGCCGACACCTACACATGTTTATGAAAATCACTTTACTTTCAGTTATGGATTTGGAAAAACTGAGGTTAATATTTTACAAGAACCTGGAAATAGACATCTAGCTTTGGAACTCATATCTTCAAGTGGGGTAGCAATTCCTGGAGTTGGACTTCAGGGAAAGGAGTCAAATTACTTTAATTTGAGTGAATATAAAGAGGCTACAAGAAACAAAGATATCCCAGGTAGCAAGACCGTTGGCGGAGGTATTGTTGGATTCCATATCTCTACAACCAGTAATCCTTTGACTGGCGAGTTTGATCAACCTATAGACATTTCAATAAGCCCTATACCAGGAGGAGGTAGACCATTTATTTCGGCCGAAGCAGTTAGGAATGGGCCAAGAATTTGGATTGATAGGAATACCTTTGACGTATTCTTTGGATTATTTGAGTGAGGGATATAAATGACAGATCTATTTACTGCAATTTATGCTTTATTTATTTTATTATTTTTGCATACAGGAGGCTTTTTTTTAGCTTTTTTTTCAATTGGTCAATATAAAAAATTTATCAAAAAAACTAAAAAATCCTTAAATCAAGATGAAGAAACCATATGGAAAGAACAGTTAATTTCTTACAGTCAAGGGCAAATACTAATTGGGGCAATTGTTGCAGGAATGTTACTTTCTTTCATTGGACTATTTTGCTTATTTTATTTTATAGTTGTTAGAATTTTACCTCCTTCTATCTCATGGCCTATAGCCGGTTTATGGTATTTTCTTCTGGTATTTATAATAGGATTTAATCTAAGGGGGCATAGCTAATTCGGACAGGATGCAAACGCAACAGGCACAGAAAAATACGCCTTCACAGGCCAGTATAACGAAGCCGAAATCGGTCTATACTACTTCGGCGCACGCTGGTACGACGCATCGCTCGGAAGATTTATTAGCGAAGACCCGGTAAAAGGAAGCATGCTTAGTTCCCAGAGCCAGAACCCATACGTTTACTGCATGAATAATCCGCTAAGATTTATTGATCCGAGCGGAATGGCAATTGGTGATAGGTATACTGACGAAAATGGAAATACACGTTGGTTTGCAACTGTAGAGAATTCCAGAGGGCAATCAGGGTTACAAGCAAGCGGGGGATTTGTAATTTACCCAGATCTGATTGGATTAAGCCCTAGCACTCAAATTACTTACAATTCTACATCTGGCGAATATACTTTCTCCCTTGAGTGCTCCATTCAAGATAAAAATTCAAACTCTGCAAGTTTCTTATACCTTGATTTCGTAATATCTAAGGATACCAACGGCTACAATATGAAAATAGGATATGATATGTCTTCAGTAATGAATAAACTAACTGCAGACCATATGCCTATAAACTGGATGTCAGGAGGAAAACTAACATTTAATCTAGCTCAGGTTCCAAACAATAGCTCTTTACAACTACCTGGTCGGTATCAGGATATCGAATCAGTTACTAAAACCTCTTCTTACAGTGGAACATCAGGCAAGGGGGAGATACTAATGGATTCCCTAAACATTGACACTTCAGCATATAATTACCGTCTTGGGGTAGATGTTTCTGCCTTTACTACATTTATCAAGGTAGAACCTGTTAGTAACGATGTTTCTGCAGGAGGCAATGGAAATGGGGCCACTATTTTCATTCCAGGATATTCGTCACTAAGAGCAAATGGAACGATTGACATGACCGGATTTTTCAAAGATATATCATAGGTGACCTAATTGAAAAAATATATTTTTTTATTTATTTTAATTCTAATGAATGTGGCATACATCATCCCTAATTCTTCAGGCAACGAGTATTCACTATTAACTGATACTAATACCTCAGATCCACCTCATTGGAGCAATGACAACGAAAGCATCTATTTTAACTACTGGAATGGTGATTCAATATTATTAAGAGAAATTAACTTAAATAATTTTAAAATAAATGACATTACATCAGGAGCTTTTCTATCAGGTATCAATCCAATCAATAACAATATTCTCTGTATTCAAGTGGACGAAGCAAATTCTACTAAATTGAATATACTAACAAAGGAAGGGACATTTGTCAAAACACTTGAGATTGGAACGCAAGATTATTTCAGACCAGTATGGTCACCAAATGGAAAATATATTTACTATGCTAAAATTGAAAATCAGAGATTAATGACGATAGAAAAAAATGTAATTTTTGACACAGAAAAAAATCAAGTAGCCAATGAATTTAAATCAATGATTATAAAAAACTCACCTCGCAGTTGGGGCGTGAACAATGAGCTTTTGTTTATATCAAGTAGTAGTTCTTTATTAAAGGGGGAAGATAAATTACCTTGGAACTTATATTCTTTTAATTTAAATAATGGAACTTATAAAAAAATTACTAAAGAAAATAATATACTTTGGGGTGCGTGGTCTCCAGACGGGGAAAAAATTATTTCTTCAATATACCTTACCAATTCCAAAACAGATTTGGCAATTCTAGATCGAAATGGCAATATACTCAAATCCTTTGTCCATCCTAACGATAGGACGGCCTACCAAATGCCGGCGTGGTCTCCAGATGGCAAAAAAATAGCCTTCATAATTGCTGAATCAGTAGAAGGGCAGGATTATCCCAAATACAGCCTCGCCTTAATCGAACTTGACCCATCTCTCCAGTCTGGCCCTAGACCAGAAAAAATACCGGAAATAAAACTAGTAACTTTCAATGTATATCTGTACAGTGGGATGGCAATTGGAACCATCTTGCTAGTAATAGCGGGATACGTCGTGTTCAAAAGAAAGAAGAAAAAGGAGTCCAAATAAACGACAATCCTAAAATACATTCTAAACCCTTTTTACTCATGCCAGGCGAGTACAGATTCAGATTGGTAGAAAATAAAGATATAGAGCGCAAACGGATCCGATTGAAATCATGGGGAGAAGTTATTGGAACACTCTTAGGGATAAGAATATATGAAGACGAAATAATAGTGTCCATCTCCGTCTATGAAAGAGCCATCTATGATTTAGTTTTATACGAGGAGGAGTTCAATCCTATCAAAGAACAAATTGAAAACAGCGTGGGCAAAAGGATTGGGATATTAAGAACTGATTGAAAATGTATACTGGATGGATATGTGCACACGCAATATTTAACTTGTTATCAATCAATATTTTTAGAAGTTTTCTTTATAAATTCTCTTTCTTAGATCCTCGTAATTATTAATTGAAGCATTCTCATCGAAAAAATCAAGAATTAAGTTTTCAGCAATCAATTTAGACAAATTTCTATCTGATTGAGAAATATAATCTGATTTAAATTCGTGTACAAAATCATTTCTCTTATCATATAATTCGTTTATATAGTCTTCAAAATAACTTCCTTTAAATATCTTATTTAGTTCATCTCTAAAATTTATTTTTTTATTATGTGATATTTTGATTATCCTTTCTATTATAATCCAAAATTTTAAAAAACAAATATCGAGATCATTTTCCGTTATAGCCTTAAAATATAAAATTAATATATCTTCAAGAAAACTATTAATATTTTTTTCGTTTTTATTCATAGTTTTAATGAAGTTTATTATTCTTTCATAATTCTCCGGTCGATCATTAATAATCCATATTTCTTTGCTTAAAATACTATTACATTCATTAATAATTTCTGGATTCCATAGAATCCTTTGAGTTCTGTTTGGTATAATTATATCAGAAGTTTCATTAGTTATTAAGTGCCAAGCTATTAAGGGATTATTTGAAATAGGCCCTGTGTAAGGATAACTAATACTATCAACAAATAAAGTATGGGACAACGAAACTACCCCAAAGAAAAGGTTTAGTTTCTTTCTAATTTTTTTTAGTGCGTAACCAGTGTCTCTGGCATCAATTTTTAGTTTGAAAACAGTTGGAGAAAGAATAAACAATTCTCTAAATTTTGGAATTTTAATTTGTTCAAAAATATTCTCGGGTGGATGTTCAAGTGATATTTCCATCACACTATGTAAAATATCCTTAAAATTATTAGAGTTTTCTCGATTTAATATTATCTCTAATCGGGCAGGGATGTAAATGATAAAAGTGTTTATCTCATTTTTGATTTTTTCATCGATTAATTCGTTTATTATATTTATAAAATTATCAAATGTAGGTTCATAAGAATAAAATTTTATTCGATGAAGAGCTGTAAGAAAAAAATTACTTGAATAATCTGATTTTATTATTTCAAATACCTCATCAATGTTTGTCTTTTCTAGAAGATTATGTACCAAAGTGGTTTTTAGTGTTTCTAGTTTAATTAAATTTGAAGCTCCTTTTATGATAGTTTTTGGATCACCTTCGACAAAATCAATAGAATCTGCCACAAGTCCATTAAGCTTAGAAATAGTATCTTTATTGTTATGCTTAGGATATAACTGAACTTGCGCATTTCGTTTTTCCATATCCTTGATATTATTCCATCATATTTATATGTAATTATGGGATAGAATAGATTATTATAAAATTATTATTTTTTGTTAATTATAAGAATTTAAAATAGTATTAAGTATAGCAAAAAATATATACTTAGAATTTTCCCAATAATAGATGAAAAGACTCGAATTTATACCTATAGTACTAGGTGCTGTAGTATCACTATTATTGTTCTTATTTGGAATTACTTATTGGAGTCCATCGTTTTATTTCCGGTTGTTCCAATATGATATTTCACTTGCTATTGGTCAGATACTAGCCACAATTTTTGCAATTACTATTTCCCTAACAATTTTGGGATTCCAGTACCTTAGTGAAGGATCGACTCCGAGAATAATTAGCTCTTATATTAAAAAGAGATTTATTATTATCATTATTTTGATTTATTCAATTTCGATAAGTGGCATATTTATTCTTGTGCATTTACAATTGTTTGGATCAATCATAACTGATTTAATTTCAATCTCAGTTCTTGTATTATGTCTGTCCGCTCTTGTTTCTTACTTGTTCTATATGGCAAGTATACTTCAACCTTCTGCGGTAATAAACGAAATAATAATGAGCATAACTGACGATTTTTATAACAAAAAATTGAAAGGTAAGAAGGCTCATGAAATATTAGATGGCGAAATAGACACTAATATAGTGGAAATTGAGCAGATACTTATCAAGGCAGTTAGGGGGAATGACTATTATTCATTCGTAAGCGGTTTAGAATCAATGACACAAAAAATAATAACAATTATAACAAATGCCAATAAGGATCCAGACTTTCGGAAAGAGGATTCTCTGAATTTGCCTTACTTTTTTTTAGCTTTTTATAAAAGAATCTACCATGAAATCAAGAAAGAGGAAAATGATATCCTTCTCTACAAATACATAAGAAATATTTATGATAATATAGATACAGCATATGCCATTAAATCAGAAACAATGAAAGAAGCCTATTTTAATCACTTTAAGGATATTGGCACTTTAATAATTGAGAAGAATTACTATTCAACATTTAGTAACTATTTCAACTCGATGGACCAAATTATAATGAAGGAATACGATTCAATGTCGATGGATTTCAGGCCTACTGTTTTAGAATATCTTGGTTTCGTATCTGCTATTGCCATCAAGGCAATTCCAAATAAACAAATAAAAGTAATTGAATTATCAATGGATTTATTGGCAAAATTACTAATTAGGACTCTAGAAGATGAATCAAAAAATCAATCTAAAATTGAACAAGATTCAGAATTAATAGGAGATTCTTATTCAGATCAGATGGTATACTATATTTTATCCGATTTGGAAATGATACATAAGGAATTATGTGACAAAGAAATAGATATTGGATTATTTTTTAATTATTCTTATCCACAGATAATCAATAGTATGAAGAATAAAGATATTATGGAATTACACGCTGCTTATATTACTAGACGTTTTTGTGAGTCATGTAAATATTCTACAGAAAAAGGACTAAATTCAGGAATATACGATTTCACAAATATTGATATTAAATTTTTCAGATTAAATCTAAACTTAACTCAAATACTAGTCCCCTACTTGTTTAAATGCTTGAAGATTGCTATAGAAAAATCTAACGATAATTATTATTTACAGGGAAAAATACGTGACATATGGTGGAACTTTAATGAAAGAAGACAGTTTGATAAAAACTTGACAGAAGAAGAATATAAATTAATGACAGATATAAATATTTTCATTGAAAAAATAAATAAAAAATTTAAAATAGAATTGAGTCCGTAAATAAATAATTTAACTATTATAATAAAGATTCGACCAAGCATTTTAGGCCTAGACAATATCTATCATATATACAAGTTGTTGAGTGGGATAGTTAAGAAATATCTCTATTTTATCCCCCCTCCCAAATATCATAAAAAGACCGCTTGGAACTTCCACTCCATATTTGTATCCTGAGTTCTCATTGTCCTTATACTTAAGCACTTTGGCACTGTAACCTAGACATTTTACTATATCATTTGCCATAAGGTAATTTAATCCATATATTCTATTGATGCCTTCAATAGGGTCTGTTGTAATCCATCTAGTAACGTATATTGCCATAGGGCGATGTTTCGATTATCAATTTAAAAATCAAAGGCCAAATTAGAACGAACTAAAAGGGGAGATATTTTATTTCTCTTTTTTATTTCACGAATTATTTTGGCCCTAAAATTAATACTAAATGCTTTTCTCACGCTAGGATAGCGATAATATACTTGGACCTAAAATTAAGGCCATGGGCAACAACTTGACGCAAACTAAACTTGAACTTTTTTATAGGATGCAGGTCCAGAAGACCATACCTGAGTATGTGAGCATCAGGAAGATGAAGGTGCACGATAGGTGCATAAGAATAGTATCGACACGGGACCGTTGTGGCACCATAGTCTGCCCACACGTCAAGAGATCGCATGTCAGCAGATCATTCTCATACATCAGGTGCAACTATTCAGACAATTCAAAAAAACAAAGCCCAGGCCCCTGCTACACCTGCCCGATGAAAAAGATCAAAGGCAATTGGGTGCCGGTGAGGACGGAATGCAGAGATACGGCGTGGCACGTGATGCCGAACAATAGATTCTGGAACTGGAAGAAAGAGTAGTTAAATTTAGGGCCAGTTATTATAGGAAAAATTAAATTATTCATATATCCCTTATTTATTTCCATATTCTTATATATATGGAAAGATAAAAAATACACATGACATCTAAAAGAAAAATTATCATTGTTTTAATAGCATCTATTTTCTGTACAATTCTTATGGCTGGATGCAATAATGATCCTTGTAAAAATATTAATTGTCCAGATATTTGCCATGGAAATGAACTTTGGAGCCAAGTATGTGAAAATGGGAAATGTATTGATTACAAAAGAGTCGACAGTTGTTCTGAGTACTGTGGTTGTACCAAAGAACCTGTTAACTCTGAGAATGAAACTAAAGTTGAACAAACACCTCCACCTATTACAATAGATGTTGAAGAATATTATACTGAGGGTCTATCGTTATACAATCAAAAAAAGTATGATGAGGCAATAGAAAAGTTTGAAAAAATACTCGAAATAGATCCAGATCATAAAAAAGCTAAAGAATATCTAATCTATGCATTGCAAGATAAGGGGGCTGAACTTTCAGACCAAGGTAGGCATTCTGTTGCAATAACCTACTTTGATAGAGCAATTGCCATTGATCCGAACGATAGCGTTTCATGGGGTATCAAAGGATTTGTACTTTACAAACAGGGCAAATATTCTGAAGCCATAACTTGCTTTGACAAGGCAATTGAGATAAAACCTAATGTTCAAGTCAATTGGGTCAATAAAGGAAGATCACTTTTCAATCTTGGCAGATATTCTGAATCCATAATATGTTTCGATGAGGCTATTTCACTAAATTCAAAAGATGGGTATACGTGGCACTATAAGGGGCTAGCTCTTGAAAAACTTGAAAGATATACAGAGGCACAACAATGTTTTGATAAAGCCAAGGAACTTGGATACTTGGGATAATCCATTTTTTAGTTTATATTTAAATTTTTAAACTTACATTTTAGTAAATAAACTGATCAAGTAACAGGATACACAAGATTCAATGGTAATATTAAAATCTTAAGGACAATCTTTTTAAACACTAATGTATAATATTGGACATCGAGGACTTTAGATGTCCGACATACAGGTTTTTGAGGTCCTTGCGAAGATCCTCCCATACCTTGTGACGCTAGGTATAGGGGCCTTTGCAGGGTGGGAGCTTGTGAAGACAAAGATCCACGAGCTCGCCGAGTTTTTTAAGACGGTCGATGAGGCGCTCTATGACGATGCCGTGAACGAAAATGAGTTCCGGGCCATATGGGAAAAGGGCAGGGCCCTCTTTCAATGGAACTTTGCCGAAAAGAAGGGGGAAGTTTGAGAACCTTCTTTAGCACGACTTCAGTCCACAACGGCGAAAGAGTAGACAGCTGCACAATCGCCGATTCTATAGGCAATTCCGTCTTCATCACCGAAGGCGACTGGATTGAAATCGGGAGGATGAAAAGGTGGGCTGCCCCCGCTACTGACACGACAAAAGTGGTGGAGGAGATCCCATGCCGGTAGATATTGATTGGGCGAAAGCCAACGATACGGTAGGTCAAGAATTTGATGCGAACTACACATCAGGCGTGACCAAAGAACAGATGGACGAAGCAAGAGATCTAATGCGGAAGCTCTTGGTAAAATACGGGGGCCGTGAAGCACTGGAAAAGGATGAAGTCGACTGGGCCAAATACAAGAAGGCCATGTATCTTTTGGCGTCCGGATCAAAAGATTCAATGGACAATGCAATCAACGCATACACTGAACTCATAAAGAGAAAGAATCTGCTGTCCGAATACCTGGAGGCAAATGTTGATGTTCTTTTCAAGCTGCCGTATTGGGCTAGAAGGACACTTAGGGTATATACAGATATTGGCAAACTTGTTGGCCAAGAATACTTGTGGCAGATGCACAGGGAACAAGACCCAGCTTTTTGGCTTTTGAATGTTGCAAATGAGGTATACAACGCCACCGGATTCAAAGGGGAGGACGACGAGGAATCCCTAAAGAAAGCCAGGGATGGGCCAATTATAAGCATATACCAAAAATGCGGGTGCAAAAAACACGGCACGGTATATCCGGGCTGCGGGGATTCAGGGTACACAAGCCCACAAAACGAATACGACTCGCATGGGAATATTATATCCGGCCCAGACTTTAACAAAGACTGCAACTGTGGCGGTAATTGCTGAGCTGATGCCCTGTGAAATGCCCTAACTGCAGGTCTACCGGCTATCCAAAGGAGAAGAAAAGATGCCCCCACTGCGGGACGTTTCTAATCCCTGAGCATTTGTGCCCCATATGCAGGTCCAGAGGTGATCTGCTTCTTACAATAAAAGGGGCATTGACAAACGGCGAGCCTGCAACAAGCATTTACTTTGAGGGGAGAAAGCTTTACTTTCACTACATGAGGCTTTGCAAAAAAGGATGCGGTAGCTATCGAGGGGAAAGAAAAGACTCATAGGTGCGCAAAATGCGGGTCAGAACTCAAATGCCCGAACTGCGATGCCGGGCCGCTTTACTGTAGAAGCTGCGGCAACACGATAAAACATCCTGCGGAGCACAACTTCACCTGCCCCATCTGTTTTTCAAATCTTAAGGGGGAAATTACACGAGGTTAAGGGATAGATCAAAGAAGAAGCTGGTGCTTGATGTTTCGCATAGCAATAGCAATGAAGGATTTGTGTATTCTGTGAGTCATTATCTTCAGCTTGGCCCCAACAAGTGCAAAGGGGATTACAATCTTGTTGTCGTCCCTATTTCAGACGGCATCCTGACCTCAATAGAGCGGGACAACTTCAGCATCGCCATGGACACAGAGGGCAGATTGATCCTGACGAGAAAGGACAGGAAGGTCCAGCTTGTCTTTGACTATGAGAAGGGGTTCATGACGGGAGTGCTGGGCGGTATTTTGTACGATACGTTTGAGATCCCAAAGCAGGAAGGAACGGACTACCACGGTTAGACTATGTCTGGATTATTGAAGATTTCCAAGGAGTCTTTAGGGGAAAAGGAAAGAAAGCTTTACTTGAAACTCTATAAGCACATCATCGAGAGCTTTGAGATTGACGAGCTTGCAGCCGACCAGATAGCCCTTGCCTTGATTTCTCAGAAGTGCATACTGCTTCCTAGACTATTGTCAGGAGAAGACATTGATATCAATCAGACAAGCGAATCGATAAGGAAGTGGTTGGCAGAGTACAGGTTAACGCCAAAATCAAGGGAGAAGGAGAAAGAGGTAACGATCAATCTTTCGGCCATTATAGAGGAGATCCACAGGGAGAGGGATAATCCGAATTGAAGCCCTTCTATGAGAATGATATTGGGAAGATCTATCAGGGCGACTGCCTTGAGGTCATGCGGGAGCTCCCTTCCGAGTCGATTGATCTTTTATTGACTGACCCCCCTTACGGCTATTCTTTTTTAGGAAAGGACTGGGACAGGGCAGTTCCGAAAGTTGATATCTGGAAAGAGAGTCTTAGGCTGCTAAAACCAGGATCATTTTCATTCATAATGAGCGCCCCGAGGCTTGACTGCCTATCAAGGATGGCCTTAAATTTAGGAGAGGCGGGATTTGAGATCGGATTCACACCCATTTATTGGGCCTACCATTCCGGCTTTCCCAAGGCTCTTGACATTTCCAAAGTTATAGACAGGAGGCTTGGTCTTAAACGAGAGCCTGTCGAAATGCCAGGAAGGCAGAAGTCGGCCCTCTGCTGGGGAAAGCATTATTCTGATGGAAGAAAAGAAATTGACTTTACAATCCCCTCATCAAAAGATGCCAAAAGGCTTTCAGGAGGCTATGCAGGATTCCAGCCGAAGCCTGCTGTTGAAGTGATAATAGTTGCAATGAAGCCGTTATCTGAAAAGAGCCATACCGACCAGGCCCTAAAAAACGAGAAGGGCATCACATGGCTTTCCGACTGTTCAATCCCAACTGAGGACGGATTTTCCAGGTTCCCGTCAAATCTTCTCACTTGTGATCAGGTATTTGGGGAAGACTCCTACATGTTCGATCTTGATCTGTTCTTTGAGGAAAGGAAAAAGCTGCTGCCAGAAAAAATGAGAGAGCGATTCCCGTTTCTATTTGTGAAAAAGCCTTCAAAGGATGAGAAAGAGCGAGGATGCGAATCCATATATACAAAGAGATGGTGTGATGATGAAGAGTCAGTTGACATCCCTCAGAAAAGGAACAAAAAAGAGCGTCACAACTATCATCCCACAGTGAAGCCGGTAAAACTCATGTCTTACCTTACCATCTTGGGGTCAAGGCCCGGGGATACCGTCATGGACCCGTTCCTTGGCAGCGGGACAACTGCAATTGCATGTGGGATACTAAATCGAAGATGGATCGGAATAGAGCTTGAGAAGGAATATGCGGAAATAGCAGCTGCAAGAATATCTAACTCTGGCCCTAATTCTAGGGCCAATTATGGGCAAGAGAGGTCTGATTCTTAAAATGGAACTGAAATCACTTCTTAGCTCGTGGATAGACGATCCTGTGAGATTTTCCATCGACTGCTTCGGTGAGGAGCCGGATCAACTCCAGAGACAGATATTTGAGGCAGTTGCATCACATGACCGGATAGCCGTTCGGAGCGGCAACGGCCCCGGAAAGACCTGGACCGCTGCAAAGCTGGGACTATGGTTTTTTGTCACAAGGCCGAAATCAATTGTAGTTACTACAGCGCCTACATGGCAGCAGGTGCAGCGAATACTCTGGAAGGAGATCAGGGCCAACATCTCTAAGGCCCCAATTTTAAGGCCATTTCTCTACCTTCCGCCTAGGGATGCTGAAGTCCTAATGATAAGGCCTGACGGCAGCTATGGTGACGACTGGGCCATGATAGGAAGGGCATCAGACAAGAAGGAGAACATGCTCGGATTTCATGCGCCTTACCTCATGTTCATAGTGGACGAGGCGAGTGGTGTCGATGACGCTATCTTTGAGGCCATCGAGGGAACACAGACCCAGGAGGGGGTCAACTCTTCAAAGATGCTTCTCATAGGCAACCCGACAAAGGACACCGGTTATTTTTTTGATATATTTCACAAGAGGAGTGCCAACTGGAAATGCTTCCACCTTGACTCGAGGTTATCCCCAAGGGTCAAGAAGGATTGGATTTCCCAGATGGCCGAAGAATACGGGGAGGACTCTAACTTTTACCAGGTGCATGTTTTGGGCAACTTCCCGCAATACGGCGAGGACACGCTTATTCCACTTCACTGGATAGAGCGGGCGGTGGAGAATTGAGCTTTTTTGCATATTTGATTGACTGGATTAGACGAAGGATCTATGGATTCGTTATGTGAATATTATGGACAAGGAAACCTTGGCCCTCTTGAAGAGGGAAGGAGTGACGTTTGTCGGCCGTGGAAAGAAGATTGTAAAAGGCCAGCAGACGGAACAGGACGCCATCATAATCGGCGTCATTGAAAAAAAGCCGCTGGATCAGTTGACCAAAAGCGAGATACTGCCGAAGTTAGTGGGTGGCCAAAAGACCGATGTCGTCCAGACGGGAAAGATTAAGAAAAGGGATTATGAGGAAGAGCGGAGAACTGGGACGTCACGGCCAGTGCATCCCGGAACATCTTGCGGGCATTATGCCATAACGGCCGGGACATTCGGAGCCGTCGTCTATGCGGATGTTGAGGAAGGGGAAGTTTCAGACCCACCAGTGGAGGAGCCTGGCGATGACACTAGTGAGGATGAGTGCCCTGAAACACCGAATCCAACAGACTGCGTGGGATGCGAGTTCTGGACAGATAGCGGGTGTTGGTGGGATCTTCCATGTCCAGATGTGCCCAATGAAAAGGATTGTAGTCCATGCCCATCCTGGGACGGGACTGGCTGCATGTGGGAAGAAGATGACGGGGATGAAGAGCCCCCAATGCCCCAACTGTCATGGTGGGTAAGAATTATCCTTGCTATCTTAAGATGGCTTGGATTTGTCAGCGAGGCGCAGATTAGATCATTGGCCCTGCCATGCACCGTGACAAAAGCTTTCATCTTGAGCAACAATCACGTGCTGGCAAATGAGAATGCTGCAAAGATTGGAGACTCCATCAGACAGCCGGGAACTTATGACGGCGGAACAAAAGACGACACAGTCGCCAGGCTCTATGATTATGTTGCACTTTCAAGGTCAAAATCCAACAAGGTCGACTGCGCCATAGCAGAGCTTTCTGTTGAATACAATCCAGAGATACTTGATGTTGGTGTACCGAAAGGGGCAGGGACTGTTTCAGTGGGCGAATACATCACAAAGAGCGGAAGGACGACCGGCACCACAAAGGCGAAGGTCATAGCGACCGATGCCTCGTCCTACATCGAATACGATATAGGCGACATACTGTTTGAGCGGCAGATCGTCACCGGTTTGACAGATGAAGGCGAATCTTCTTCAGATGGCGGGGACTCAGGCTCTCTTGGCATCAATGACAAAGGAGAAGCCGTCGGCCTTCTGTTCGCAGGCTCTGACGAAGTGACAATGTATAATCCAATCGGCGAGGTAATCGCAGAGCTAAGGACAAAGATTTATTTTTGAGTATTTTTACTCATTTTTTTTTATTCTGAGGTTTTATGAAATATCTTGGCGTTGATGTTGCGAGGATGGGGAACGACTACTCGGTGATAACAGTTGTTGACGAGGCTGACAGCATCTTCACAGTTCAAAGGATTGAGTTCTTCTCAAAGATTGAACTGATGCAGCTTGTGGGCTGGGTCAATCTGATTGCTGATGAGGAAAAGCCTGACAAGATCATAATAGACATGATAGGGGTAGGGGCAGGTGTCCTTGACAGATTGAATGAGATGGGATTGCCTGTAGTTGGTGTGAATGTAGCCGAAAAGCCGACAAGGGAGCCTGACAAATTCATGAACAAAAAGAGTGAAATGTTTTGGAATTTGAGAAAGCTGTTTGAGAATGGCAATATCAAGCTGGTCAAGACCAAGAATCTGCAAAAACTCATAGCTGAGCTGTCCGCCATGAAGTTTGACTTTTCAAACGGCAAGCTGAAGATAAAGGATCCTGACAAGTCGCCGGACTTTGCCGACTCTTTGGCGTTGGCATGTTTTGGTCCGACTGTATCTGCACAAAAGCTTGGGGTGGCGCTTGTCGACATCTGGTGAGATTAAGGCCGGAAAGAACTCGAAATACACCGACCAGCAGGTCAAGAAGTGCATTGAGTATTTAGAAAAAGGGCACAGCGAGAGGTACGTGGCCTTAAAGTTAGGACCGGACTGGACTAGGGAGAATGTCAGGTATTATAAGAGGAAATACTTTCATAATACTCTTAAATTAATGATAATTAAGCACATTATTTTTTTTAATTACTAGTTTTTTATATTTCGAACTATGAATATAAATAAAAGGCCACACAATATTTTTCAACATTAGTTATTATGAATTCTAGCATAAATAGTTTATAATTTTTAAAGTTAGTCTATTTTCATTCTTCTAAGCTTTTCTTAATGGAGTCTAATAAATCCCTTATGATTTCTTCTTCCTTTGTCATAATGTTTAATTTTCGTGAAAGATTTTCTTTTATATTATATTTGTTATCTTTTATTTTTTCTTCTAATCGGATATATCCTCCAATATTTGCCATATTCACGCTCATTTATTTTCACCCGATATTTTTCTCATAAATCTAGGATTTAATTCTTTATTGAAATAATATTTTCTTTTTATCCACACAAAACCGTCGCCTTTTGAGATAACTGCAACATCTATTGGCCCTCCTACAGTTTCAGAAGCTTTAGTAACTCTTTTCCTAAAAGAAGTAAGATTAACAAGAGTTTCGGCCATATCGGCAAGTTCATTTTTAGGCAACATAGACACAACTTCAGCAATCTCATTAGAAAATTCGGCTGCTTGGTATTGCAATAATCTAGTTTTATAAAATTCAGACTTTTCTTCGGATATTCCCGAGAATTTATTTTTGTACTTCTCTTTTATTTCTGGTTTTAATTCTTTTATTGAATCAATTATTATTTTAGGATAATTTTCCAATAGTTCAGAAATATGCATAATTATCGCCTGAAAGAAACTAGGAAATATTCCATCCATAAATGCATGAACCATGTCATCTTGTGCAAAAGGAATTATTAAACTACCATTCTCAAATGAAATTTTATCCTTTATAAAGTCTAAATATTTTAATTTATCATTCTGTAAAATTCCATCAACATGAAATGAAATTAATGAAGGAAATATCTCTTTTTTTCCAAATCCAGTAATTACTATCCCTGAAACACCTGGAACTGGAAAATATTTAGGATTTGGGAATTTTATTATTTGAAAAATGCCAATATCAAATAACTTGTTCAATGTTTCATCAGAAAATTTCATATTACTAAAATATTTGGCAATTAATTTCTTTGCATATTTTTCAAAGTCTACACTAATTTTCTCTACTTCTTCTTCATTAATTTGAGGAATATTGGGCAATTCTTTTAAGGTGTTCCAATAAAAATCTATTATTTCGTCTATGATTATTAAATTTTCTTTTTCATCTAGCTTTCCAGTTTGAGACGCCTTTTCATTAATTTTTGACACTGCAATCTTAATCAATATTTGATAAAATGAATCTATTTTAGTTATATAATAACTAATTCTTTGTTCAGGAGTAATAATGTCCTTGAAGCTTTCTAAATATTTTAAGAAATCTTTTCGACATTCTTCAATAGTATCAAATATTGGGGATTTATTATTTTGTCTATAAAGTTTTATTATAGTTTCCCACGGTATGTTTCCAAAAGAAGCATTGTTGTATATCATAATGGCAATTGGTTGTGAGTTAGACAAAGAAAATATTTTATTAGCAGATGTAAATATTTTATTATTTTCCTCAGAACCCCATGTGACAGCACTATCTGCAGCAATTGCTATGGCTTCGCGGTTCATTATCACTATTTCCGCCGTCATATAAAAATATAACATGGATTAATACTTTAAATATTTTTCCAAATATTTAGCAGATAACACAAAATATTTAATATAATAAAAATACTATATTTCAATACTTTCTTCTGAATACTAAATTTTTTACGAAAACGTATTAATCCGCATATGCCTCAATAAAATCAGGTGATGCAAAACGGCAGCAATTATTGAAATGAACGGAAAGAAATTTGTTGAAGGGAGTGAGATAATAGCCGCCTGGAAGAGCGAAACTGGCTGGCACTGGTTTGCAACTGAAGTTTCTGAAATTAGAAGGGTAGAAGATGAGACAGGCGGCTCAGTAATTAATGGCAAGCCAGAAAACGACATAATCTACTATGGCCTAGTTTTAGGGCCAACAGAGGAGTGGGGCTACTTCTCGGCAAGAGAACTGGAAATGGACCAAAGGGTAGAAAAGTTATTTTAATTTTTTATAATGTTCTATTTGTGATATTATAGTTTTCCGTTACATATGTTTTCATGTCTGTAAAAAAGAATTCCACCGCTTTTTTGTAATCCTTCACCCTAAATATTTCTTCCCAGTAATTTTTAATCGGAGAGTCTCTTTCAATTCCGTATGTGGCCTCAATCTCAACCTCTCCTGTTTTAGAAATTTCAAGATAGGGCAGTATGACTGCATCAATCTCCTTGATGTTGAAGACTTCACTAGCAATCGTGCAGCAGTCCTTGTAGTAGCTATCCTCATTTGAAGATAATGGTGAAAAGTCTCCGCTTACAAGAGAGATGACGCAGACACCGTTTTCCTTGGAATAGATGACCTTGTCTATCTTAAGATCGATTTTATCCTTCAAGAGTGCATATGTTCTTGCGACTACCTCGGCAGGATCGGCTTCAGGATGTCCTATGGACGCTTGCTCATTTGTTGATGGCGGCCTCTCAGAAGAAGTGAAAAGAAATGCATCTGCAATCGCTATGGCAATTGTCGGTATTAGGATCATTAGGTATTTTTTTCATAACAACGGCTCATCTCAAGAATATTCTGTTTTAATGAAAAAGAACTTACTATATAAATTTTTAGACGAAGGGTGACATAGAAAAATTTATTTTCCCTATTTTTTCATATTGTTAGATATGTGGAAAATCATTATTTGGCATATAAATTGAGGAATTACCATGGGAGAAAGAAAAGACGTATATGAGAATGATTATTCTAATGAAATATTTTTTCTATATTCTAATTTTGAAAAGGAAATAAGAAGAATTGTTGTCTTGAATGAAAAGGTTCCCTAGTGGGCCGCACCTATGATTAACCATGACCTAGGAGAAATCTACCAAATGAAACGAGAGGTAGACGAAAAATAGTAGTGAAGATCTGTGGATGAAAGAATATCGATTAGCCCGATTTGAATCTGTTCCAAAAGATAAACAAGAGAAAATCACTTTGCCCAATACTTTAACTGAAGAAGAAACTAAGATTGAGTCCGCTAATCAAGATTTTATAGTTTATTTCCTAGATAGAATGAGCATTGTCCATATTAAAACTCATTTTGACATATTCCTTGGAAATTACAAACTACTTATGCTCTTTTTTTTAGCTGAGATCTTTGGATAAATTTTATTTTTAATTGTTTTATTTTTTTCTATATCAAACCATTCATCATATAACGATTCAGGTAGGTCATTCCTATCTAATAATTTTCTCCTAATTCTTTTGTCATTTTCATGTATAAAATTTTTTAAAATGTCTAAAGGAGTATTTGGATTAATGGCCACTAGACTCTTAATATACCACGTATCTTTTGATAATTCTCTTAAAACCTCCTCGCTAACACTTGGATCTTTTGCCAATTTTACTTTTTCTAGAAACTCCATGAGATCACAAAAGAGTATGTATATTCTTAATATATAAATTAAATGGAAAATACATAATCTTAACACCCTCGAAGGGCGAATGAAAATAAGGTCTAAAGTGTTTATGTAGACTTGATTGAAAATAATCAAATCGGTGCATTGGAAATACAAAATAGAAGATATAACGCATTGTTGATAGCTGGCATTGTTTAGACAACCCATATAAACTCTTTACCCAGTCTAAGATACTCTTTGATTGTCTTTTCTTGCAAAAATTAATCCCTACGGCACCGTTATTTCTGGCCTTAAAAACAGAGTTTCATTCTTAGAGAAGGAGCTCTCGATAGTTGGGCAGGAAGGAAATCTTTATCTAAAAGAAATCCCGGAGCCCAAATTCCAGTCTGTTTCAAAGGAGAAGATCCTGAAATACTGCGACCACTCGCCTCTTGTCCAGCCAATCCACAATGCAATAATCCGTGAGGTCACAAACGCCGGATGGTCCATCAAACCTCTTTTCAATGCCAAGTGTAGCAAATGTGGCAGGGCCTTTGACAAAACACCAGAACAGAGTAGATGTGATTGTGGTGGCTCAATTTTAGGGCCAGATCTAGAACAAAAAAATAAGCTTGAGAAGTTCATAGATAATCCTCACCCCGATATAGATCTATATTCGATACTAAGGTCAGCACTAAAGTGGGAGTTGTGCCTTGATGACTATTACCTCTCCCTTTCATACATAAGACAGAATGACAAGGGAAAGTTCTTCATAATGGAGGAGCCCCAGGCACTATACGTTGAAAATCCTCTTTTGATTGGCAAAGTAAAGCGAGGCGATCTGGAGTGGTCATACTTCTGCCCTATATGCAATCTGCTTGATGAAGAGTACTTATTAGATTCAAAGGGAAAGTGCCCCAAGCACAGGATAGAGCTTTGGGAGACGGCATACATCCTTTATTCTGGAAGCAGGATAAGAAGGCGCTACTCTAAGAAAGAGATAATCGAGGGCCATTTCAATTTCTTCAATAACTAATGTTATTTCGAGATTACCCTCGTTTGTGCCGCTTGGGGCGGGGCGTTGACAAGCATCCCATCAGGATGGTTTTTTTGTGATGGAAACAACGGGATGCCAAATCTTATTGGCAGATTCTTGCAAGGGATCACAACTTTTTCAACTAATCCTGGTGCAACTGGCGGTAGCCACACAAAGACTGTGGCCGGGTCTTGGACGTTTGCAGGGGGCACCACTACAAGGGTGGCAGGATTTACAATAGACAAGGCCAAAGTACTACGAAGTCGCATGGATAATGAAGGCATGAGGGGATATTACTGTGCTAGATGTGGGGTAGTTTTGGCCAGGCCGATTGAGTTAACAGCTAGTTACTGTTATGATCCAAAGACTGAAAAGACTTTTTTAGTTTGTAAAAAATGCAAGAAAAAGAGGGATAGGGTTATTTGGGATTAATAATAGAAATATTTAAGTGTTGATCCATATTATTTATTATCATGGATATTAAATTATCCTCTTTAGCAGATTCTCTTGATATTTCGAATTCTTGGGAGGAAAAAATTAATGAAAAATTTATTATTGGTAATTATTATACTATTTATAAATCTCCTTTAGAATGGATTGAAATCCTGAAGAAATCTGAAAATGCTAACTTAAAATCAATTCTAAATAACATAATGATAAAAGTCATTGAAAAAAAAAGCAATGATTTGTGGGAAATCTCTATTTTAGAAAAAGGTAAAAATTCAAATATATTTTCTGTTGGGATTTCAGATGGCATGTGGACAGTAATTACAGACAATAAAAGAGCTTTTTTAAAATATTTTAATAATCTAGTCAAATATTCAAGGGGAATTAGTAATTGTTGGATATCCCCCCCTCAAATGAAGGAGATAGTGGGAAACTATGCTAAGATTGGGTCTATACGAGCTATTTCCAAAACTCCTTCTTTTCAGATTCCAAATAAAGCAGATATCCCTGCTAAAGAAATAAGTTCTTTACCAGAGTTTTTTTTCCAGAATCTTGGAATTACTATTCAAATTTGGGCTCCAAAAGAAATATTAAATCTATCCGAATATTCCAATAATCTTTACACAAAAGAATTTAAGATATCCCTAGAGCATATAAATAGGATCTCTAAATCAACTTTTATAACTAAATTTGATAATCCGGGTAGCTCAACTATCTCATTAGATAGTAACGGAACTATACTGCATGAAAAAGGAACTCCAAAAGCAACTGAAAAAGTTTATGAAAACGTCTACAATTTGGCCAGTTCATGGATTGAGAAATCTAATGAATTTCTCCCTGAATATGAAATTATTTATGATACAGAAAATAAAAATGATATAATTAATATTAAACTTAAGAAAAAAGCCAATAAAATGAAATTCTCTATTGAGAAAGACGAAGCATTTGAAAAAAATGAATTGCTTAAATTAGAACAGATACTAATTAGTGGGAGTTCTAAAACAGAGTTAGCAGGTTTTAGATTATCCCATGAGGAAAACTCAGTTTTTAATAGAGTTTTTTACTCACGATTTTCTCAGGATGCATTAGTTGAATCAATTTTAGACACTAATAGCATTAATATTAATATTACTCCTTCGTCTAACACGGGGCCCCATATCCTAGCGCATATATATAGATCACTATCTGAGAAGTTTGCTTGGAGAATCGGAGATATAAGTAACGAGGGCATATAATGGAAGATAGGCATGTAAATTTGATTAATTGGGTGTCTTCACTTTTTGACGATTCTTATTCAGGTAAATTGAGAGAATACAATTATTTAGACTATAGGCCAGAACCTGTAGTTTTATTGAATGACGGAACACCAAAAACTCCAGACATAGTTGCTGTTAATTACGATCAAAAAATTGTTTTGATAATTGAATGTAAAGGTGGGTTAGACAAAGAAGCAAAAAAATATGTAGGAATTGAAACTGAACCAATAATAAAACAGACGGAAGACTATTCTAATATTAATCTTAATTCTATGAAGAAATATTTTCCCAATATCGATAACTTGGGCAGCGATGTAATACTCACAACATATGAGGACATCCAAGACGACTTTGAAGATATGAGGGGCCATATTAATTTTAAAGGAAGAGCTTTTTGGTTATTTCAAGATAGTAATCCCCGAATCTTCAAGAAATATGGGGAGCATATTGACGATAATTTGAACAATCTTTTATCTCCACCTAATGGAATTGATTTACCTAGTAAATGTCCAACAATAATTTATTATAGTAGAACCTCTGATACGAAAACCATTGTCGGAGAAGGCCTAATTAGATTATTTAACTATGCAGTAAGTTTTTCAGATTTTGAATACAATATAGAAAAGATTGACGATATACTACAAGGGGATAAATATTATTCTACAAAAAACAAGAGAATGCTTTGGCAATTAAATAAAGATGAACGTTATAAAAAATGGAGGAAAATACTGAATCAAGGCAAAGAAAAGAGATTCCTAAAAGAAAAAAGCTATGGAAATTACTCTTTTATAGATAGTGAAGGTAAATTTATTAATGATAAAATTTCAAATTATATGTTTAACAAAATTATTAATAATATAAAAAAGGAATTTGGAACTTATGAAGAAGATTGCTATTAAAGGTGAAAAAAATACTTTCCTCCTCATTTTTGAAGCAATATGTGCTGTGATAGACGAAGGAACAATCTATTTTGAAAAAGAAAAATTATATACAAGAGGAATGAATGATTCACACACAATATTTCTTAAACTTGAAGTTAATCCTAAAATATTCAAAGAATATAATAGTGAATCCCCTAATGAATTGCGTATAAGTCTAAATTTTAAAAGTATTCTGTCTATTATAAACAAATGTGAAAATGAAGTTATAATAATATTTGATGACGAAATTGTAATTAGCTCTCAAAATAAATTTTATATTGAAGCCCATATACCTCAAATATCCTCAGGATCAGAATTAATTAAGATGCCTGAATATAAATATTCTTCAGAATTATATATAAAATCAGAAGATTTAAAAAAAATAAAAGAGATACTTGATTTTTCAGAGTTTATTGAGTTAAATGTTAGCGATAAACTAACGGTGAAAGTTATAGGTGCTGCTGGAGAAATTATTAAAATTGGAATCACACCTGAATCAAATTCCAAAATGGATCGAAAAGATGATTCTATTCGAATTAATGGTGATTTTTTAAGGAATATACTAAATATTTTTGATTCTTCATATTTATTAAAATTAAACTTAGACAAATCAAAAAATACTATTGAGATTATTTATGAAAAAGAATTGATTTACATCAAGTTTATGATTTCAGTAGAGAATAATGAAGAAACTTAAGGGATTATTTTATAATTAATAGGTTACGCCTTCTATAAATAGAGATATACTTAAACTGTTAATTCTTTGGATATTCATCAACAAGTTCGCCATCAACATATAGTTTTGTTGAAATAGAATTCCAAGTAACTGAAACCATATGTTTTTCATGTTGACAGTATTTTGCTAAGTTTTTCAGTGTAAGTACTACGTTCTTATGGTGGAAGGTACTAAGATTTACTTTGAAAATATTATCTTTATCCCGATAGATATGGATTTTAAAATCTTCTTTTTCGATAGGAGGTATATATTCGATGTAGTGGCCATCGCTTTCTAACCAATCTTTGTCTGATGTAAAATAAACTAAAGTGCCTTCTTTTGGATTCGATTTTTCTAATCCTTCAGATATCTTTTCTATATTTTCAACTTTAGGTGTCATCAATAGCTTATTGAGATTATTCTTTATATATTTGTGCTGAGTGATTTTGTATTTTATTGCCTAAAAAAATAATAGTTTAAGTTTTCACTAGCCCCTCGAGTAGGGCATAATTATCTTTTTTAAGTAAATCCTTTAACCATCAAATCATCTTAGAGTTTAATATATTTCTAATAATTTTATTTATGGAGTTTATGAATGTTAGCTTTACGTAATTTTATTTTGTTAATACTCGATATCTAATTTAGGGGTTATTAAGATTACGGCCTAACAAATTTTATATAGATGCCAAATTAGCAAGTTATGATGAGTAATGATGATTTAGTTGATATTATACTTATTTATTTACTTGTTTGCATTGCAGTAATTTTTATCGCTGCAATAGGCTATTTTTACAAAATCCCCTTCTTCTTAGATTTATTCGATATTCTTAGCGAGATAGGTGAATTAGTTCAAAAGGCGCTAATTACTTTATTTTTTATTTTTAGTAAATCTGTCATTGTAATTCTAAAAGAGATATCAAAGTATGACTATATCAATCTTCCATATCTTGGATATGTACCACTTTTGGAATTGATACCCTTGTGGATTATTGGATTTATTGTGGAGATCCATTACAAATCCCGTACTGTTTTCTTATCTAATGCTATAGTTTTGTTAATAGGATTCAAAAGTATAATTTTTAGGGACATAATCATTGAAATGATAGTTTATGATTACATTTTTTTATGTTTTATTTTAGGCATTATAGGTTGGATATGTTATTTCGAGAATAAATCTTGGAAAAAATATCATTATGATATTGTTGGGGCAGTATATAGTACTTTTGTAATTATTGGATTAGTTATCCTCCGGAATGTTATTGCTTCTATTTCATTATAGTAATGTGGCTTATCCTCCTAAGCTTCATGCCACCTAGGGCAAAAGAACGATTTAAAGCTTGGAGAAATATGTGGCAGAGTAGGGGTTGATAATAAAAAAGGTTAAATATTATTATTTGTTTTTATTATGTTGGTGGGAAAATGACTTTAACTAAACCAAAAAAAGGTCAGAAAAATGAGGGCTTAAGACAAGACTTAGGCACTGGAAAAATATATGAAGAAGGCTATGAAGGAGAAAGAGCAGTCTATAAAGATGGTTCCACAAGAGGAAGAAATAAAGATGGAACATTGAGAAAAAAGAGAAGCGATGCCAAAGATTAACTAATATAAAACTTGATGCATAATCTCGGCCGTGGGGCATAATTAACCTGCATTTAGATTCAAAAGATTGTACCAGAGCGCAATAAGATGCCAAAGTCGCCCATTGGTCCAGCAAGTTCTCTTAAATGAACGTATATTCATTCTTTGGTATAAAATTTAATTATTTTTTTAGAAAGTTTATCGCTCTTTTAAACCCCTCATTATCTTTCAAAGGCATCGTTGCATCTATTCCTATCTTGGAAGTCATACCATCAGCCTTAACTGAGGGATCAAGGCTTGAGCCTGCAACGTTATTTATAACCAGTAAATCCCTCTCTGCCTGAAATCTTGTTGCTATCGCCCATTCAATCTCTGTATCGTTATAAATATCAATATCCTGATCAACTACCACTATTCTTTTCATGGATGGGTGAGAACTTAGCGCTGCCAAGATGGCATTCTTTCCATCACCTTCCTTCTGCTTCTTAATTGAAACTACTCCGTGTAGCCAACAACTTCCGCCTTCAGTCAACCTTACCCCATAGACCTTTGGAACTGTCTTTGATACAGCATCGAAGATTATCGGCTCCTTAGGAACTCCCATCAAGAGAAAGTGCTCATAACTTCCAGGAATTAAATCGTGATAAAAAGCATTCTTTGCCTCATAGATGGTATCTATCTTTGCAACAGGTTGTTGTCGTATAATATCACAGGTCCCAGTTATATCAACAAATGGTCCCTCATTGGCATTTTCAAGCGTTATCCTCCCACAAAAGACAAACTGGGATGAGGTAGGAACATCTATACCGTTTTCAAATCTATATATGGTGAGTCCTTCCTTAATTCCCTTCATCTTTAACGTGTTTGCGATTTCGAGCTCATTTATCCCGTAAGAAATAGACATTGCAGCAGGTAAAAGTATGTAAGGAGGCAGTCCTATTGCCAAGACGATCTCAAGATCCTTTCCCATTTCCTTTGCTTCGTTATACATCGCGTAGAGGTGTCTTGGAACTATCCTAATTGTAAAGGTGTCCTTTCCAGTAACCATCATTCTGTGAAATGACATGTTTCTGTTACCTTTCTTGTCCTTTACGAAAATGACTCCCGAGGTAATATAAGGGGCCCCATCCTCGGGGTAGTGACACTGGATTGGAAGTTTTCTAAGGTCGAAGTTTTTAATCTCAACAAATGGATTTTCTTTATTTATCCTATAAGAAGTTGGATTTTCTAATGATTTCTTAAGAGAATAAAGCAACTCTGATTTTTCGACCCCCAGATACCTAGAAATTCTCTCTCTAGTTGACCAGATGTTGCAATAAACATCATATCCCTTATCTTTAAAATATAAAACTTTAGTGGGATTGTCAGATACAATCTTTGCTAGCTCGTATTTCTCTATCTCCCTGTCAATAATTAGTATATCTTCTTCATTAGAAATAAACTCCCTCATTGTTCTAAACACCTAAAATATCAAAAACTATAAGGATAAAAATCTTTTGATTAGTCCATAGATAGATTATCAAATATGTATATAAATTTTAGTGTACCTAGCATAATATAGCCCACATTTCTAGACATATCGCTCGCCATGATCAGATTGTTTAGGGCGTATTCAATTGGTTTAATTTTTTCTACTCCTAAAATAGCAAATGCATTCAAGGACAAATTATGAGTAAGAAAGAAACTATTTTTCTTTTGGATATCATGCATTATTTTTGCCTTTTCCATATATGCAAATGTACTCGGATAAATTCTTAAAAGAGATATCCAATAGCATGTTCAAGGCCCAGACTACTATCATCTCATAAACTCCCCGGTTTATATCTGGGCCTTAATTTTTAGAAATAGATATAAAGATTTGATACATTGTCATATTAATACATGGCAATCAGGCCCGGGATTAACCCCTCATCCTCCAATTTTACCCCCATTTCCCCGGGCCTTTCTTTTAAAAAATAAGGCTCATGATTCGTTCACTCTTTTCCCTCCTTTTGAATGATAAATAATTAATAACGTGTTTTGTCCTTAAAAATAGGGCCAAAATACAAACATGCGCTCGGCCAATCGTATTATATTCCACGCTACAAACTAGATTGATGACAAGCAACTGGAATTATGGAGGAATAGATGCGCCATCCGTGGCGCTAAATATCGCCGATAACTCTGGCACAATGGATGAGCTCAGGGATAAGCTAAAGAGTGAAATATTAAGGGCTCAGAAGAGTGTCTTCGGCGAGAAGGTAAGGGGATACCACAGGAACTACGTCAAGAGCATGGCGGTAGTTTTGAAGATAGCAGAGAAATGCGAAAGCAAGGAGGCGTTCATAACAACTGTAGAAGATGTCTTAATCGATAAGCTAAAGGATGCCGAAGTGTAGTAATTTAGGCTATTTAACTAAGTCCTATGATTATTACTTCCATTTTTTAATCATTTTAAGATCTATACGATCTTATTGTTTTTTTGTCCATTTATCCTTATTTCTGTAGCCTAGAAGGATCAAAACAGTGCCCGCCGCAATAAGACTATAACCTGCGCTATATTGCATCATCAGTAAAAATATTCCAACAGGAATAAGTATTATTAGGCCTACTACAAAAAGAGAATAATTTACTTCACTGTGGCCCTTCCATATTCTAGCCTTCCAGAAAAAGATACAAACTAGTGCTATTGCAACAATAAAAATAATTAAAGTATATACATTAAGAATATTCATAACTTAAAAGATTTAATCATATATAAATGAGTTTCTAATTTGTTTCAACCTCTCAAAACTTTATAAATGTCTTCTTGCTCCCCTCATTCAATCCTATCTTTCCTTTAGCTCTTTTTTTAGTTTCTCTAATTCCAAAAGCTTTCTTTCAACCTCATCAAGCTTCTGCCTAACGGCCTCTTTTATAAAATCAGCCTTTGACGTATAGCCGAGATCTGTTTCATTTATTATATACTCAATTCTTCTCAATAGCTCTTTTGGGAGGCTTGCCCCCTGATGCTCTTTTGCCATAGGACCACTATAGATAATCTGCCAGCTGATATATAAAAATTTCGTTACATATATTGGAAAATACAATATACCTATCGAAAATCTTTTACTCTGCAGCCTACCTTTTGGTATGTAAATTCGTCATATATGACGTATTTATAGGGCGAAAGAGCGGTAAGATGATGTGGCTTCCAAACGTCCATAGGCACCATCACACATCTTTTCCGCTCCGCCAATCCAGGAGGTCTGGAGTTTGCTGTCAGATGAAAAGAAAAAAGAGTTGATGGAAAAGCTTGGCGTAACTGAAGAGGAGTTTGCCGGGCTTGTAGAAAGAAAAAGCGATGAAAAGAATGTTACCCCGAACGGGGCGAGGCTTTTGTTGTATTATGAGGCGTTCAACAAGCCTAAGGGGGTGGAAACGACTTTAGAGAATTTCTCAAAACCGAAAGAGGATATGGATGATCTTTTTGACGAGGCTTCAAGTTATCTTTCCCAGTATGCCGCAGTAAATCACAAGAACGAGCCGGACTGGATTGAGAGCCAGCTTGTGCGGGAGATGAAGCATGACAAGAACTACTCCCCTGAAAAGGCCACGATGCTTTTGGCATACGCCTACGGGTGGAGGGATGGAAAGCCGTTAAGCATATTCGATTCCAAATACCAAACTAGCCCCCGGCTAGATGTCCTTTCTCTTGATGGCCTCCTGTCAAAGATCAATGATTTTGGCAGGATCACCTTTCTCACAGGCAGGGTCAACAGGATATCAAACGCAAGGGAGGATGAAGGCGCCTATAGGCTCCGCTCCACAGGCATCGAGTTGACTGACGGGAAGGACAAGGTCTGGGTCAACTGCCACGACACAAAGCCTTTCACTTCAAAGAAGAGCGGAAAGCTTGTAGCCGGAAAGTTCCTATCGACAAAGGCCCAGATGAACAGGACCGATATGATAGGATCTATTGCAACGTTCATGAACCTAGATACAAGGATCACAACGAAGGGGGATCTTAGATTAAACACCGGCCCATATTCCAACTTCAATTATGAAAAGACGGAGCAGAATGAAAAATCCCCTTTAGAGGGAGACGCATGAGAGCGGTCCCAACAATCTTTGAGCCCGAGCCGTCTTCAAGGGAGAATGGGGCTGAGGGCGAGGAGGAGTTCCTTGTCCACTGCTTAAGGAAAGAGCTAAACGTCAGGCTGTCCCTTGGCCCTTACTCAAACTGCGACTTCAAGATATGCGGCAAAAAAATTGATGTCAAGACCATCTCAAATGATTACGGACCCTCTCCGGATTTCAACGTTAATGTCCCGTCATGCCAGGTGTCATTGGACCAGGATCTATTCGCCTTTGTGTTCCATGACCGATTCAAAGGAACCTACACCATCGCAGGGGCGGTCGATAGGATTACACTTCTAAGAAAAGCCAGGCTCATGAGAAAGGGCGAGGCAGAAAGAAACGGTGATTTTAGGTACAAATGCGACACCTACGTTTTGAAGGTCAAAGAGCTTTTGCCGGTCGAAGCGCTAGTTGGATTAAAACTTTCGGAGTGAAGATGGTGGATTTATACTACACTTTGGCCCTATTTTACTTACAGGTTACTTACAAAGTGCCATTTTTAGGGCCAGTTTTACTTACAGCCATCATTACAAAACCCCCTTTTTTAGGCCTATTTTACTTACAGGTTACTTACAAAGTGCCATTTTTAGGGCCAGTTTTACTTACAGGAAAATCCATTTTTCAGAGGGTGTAGTATGGGAAAAAGCCAGTTGAGGTATGGGAAGAGGCTGATCCAGGCATGGCTTCCTGAGGATCTTCTGAACAGATGCTGCACCGTATCAACGAAGGGATTTACAGAGACAATAACTGAGGCCCTAACTCAATATGCGGAAAGGAACAAATCAGAGCTTGAATTACTGGAAAGCCAATATGAAAGCGCTATTTTGGAAGCTACGAGGTTAAAGGCTAAAATTGATGAATTGACTAAGATTAATCTCAAAGAAACAAAAATAGAGATTGACAAGGGCATTAAACATACAAATAAGAATATTGAAAGGCAATTAAGCGAAAAGGAGCGCAATGAAATCTGGGAAGGGAAGATTAAACCTCTTCTAAAAAAGAAGATCTCTGAATCCGGCATCGACAGCGTCCTAAGCGATGAGCGCCTACTAAACAACTTTTCTAAAGGCCTTGGCATTTCCACTGGAGAATTAAAAGAAAAGATCTCCACTGAATGGGGTGTAGTGTAGTGTAGTATAGTATGTAGTATAGTAGTAAGTAAGTAGTAAGTAAGGAGGAAACAAGTTGGAGAAAAGTATCGAATTTATAGATAAAAAGGATTGGGAAATGCTGCCAATGCTATCAAGGGAGGAGTTATACGGCTTTGAAATTTTTGATATATCGGAAATGATAATGTCAATTGAGCATGCTATTG
>CAZVXE010000006.1:39814-42927 GCA_964630765.1 uncultured Thermococci archaeon | reverse complement strand
CTTTAAATATGAGGGATAACAATAGTCTATTGAAGCATGATGAATCAAATAGAAAAAATCTGTATGCATTGCGGGGCAAATAATAATTATGGAAGGCTATACTGCTCTACATGCAGGAAACTCTTTTCTGATACAGATAGGTACTATCTTTTCATTGACACAGAAACTACGGGCCTTCCAAGGAATAGATACGCCCCATTCACAGATACCACCAACTGGCCGAGATTAGTCCAAATCGCATGGCTTTATTGCGATCAAGATGGAAAGACCTTATCCTCTGAAGAGCATATAATAAAACCAGAAGGGTTTGTGATCCCATTTGATGCGCAGAATCTACACGGCATATCAAATGAGAGGGCATATAGTGAAGGAAAAGATCTGGGCCTTGTATTGAAAAGATTCTCAGAAGCAATTAATGAATCAACTCACCTTGTTGCCCATAACCTTGATTTTGATTTCAATGTGGTAGGGGCAGAGTTTGTGAGAAAAGGGATCAATAACAGATTGACATATCTCAATAGATTCTGCACCATGCAAGGGGCAACTGAGTATTGTCACATCCCAGGCGGCCAATATGAGTTCAAGTGGCCGAGCTTATTTGAGCTGTACTACACCCTTTTCAATACTACCTTCCAGGAAAAGCACAATGCACTTTATGATGTAAAGATCTGCGCAGAATGCTTTTTTGAGTTAAAGAGAAGGGGAGTTATTTAGAATTCTCATCCAATATCTTTTAAATACCTTAAATACTTTTTTCAATAAAGGCAGATAAAATGGAAGAAGATACATTTTACAGGATACCTTCTAAAAAGGAAATTGAAAAGCTTAGAGATGCTAAACCCGGAGACATCTTCTCCTTTGAAGACAAAGAAGTACCGCATTTTGAGCCTAGATGGCTAGATGATGATGAAACACCCTTTGAGGCAAGGCTATTTGATTGTAGGGAATATGCACTCCACATGGTCTCCAACACAACAGATGCCAATATCCTAAACAAGTACATCGAAATGCAGACTTCAGACGGCAGGGAGTACATAAAGAATAATTTTGGAGATGGCATCAGGATAAAGTGCAATGTTGATTTCCCCTTCCCTGATAATGACCTTCCCGATGGTATTCTTTTTAGGTCTCAGATGATGGAAGAGAAGTGGAACATCTACAAGTTTGAAGGTCAGATGTACTTTGTGAGGAGCTGGACAGGAGAGCTTAGATACATTACAGATTATGAAAAGACTGAAGATGGTTTTGTGATAAAGGAGATCGCTATGGATAAAGAATTATTTCAAGAAAATAAAATCGGCTTTTATGTGAATGAAGTTCACTTCCTTTTGATAAGCCACGTCATGGGGTATTTGATCCCGCATCCGCTCCCACCTGACATTGAAGATACACCCGAAGAGATCTTGAAGTTCTCATTTTCTGAGTTCGGCAACAGAGGCTACTTTGGTTATTTTTCATTAGAATGATTGGCTGTAAAATCTACGCCAACAGCAAAAGGCATAAGATTAAATACTGTTCCCTCAAATAATTAATGTTTCTTATGCCTCAAGAATCTGTCCTGCCAACGAAGGAACAGGTCTATAAGATCCTGGAATATCTCCCCTACTTTGAAGACAAGAAAAACAGCTTCTTTGAATTTTTCCCCCATAGGGAAATAAAGCCTAGCGTCATACACCTCCCATACTATACATACTCAAGCGTTGTCAGTGATTTCATAAAGTGTCTGGAAGATCACAAATTCTTAGTCGCCCCATACGACCACAAATGCGTCAGGAAGTACTTTAGCCTTCTAAAAGGGGAAGTTGATTCATCTGATCTTAATATGCTTGAGATCAGAAACATATTCTCTTTTGTATTGAATGCAGAAAACTTCTGTGAAGGTCAGATCGCAAGGGCGATTGACAAAGATATTTTCCGAAAGATGCTCCAGAGGCTAAACGAGATAATTGAGGAAATACAAATTTCCTATGATTAATCATTAAAATGGCCTTACGTGTTCTGATACAAGGCCCAGACTACTATCATCTCATAAACTCCCCGGTTTATATCTGGGCCTTTTTATAGCAAAAACAATAAATACCTCTTATATATAGCTTATATTGGAGATGCAAAATGGAACAGATTAAACTTCCAATTATTGTCGAAAAAGATGAAGACGGATATTATGCATTCTGCCCCGATATTCAGGGTTGTTATACCCAAGGCGATACTTACGAAGAAGTAATAGAAAATATTAAAGATGTAATAAAACTGCACTTGGAGGAAATGAAGGAATCAGGTGAAAAACTTCCTCAAAATCAGACTGTGAGCCTGACTACTCTAGAAGTGGCAATATGACTGATAAACTTCCAAGGATTTCGGCAGACAAAGTTATTAAAGTTATTGAAAAGTTGGGATTTATTCTAGTTCGGCAAAGTGGAAGCCATAAAATCTACAAAAATGAAATAGGAATACGCATAACTGTTCCATATCATTCTGGAAAAACTATACACCCAAAAGTTCTTAAAAATATTTTAAAGGATATTGACCTTTCAATTGAAGAATTCAATAAATTTCTCTGAAATTAATTTTGGTTTTGCATTTGCCTTATCTTTTCTACCCAATATGTAATATATTTTTGACAAAATCGAAACCTTTATAAATAAAATGTAATATATTTTTTACATTGCGGAGGTAATTAAAATGATAATAGCAAAACCCGAATGGTTTACGAGAAGAAAGTATGGTGGATGGGGACTTGGCATAAAGACTTGGCAAGGTGCAGTATACATCGCAGCTATGTTTATTGCTCTTTTAGTCTTACTTCAAATAGCAGGGGAGTCAACCCAGACAAAGCTTGTTGTCACGGGCATATGGATGGCCTTCCTTCTAATCGATATCTTTGATGCTATGTGGAAGTTGAAGAAGGATGAAAGGGAGAGGATGCATGAGGCGATAGCAGAAAGAAATGCCGCCTGGGGGATGATGATAGTACTGTCTCTTGGTGTTTTCATAGAAATTATGTATAATGTGATGAACAATAGGGTTTATGTGAATCCATTTGTTGTTGGGGCTTTGGCTGTTGGGGTTATCATCAAATCAGTCACGAACTTTAAGCTAGAGAGGGAGAACTA
>CAZVXE010000006.1:0-39714 GCA_964630765.1 uncultured Thermococci archaeon | reverse complement strand
CTGTTGGGGTTATCATCAAATCAGTCACGAACTTTAAGCTAGAGAGGGAGAACTAGGGGGTAAAAATGACAAGTAAAAAAGTTGTGACAAAAAAAAGCATGATTTATAGAGTTGTCTTCATAGCCGTTTTAATGGTCGTGGGGATCGCTTTAAATCACTACAATGTAGGAACAAACGAGTTATTTGGGTATTCCACTGTTGGGAATTACCTTATCTACATAGGATTTGTCATGATCCTTGTAACATCGCTAATTTACTTCACAAAGCGGGAAAAGATTATTGATGAAAGGATAGAGATGCTAAGGTATAAAGCTGGGACACTCACCTTTACAGTTTTTATCTTCGTTGCATTTGCCATTATTATATTGGATGGGATTAGCCCAATTACGATGAGGTACTCCCTATTCATAAGCTACGCCGTTTGTGCTATATTGGTCTTTCACGTGATCACTTACAAAATCTTAGAGAGGAAGTATTAGAAGCTTTTACTGGAGAACATATGAAAACAAAGATCAGGGAATTTAGAAAGGAACAGAAGATCACTCAAGAAGAGCTTGCGGCAATGGTAGAGGTCACAAGACAAACAATTAACTCTTTGGAGCAGGGCAAGTACAATCCTTCCTTAGAACTTGCCCATAAAATCACAAAAGCACTTCACAAAGATAGGATAGAAGATGTTTTCATAATGGAGTAATATAGAAATTGGAGTTACTGTCTTTATAATAGTTCTAAAAAATCGTTTTTTTCTATTTCGGCTTCTTTTATAATTCTCCTTAGAAGGCCTTTCCCAATTTCTTTATCATGAAAAGGAATTATTACTATTTTACCTTCTTTATTCGCTAATATCAAATGGCTACCTTTTTGTCTTAATTGTCTGAATCCAAATTTCTCAAGAATTTTTATAGTTTTTTCGGGGGATAATGGAACTAATTTTTTAGACATTAACTTCTACTCTCTGAATGCCCAAAAATTTAGTATCTTCTTTTTGCTCTTCCTTGACCTCTAGGTAAAGCTCTATAGCTTCTTTAATTCTAATCAAAAGATCATCTATAGATCTAGCTTGAGTATGGCAACCTGGAAGCAAAGGTACACTTCCAACATAATATCCATCTTCATCAAGTTCTATAATTACATCATAAGTCTTTCCCATGATACCATCTTCTAATAATGCCAACTGGTATTTAAGTTTAATTAGAAAGTACTATAATCAAACTATTCATGAATTCATCCAGTATCTCACCTATCCCGCTCTCATTGACTTCATAAAGCTCAGTTTTTCTTGAATAGCTTTGGATGCTCTGTGTGGACGGGAATTAGATTTTCTGGATTTATTCTTTTTATCATGTCCCTTATCTCTGGACCCGAAGCGTGTCCTGAAGCGTGGGCAGAAACTTGAGTTATATTGAAATGCTTTAGCCAGTTCTGTTTTCTCTGCTCATCAAGCTCCATGTCATCGTTAAAAGGCTCACAATTTGACTTTATCCAGAGTGCATTTTTTGGCCTGATATCGATCAGCTGATTCATAGACCACAGATTCATTGAAAGGACAAAACTATCCTCGTTTTTCTTTAAATCTTTGAATGTAATTGAGTTGTTCCTGTCTAAGTAATCCCTCTCCCACTTGTCATAGTCCTGACAAACTTGAGGCCAGTCAAAAGACTCCTTTGATATAAGCCCCCATTTCTTTCTTGGGATGAGAATCTTAACATCACTAATACTAAAAGGGCTTAGCTCTCCCATCAAGTTAATGAGGTATGCAAGCTTAAGGCCTACTACAAAATCCCTCCCATTTTCTCTTGTTGCATCATATATGCTCTTTGCGCGGTAAAGATCTCTTATGGGATGCTCTATTAGCACAAGTCCTTTGGCATCTGAGATTGCAGCAGATATATCTTTTTTAACTCCTTCCTCACTATCAATTCTGTCGCTATCAATTCTTGTCCCCTCAGAAATCATCCACCTTGGGCTAGAAGCTTTTGCTCTTACTATAAACTCCTTGCTTTGCTCTTCCACATATCCATGGAACCTTATATCCCCCGTATAGACCAAATTTCCCTCATCAGAATAGATTATGTATCCACATGCGCCGGGGAGGGAGTGGTCAACTGGAAGCATCTCAATTTCAAGGGAGCCTATCTGGTATTTTTCGTATGGCTTCATCACTATATAATCCCTATCAAAAACAAACTCTTCCTTTTTTCTATCCACCCGGCTAAACCCTCCATTTCTATTCTCATAAAATGCAAATGACTCTAGGTATGTAACAAGGTCAGAAAATCCCGATGCTCCGGTATTTTCAAGCGCTTCAAGGATTATCTTTGATTCCCTTGTGCAGAAGATCGGGATATCCTTCCTCAAGAAATGTATGTACTGGGCGTGATCCGCATGCGCATGGCTTAACAGCACTGCATCGACTTCCCTTTTTTCTGGGGGAAGACCCATATGCTTTAAGTAATCCTCCCTGTAAAGGCCTTTTTGCTCCGGGAGAAGACCAAACTCAAAGAAATCTGAAAGGCATCCGCACTTTCTAGGTTGCACAAACTCAGAAAAATATTTCCCGCTCTCACCAAAGCTCATTCCAAAGTCTAAAAAGATCCTAGTCCCCTTGTGCTCTAAAAGGATCTTGTTTCCGCCAATCTCATTCTTCCCACCAAGTACCTTAATATCCATGTAATACTATCAGAAGAGATTGTATATATTTTTATGCATTTCAAGTTTTTACAAATCCTTATATATTTGGAATGCAATTATGCTTCGATGCAAAATATAAAAAGATTGTTTGTAATATTGGTGCTGCTTGGTGTATTGGTCAGCCCCGGATGTTTGGGCGGAACAAAATCAGCGGACGCATATTACAGTGCGGGGATGACACTTTTCAATCAGGGCAAGTACAATGAGGCCATAACAATGTTTGACTCGGCATTGGCAGTTAATCCAGATTTCAAAGAAGCCTGGGTCTATAAAGGTGTCTCCCTTGACCAGCTAGGAAAGTACAGCGAGGCAATAGTATGCTATGACAAAGCCATTGCACTTGACCCAAATGATACACTGCCTTGGTATAACAAAGGGCTCATATTCGGGGGTCAAGGCCAATACCTGGATGCAATCACCTGCTTTGACAAAGTTATCTCCATTGATCCAAAAGATGCAGAAGCTTGGTATAACAAAGGAGTTGCTTTAGAGCTACTTGGTAGAACAGCAGAAGCAAAGATATGCTATGATGAGGCCAAACGATTGAATCCTTCTTTAACATAATTATATTTTTAATTATTTTCCATGTTTTACCTGTTTTTTTACATATCCCTAAATATAGGTAAAGCTATCATCAAATTTGCCGGAGATTTGATTAAATGATAGAAAAGGAAAATCCTGTGTGCATTTATTGCAACTCTAAAAAGGTGATCCCAATTTTCTACGGATATCCAACATCCAAAGATTACCAGGAGTATGAGAGAGGCAATCTCAAATTTGGTGAAAATATAATCCTAGGCACAAAGCCAACATGGTACTGCAAGAAGTGCGAAAAAGGCTTCTAAAATCCCCTATTATTTCTGGATAAATTTTTATACATTGTAAATTAACTTATAAATGGTCAAATTGTACTAATATCAGTTGGAGGCGATAAGTATGAAGGAAGAATCAGAGTATATGTTATTGAAGATTATGACCGAGATCCTAAAGGAAATGAAGGCTATAAACAAAAATCTTGAAATGATAAATGAGACTATCGAGGATGTCGGATTTATAGACCTCTATGACGATGAAGATGATCAGGAAGAGCCTGAGGAAATAGAAGAAAATTAATTTATCTTTTTCTTTTCTAAAGTTGTGCATAGTTTTTAAGAAAATTTATAAATAAGATTAATAGAAGATACGTTGATACGATGGAATGGTACTATATTGTCCTTCTTGCCGTCCTGGGATTTTTTGCAATTACTGCTGTTGTTGTATATATATTTAGGGAGAGGCTCTTTAACTGGGTCATGGCAACAATCCTTGGCATCTACATTGCATCCCCGCTTGATTTGCTTCCCGATTTTATCCCAGTTGCCGGGTGGGGCGATGACATTGCGGCGTTTGTCCTTATGATCGGATTTATTTTCCGGGGCGTTAAAATGCTGTCTAAGAAGGATAATGGTAAAGAGAAAAAAGCAACTCAAGTTAAACAGACAAAAGGTGGATAGTATAGAAGATAAAGACATATTTTACAGAAGGGAACGGCTTGTCCCAAGAGAACAAAGATTAGTCCCTAGAAAGCCTTCTGAAAGGGTCTTCACAGACCCCTTTATCCTCTCTTGCCTTGTGATCCTCGCTATTATGATTATTATAGTCCTTGTCCTGCACTTTAGTTAAACTCTCTAGAATTAGAAATCTGGAAAAATTTTAAATAGTTGAACATAATAATAACTATATCAATAGCATTAGAAACGGAGATACGATGAAAAATACCCCCACGCCCCAGGAAATCAAGGAGAATTATGAAGAGATCTTTAATCTACTTGATGATCTAAAGGTCAAAAAGGCTCAAAGTAAGATAAACAAGCTGCTCAAGACAAATAAGAATGACCCATTTCTTCACTGGTTAAAGGGGTATGTGCTTCTCTATGCCGGTACTGATAATTTTGAGGATGCAATCAACTCCTTTAACAGGGCGATTGAGATTGACCCGGATAACACCTTTGCCTGGGAATTTAAGGCCATTGCTTTGAGGTCTATTGGGAGGTATGAAGAGGCAATCGGGTGCTATGATAAATCAATGGAACTTGACCCCCTTGACTATTCGGCTATTTACAATAAAGCCCTTCTTCTTGAAAGGCTTGGGAAGATTGAAGAAGCTCTTGACTTCTATTCTCTTGCAACTAAGATTGATCCATCAAATTTCTTGGCCTGGGACAGTATGGCAAATCTTTTGGAGTCACTTGAAAGATTCGATGAGGCGGAGGTATGCAGGAGTAAAATAGAAAAGGATTATTCTTCAAGAATTGTTGAAAAGGAACCTCTCACACCCGATGAATGGGTGCATAAGGGGGAGACCCTTGAAAAGCTTGGAAAATACCTATGGGCAAATCAGTGCTATGATATGGCCTTAAAGATAGACCAAAATCATCAGGCAGCAAGCGACCTAAAATATATGCTTCTAGAAAAGCATAAACTTGATGTCGGGGCAAAGAAGGGCGTTCAAAGGGCAATGTCAACTGCACATAAGTTTGAAGTATCATAGTATGAATCTAAAGTTCTTTTTAGTTTCATTATATTTGATATCAATGCTTTTTTCCAACTTGTTTAGAAGTGCATACAACTCTTGAATCTCTTTTTCTGTCAAAGCGCTAAATAATGAATTTATGAATTCAATATCCTGATTTGATTTTGACTCCCAGTATTTTCTATTTTTTTCAGTTAATCTTAGTCTCAAAACTCTTCTATCTTTTTCATCCTTCTCAATTGAAATAAATCCCTTCTCTTGGAGCTTTAGGGCTATCTGTTTAATATTTTGATGTGTTGTGCTTAGGACCTCTGCAACTTCACTCACCGAAGGGGGATAGGTAAAATATTTTCCTGTGACTGCGATTAGCTGCCACTGTTTTGTCGTGAGGCCATCTTTTCTTAGATCGTTGTCTCCCAGATATTCAAGCCTATTGCTTAAGAAAAATATCTTACCAAAGATTTCAAATGCTTCAGGTTTTAGAATTTTTTCCATTTTAATTCTCCTAATTTATATCCTGCCTAGAACGTATTTTGCAACGACATATGGCCCTACTGTTGTCCAAAAGAGCACAAGCGCCCAAAGTCTCCCTTCAAAGAAATTATAGTCATGTAATAGTTTTGCCCAGCTGTTGCCCATTACATAATGGCCAAAGACAAATTCAAAGATGATTGTTGCTAATAGAAATGTTACACCAATCAATATTAAATTATTTCCGTTGTATGGAGCACTTGTAAATTTCAGCCATAAGAACATTACTATGAAGAACAAAGTTATTCCAGTAAAACAGCTTATCTGGTGCGCTGTTAGCTCGCTTACCTTTGGTGCAATTAAAAATTGTCTTATTGAGCCGTTAAATATCGCCACAAAGACAAATAATACCCATATTCCAATTGCCTGTAAGTATATTTTTTCCATGAGTTTTCCTCCTAAATAGGTAATATGTTACCTTTATCCAGTTGTGATGTGATCTATTTATAAATCTTTCTATTAGGTAATATGTTACCTAATTAATCAAAAACAATTTCAACTTAGTTAATTTTATTAACTAATAATCCTAAACTACTTTGGAATGGATTTATGAGAAAAAAAGAGGAAATCTTATCAATATTAAGTAAACAAATGCCTTACTTGAAAGAAAGATTTAGTGTTAACTATATTGGGTTATTTGGTTCTTATTCCAGAGGAGAACAGAATGAATCAAGTGACATCGATATACTTGTAGAATTTAATAAATCTACATTTGACAATTATATGGAGCTCATTTTTTATTTAGAGGAACTTTTTGACGAAAAAATTGAGTTAGTTACTAAGAAAAGTCTTAATCCAGAAATTGCAGAATATGTGCTGGAAGATGTGATCTGGTGTGAAGCGTGATAAGGTATATCTAATCCATATAATGAATGAAATTAACTTTTTATTAAATTACACCACAGATATAGATTTTGAGCAACTTATTGAAGATGAAAAACTAAGCAGGGCTACTATCCGAAGTCTTGAAATTATTGGAGAAGCTTCCAAAAATCTTTCTGAAGATTTCAAAAATAAATATCAAGATATCGAATGGAAGAAAATTATAGGTTTAAGAGATAAATTAATTCATCACTATTTTGGCGTAGATTGGGATATTGTTTCTGATATTGTTGAAAATAAACTTAAGCCTCTTAGATCTAAACTCAATGAAATCCTAATTGAAATGGAAAAAAATAAAGGATAAAGTTCCAAAAACAATTTCAACTTGTAAACTAATAGTATTTTATGGACAACGCCCCTTTTGATAAGGCCAAAGATGACCTATATCTCCTCCTGAATAGAGGCTATCCAAAACCCTATGCCTTGAGATTTGTAGGTGACCACTATGGCCTTAAAAATCAAGAAAGGTATACCCTATCAAGAACAGTTTTTCCTAAAGATTATATTCTAGAAACAAAAAGAAAGAAAACATCACTAAAGGAAATCAAAGGAAAAGAGGTTTTTGTTGATGGTTATAATGTCATAATAACAACTGAATCTGTTCTTATGGGTAAGACATTTATTTCGATGGATGGAGTTTTGCGGGATATAAGGAATGTGTCAAAAAAGCACAGAATAACAAATGAGACTATTGAATCAGTTGACCTAGTGCTTAATCTATTGGAAAAATACCAGCCAAGTTATACCCAATTCTACCTTGACAAGATGATGAGTAAAAGTGGAAAACTTTCAGAGATTATAAGAGAAGGGATGGAAGATAGGGATATACAAGGAGATTCAGAGACCATTCTAAGCGTCGATCATGTCTTGAAAAATAAGGATGGGATTATAGCTACAAATGACTCGGCCATAATACTTGAAGTAAAAAAATTTATTGACCTGCCATCAAAGATCAATACTTCCAGGGAAATTTGACGCATCCCTTAAACTCTTCTAGGAAGTAGTCCCCCTTCCCAACTAAGACTAGAGACTTTATCTCAGAGGCACCTTTCTTGAATAGGATGTCTTTGGCAAATTCGATTGTCTCTCCACTCCTTGATAAATCGTCCACAAGCAGTATTCTCTTACCTCTAACATCATGGTCAAAAGGTCGCATGAGCTTTGGTTTTTCATGGGCCTTTTCTGGAGGCATGCCCTCGCCGTAGAGATTTAACCACATCAAGAAAAGCTCTTTCTCATAAATAAATGATAAGATTGAAGAGGGGATTATTCCGCCCCTTGCTATACCAACGATAGCATCAAAATTAAATTGGATTTTAATTTTCTTTAAAGAATAAAAAATACTATGGAAAGTAAATTCTTCCACAGTTTATGCAGCCTCTTTTACTTTTGGCTTGTCAACGAGCTTTATCTTTGTGACTTCTACTCTCTTTAGTGGGTAGATCTTCCTTGCCTTTTTGTAAATCTCGCTTGACATCTTGCCACTTGTGACTTCATCTAAGAACTGTGCAAAGTCGTTGTTTGTACTGATTGATGTGAGCTCCTGGTTGATTATATCTCTTATAGCCTTTTTCTGGGAGGTAAGTATCCTTGTTGTAAGTATTGCTGAAGTGGATGCCCTTAGGTTGTACCCGTCCTTTGTCTTTATGTTGAAAATTGAGTCAACTTTTGAGTTTCTTCTTCTTATCTGACTTCTAAGGTATGATCTTGAAAGCTCCTGTCTAAAGAATTCAGTATAGGCGTTTTCGCCTGTGACCTCTTTTACTCTAAAGATTAACTTTATGTGACTCTTCTTCATGTCACCTGTAAGCTCCTTCATATTTGTCTCGATCTTTCTTCCCAAAACCTTCTCAGGTTTATCAGATATCGTCTCACCAATCTCCTTCTTCTCAAACATATCTGGAGCGTAAATTGTATACCATGCCTTTGCTTTCCATGGGTCTTTTCCTGCTACTCTTTTTCTAGCCAATAAAATTCCTCCTATAATACTAATGTTTTCCTTATTGCCTCAACACATGCGATAATATCATCTACAGTATTTTTAAGAGTCCCTATAGATTCAGACTCAGATTCTACTTCTAAGGTCTCTTTATATATTCTAGTAGAGATGGAAGTTCCTTTAAAAGGTTTGTTATCAACGTAAATCCCGTTGTAATAAGCCTCGGCCGTTTTTTCACTGTTGAAAAAAAAGGAAAGTTTTACCTTAATTCTATACACCTGCACTTTCCATTTCGCTGCCCTGCTCCTTAAAGGAAAGTACCTTTAAGTTCACAGGTTTCTTTGTTATGTTTCCAGTCTTTACACCAACTAAGAATTTGACACCTTTCTCTCCTGCAATATCGACAAGCCTCTGTGTTACAACACCGTCAAATACTACAGCTTCATAGTCCTCAGTGTATCTCATTGCGTCGACTAAATCCCTTACAGAAACTTTATGCTTTACCTTGCCGTCTGCATCTAAAAGGTATGCATCAAGTGTTCCGGGCAATTTTTCAATTATCTCCCCAAATCGATCTAGATCAGAATATGGCTTTTTTGGCTGTACCGGCTCTACTGGTTTTTGCTGCTCATGGTGGTGATTCTTTTGTTGTGGCTCTCTTTCTTCAGATTTTACTTGTGGTTTATGATTTTCTGATCTTGGTTTGTCTAAATTCTCAACAATCCACTGCTCTGCAGGTATCTTGTTTCTTAAGGCCTTAATTATCTCCTTTTTTGTAAGGTCCTCTACTTCCTTTCCCATTGGTGCCCTTGCAATGTAGTCTATTTCTGCTATCTGGAAAAGCTCTCTTAGAATTAGCTCTCCCCCTCTGTCTCCATCGACAAATGCGGTAACTGTCTTTTCGTGGGAGATTACTCCTATTGTCTTTGATACGCTTGTCCCTTCAACGGCTATGGTGTTCTTAATTCCGTACTTCAATAAATTTAAAACATCAGCCCTTCCCTCGACAACGATGATTGCATCGCTTTCGTCAACGTTTGGTCCTGCCGGGAGTTGGTCTTCTCCAAAGGATTTGATCTCCCCCATTCGAACAGATTCTTTTACCTCATCTGTAAGCTCAGAGCTTTCAGGAGTTATTTCGTCAACCATTGTTGTGAGTATTATTTTGGCCCTATCGATAACGTAATTTCTCTTTGATTTTCTGACGTCTTCTATTGTTGAAACATCTATCCTGGCGTTGCAGGGCCCAACCCTATCTATTGTCTCAAGAGATGCGGCAAGTATTGCTGTCTCAACCTTGTCAAGGCTTGACGGGACTATTATTTCCCCTGTGCTTTTTCCATTTTTTGAAGTGATATTAACTCTAATCCTTCCTATTCTTCCTGTCTTTTGTAATTCCCTTAAATCCAGATCATCGCTTAACAGGCCTTCGGTCTGACCGAATATAGCCCCTACAACATCGGGTCTTTCAACGATACCGCTAGCTGTGATTTGTGCTTTGATGATGTATTTAGTTGTACCAACTTCCTCTTTTATATCCTTAAAATAATCCTCACTTTTCTTCGATACAATATCCTCAATAAAATCTTTATCGCTCATAATAAAATTCCCTCCCTCAAAAGAATTATAGAATACCGAGAGCCTTGTTTGTCATATCAATTGACTCGTCTCTCTTCTTAAGATCAAACATGGCTCTTATGGCATCTACATTTTCTGGGACTATGTCTGACTCTTGGTGAACAGCCTGGATGTAGTAAAGCATTCCATCCTTTACGTTAATTGAATCTTTCCAGACGTTAATTTCATACATGTCCCCTCTATTTCTACCCAGATTTTTAGCAAATTCCATTATATCTGCGGTAGAATCTATTCCATCTTCTTTGCTTACTAGAATAACTCTCGATCTGTTATTGAATAAGTCTATTACTTCCTCCCTCTTTACATCCTTCTTTAAATCTATCATTATTGTGTGAAGGTGCATCAGTGTTGTTGGCACCTTTACAGCTATGGTCTCAATATCTATCGGGAGAACAGTCTTTAAATCAGGGCCGTGATGAGACGGTACCTTTACTTCAGGCACGATGGCATTTATTGGGCCTCGTTTGTTGTCCCCTGGGTCTGCTGCCCTTCTTATCATTACAGCCTTTACCTTCTTTATGACATCGGCCTCATTCAGACAGCTTAATGTCCTTGCAAGTCCAGTTGTGTTGCAAGAGACGACCCTTATGTACTTCTGGCCTACATTTTTATCAAAATTAGCGTGAGCATTGAAGGAGGTACCAATAGAAGCGTCCTCTCCTCCCTGAAAAATGGCATTTAACCCAAGTGACTTATAGAGCTCCATGTTCTTGGCACCCTGCTTTCCAGGGGCGCCATCTATGACTACGTCTACGGAGTCTTTGATATCCTTTAGGTAACCGTTTGTTTTCATCCCCCTCTTCTTGAAGGCATCAACATCGGCCCCCTCAACACAATAAAGGTCAAAGCCCTTCTTTATTGCCTGTTCTGCATCAAAATCGGGCGTTCTCTTCGAGACGCCTATAATCTTCATATCTTTCTGGAGGGCGACTGCATCTGCTACCCTCTTCCCAACTGTACCGTATCCATTTATGAATACATTGATCATGAAATTCACCTTTGTTAGAAGTTATTGATAAGTTAATTAATTTCACCTTAAAGATATTTGAAATTGGACGTTTATAAGCGTTTGCTATATATTTTTTGTGTAAAATTCGCCTTACATTGATACCAACTTTTATAAAAAGTTAGTTACAAGCACAATTCATGAAAAGTATAATGGTCTATGGCACCGTCCAGGCGGTGGGATTTAGGCCATTTGTTTACAGGATCGCTGTTGAAAACAAGGTTACTGGCTATGTGAGAAACAGAGGGGAATACGTAGAGATTGTAATTGATGGGGTCCCCCAAGATATGGATAATTTTATCGATGACCTCAATCAAAAAAAGCCACCTTTAGCTAAAATTGATAGGCTTGATATATCTCTCAAATCTTCAGATGAGAATTTTAAGCCAGGTGTTTTTTATATCAAAGAGAGTAAAGGTGGTAGCTCTGGGTCCGCATCGATAATACCTCCTGATATATGCGTCTGCGAAGACTGCCAGAGGGAAATGTTTGAAAAAAATGACAGACGATTTCTTTATCCATTTACCAACTGCACAAACTGCGGCCCAAGATTTACCATAATCAAAAAGACCCCATACGACAGAGAAATGACGACGATGGGCCATTTTAAACTATGCCCGGATTGTCTTAAAGAGTACAAAGATGTCCTAGATAGAAGGTATCATGCGGAGCCTGTGGCATGCCCCATATGCGGACCGCACTATTCGCTTTTTGATAGGTCTAGAAAAAAACTAGAAAATCCCATTGAAACTGCAGCAAAGTTATTCGAAAATGGCAAAATTATCGCCATAAAAGGTCTTGGAGGATACCACATCGGGTGCGATGCCTCAAATGAAGAAGCCGTGACTGAGCTTAGGAAGAGACTTGGAAGACCTTACCAGCCTTTTGCAATTCTTGGCAGGGATGTAGAGGCTATAGAGAATGTCTGTTATATGAGTGATGCAGAGAAGAAAAGCATATCATCACATGAGAGGCCTATAGTGGTGCTAGAAAAAAAAGATTCAAAGATATTTGAAAAAGCTGCGCCGGGTCTGCACAATGTTGGCATAATGCTCCCTTACTCGCCACTTCACTTTTTACTGTTTAATTACACCTCACTTGATTTTTTTGTCATGACCTCTGCCAATATGCCGGGAGACCCCATGATAACTGAGAACAGCTCTGCTTTTGGCTCCCTTGATGTTGATTACTTTCTCTGCCATAACTTAAAGATCTATGACAGATGCGATGACTCTGTTATTCGTGATGGGAAGTTTATTAGGAGATCAAGAGGATTTGTACCCCAGGGGATTGAAATACCCCATAACAAAAAAATATTGGCCTTCGGCGCAGAACTGAACAATGCCTTTACGCTTACAAAGGAAAAAAAGGCATTTATCTCTCAACACATAGGAAATACCACACATTACGATACACTGCTATTTTTTGAGGATGCCATAGATAAACTCATGACCCTTCTCAACATGAAGATGAAAGAAGTTGAGCTTTTGATATGTGATCTCCATCCGCAGTACGAAACGACCAAACTCGCCGAGAGATACTCTAAGGAAACTGGGATACCTCTCATAAAAGTCCAGCACCACATCTCCCACGCGAGGGCAGTTTTTACTGAAAATAAATTGGAAGAAGGTATCGCAATAGTATGCGACGGAACAGGCTACGGCCTTGATGGTAAGTCGTGGGGCGGGGAAATCTTCCATGTTACAGAGAATGAAGAGAAAAGGATCGGCCATCTGAAGGAATACCAGCTTTTGGGCGGGGACAAGGCTGCAAAAGAACCAGTAAGAGTTCTTGTATCACTTCTAAAAAATGAAGACCTTTCTGATTATTCAAACTCTTATAGATATGGATTAAAGGGTATCGAAGCATTGAAAAAACTTACAAAAGATGAAAAGATTTTTTCAACTTCTTGCGGTAGGCTCCTTGACATGTTTTCAGTTATGCTTTTTTCATGCAATGAGCGGACATACGAAGGTGAGCCTGCCATGAAGTTAGAGTCGCTCGCATGGAAGGGGAAAGACCTCAACATACCAATTGAGATTGAAGACAATATCATACAGGTAGAAGAGTTTGCAAAGAAAATATTTGATTTAAGAAACAGAAATAGAAGGGAAGATCTTGCAAAAACTGTCCATGTTTCTCTTGCCAATGCATTTTCTGATATTGCCATTTGTGAGGCAAAAAAGGACCACCTACCTATAGCCTTTTCTGGTGGGGTCGCCTACAACAAGATATTCTCAGACGTGATAAAAAAGAGGATTGAATCAAGCGGCCTAAAGTATGTCGAACATAAACTCGTCCCTTGTGGTGACGGGGGTGTTTCCTTTGGGCAGTCCCTTTTTGCATACAAAAACATATAAGATTTTAATCCAACTATATTAGTATGGAGATAGAGTTCATCGAGATTGAAAAACTTAATACGCATGAGCGTATAGTTCCTAGTGTTCTAAATAGATTACTCATTAAGATGGAGAGGGAAAATAAGTTCTCTGTCGCCATCATTGTAGATGCAAATACGATGACAATCCTCGATGGCCACCACAGATTTGAAGCTGCAAAAAGACTTGGCTGTAAAAAAGTACCGTGTCTCCTTGTGGACTATAACGACCCTGAGATTAAGCTAGGGCAGTGGTTTCCTGTGATATACGGAGATGTTGGGAGGATAGTAGAGATTTTAGAGAAGAACGGTATGACGGTGAGATATGAAAAAACTTTAAAAAAAGCTTACTGGCTTCTCTACTCTGAAAAGGCTGGCGCAATTCTTGTTCCAAAAAGGGTAACTAAGGATGAAGTTGTGAAGACTGCAAGAAGGGGAGACCTTTTCCCCCCTAAGACTACAAGACACATGCTTCCAAAACTAAACAAGTTTGTTGATATACCACTTAGTGAACTTGTATAGCGCTATCTTGCCGCGGAGACTATCTTGATTATGTCCCCGTTTTGAAGCTCATAGTCGTCTTTTATCCTTCTTTTTGTTCTTGCATTAACAGCATAAAGGAAGTTCTTTCCAATATCGGTATGGACCCTAAAGGCAAGATCTCTTGGTGTTGAGCCCTTGTCCATCAGATATGCGTCTGGCAAAACATTGCCTTTTCCATCCTTCATGTGGGTCTCATCTTCCACAGGATAGACCACTATTTTATTCAATATGTTGAACACTACCTGATTTATGGTCTTCTGGACACCAGTTCCATCGTTTTTGTCCATGAAGCTTTTGATTCTGTTTAGGGCCGCTATCTGCTTATCGTTTAGATTTCCTGTTATCTCAAAAGAAGACTCTGAGGGCACATATTTAACTAAACCAGCGCTTGCTGCCTTTCTTAGGACTAATTCCGCCTCAGCGCTTACTGTAAAAACTTCCCCTAATTTTTCCTTCAAGGCCTTAATGTTCTCTGGTGGGGCTATATCTGTCTTATTTAGGACTATCGTTATTGGTTTTGATATCTTTCTTAGGGATCTGGCAAAGGTTAATAGCTCTTCATCCTTCCAGTGTATGCATTTTTCTGGGTCAAGACCAGTCTCTCTCATTGACATGATGACATTACCCTCAGTTATACCTATCCCGGTAAACTGCTCCGCCACTATCTTGCAGAAATCATGATGCCCCGAGCATACCTTTCTTGCAAACCTAAACCAGTTGTCATTTAGTATCCCAAAGAACCATAAGTTGATCTCTTCTTCCAAGAATTCTATATCTTCTATAGGGTTGTGTGTCCCTATAGGAACTGGAGTTCCTTCAATATCAGTTGAGCCTGAAGCATCAACAATGTGAATCAAGGTCTCGGCCCTTGAAAGATCATTTAAGAATTTGTTCCCAAGACCCCTTCCAGTATGTGCACCTTTTACAAGACCAGCAACATCAATTATCTTCAATGGTACAAGCCTTGTTCCATCGATACACTTAGAATTTTGGGGTGAGCACTTAATATCAAGCTCCTTGCAGGGGCATTTATAGGTAACATAAGTCGCCCCTATGTTTGAGTCAATTGTTGTGAAAGGATAATTTGCAATTTCTGCCCCTCCAAGTGTGACTGCATTAAAAAAAGTTGATTTTCCTACATTTGGTTTTCCAATAACTCCTACATCCATTAAATTTCCTCCTCTGATAAATAAAGACGTGGAAAATTCATAGTGGATACGGCATTTGCACCGTAGAAATCCCTTATGTATAATATAGATTTTAAGTGCAGGTCTTTTTTGACATCACAGCATGCGTTTGTCAGCATGACGCACTTGTAATCCCTATAATAAGCATCTGCTACAGTATGCCTTACAGAAAGGGATGTCGAAAGACCAGAGAATACTAGGTTCTTTATTCCTTTTTTCTCTAAAAGCTCTTGAAGCTCTGTTTCGTAAAACCCACTATACTTCCTTTTCTTTATGATAAAATCCTCTTCTCCTGGGATAAGATCATCTATTATTTTCTCTCCGCGATCATTTTTAGTTTCAGAATCACATATGTAGATCACAGGGAATCCATTTTCTCTAAAAAGAGAGGAAACCTCCCTAATTGGCCCTATTATCTCTGTGGGTTTCTCACATTTTTTTTTATTCCCATAGACGAACTCATTAATCATGTTAATGATGAGAAGGGCATATTTTTCCATGTTAGTTACTCTATAAAGGGCCTATATAAAATTTGGCTTTATAAAAAAATAAGATAAAAAATAAAATTATTTTATTAAATTACTTCCCTGTCAGAAACCTCAAGGGCTTTGTCAACTACATCAAGTGCTTCGTTTATCTGCTTCTCATTAATTGAAAGTGGAGGTGCAAATAGAAGTGTTGAAACCATCTGTAAGAAGAAGACCCCGTTCTTCATGCATTCCCCAGCAACTTTGGCGGGTATTGAAGCATGCCCCCTCATGAACTTTTCTTCCCTTGTTCCTGCCTGCTCTTTTGTCTTTGTGTTCTTGATTAATTCTATTCCCCAGAACAGTCCCTTACCTCTGACATCTCCTACTGACTTGTGGGCTGCCTTTATCTCGTTCAGCCTCTTTTCCATTACCTTTTCCATCTTTGCGGCGTTTTCAACTAGATTGTTTTTCTTCATGTAGTTTATTGTTGCAACTCCGGCTGCACATGCTAATGGGTGGCCCGCATATGTGTGACCCTCGACAAACCAGTGGTCTTCAAAGTAATCAGAAATCTTCTTTGAGTATGTTGTTCCCCCAAGAGGAACGTAAGTTGCTGATAAGTTCTTAGCAGATGTGATGATATCAGGCTGGAACTTGTAATGCTCGCTAGCAAACCATTTTCCAGTTCTACCAAATCCGGTCATGACTTCATCGGCAATCAAAACGACATTGTATTCGTCACAAATCTCCCTCAACATAGGGAAGTATTCTTTTACTGGTGGAATGATACCGTTTGAACCGACAATAGGCTCAACTATTATAGCGGCTACTGTTTCCTTTGCCTCATACCTAATCATGTCCCCGATATATCTGGCGCACATAATGTCGCAACTTGGGTATTCCATCTTGAATGGACACCTGTAACAGTAACAGTCAGGCCCATGTAATATACCTGGATAACCTGGCTCGTTCGGATATCTCCTTGGATCTCCTGTCAACATCATGGCAATGCCAGTTGCGCCGTGATAAGACTGGTAACGGGAGATTATTTTATATTTCCCTGTGAACCATTTTGCAGCTTTGACTGCAGCTTCGTTTGCTTCGGTACCGCTTGAAGAAAAGAATGTTTTCCTAAAGTTTGGACCTGCTATGTCCGCAACCATCTTTCCTAATTTTGCTCTTGCGTCACTTCCTAGCCCCGGACCGATATAAGCATACTTGTTAAGCTGCTCTATAATTCCATCATTTATTTCTTTCACGTTGTGACCACAGCTTGTACTCATAAGCTGGGAAGAGAAGTCTGAATATTGTTTACCTGATTTATCCCAGAAGTAGATTCCATCAGCCTTCTCTATCATGTTAACTTTGACATCAGCTTGGCACGACCAAGACCTCATGACATATTCTTTTTCCATCTGTGCTAAATCTTCCATAAAAGGCCTCCTATATCTTGATAGGCACATTTACTTAATGTGTATAAAGATTTATATAACTTTCGATTATAACTTGGAATATAAAGAAAATAGTTTAATAACATTTAATTTATTAGTCAATTATCCAATGAAAAATCGGTATTTTAAAAATAAAATAAAAAATAATTATTTTATAGAGGGTAGAATCTATCTCTCTTTACGAACTTGCCCCATCCTTTTTCGCCAGTAAGCTTGCCATCTTCTACGACAAGTTTACCTCTTGAGATAATCTTTGTTGGGTATCCCTTTACTACCATCCCCTCCCATGGGGTATAGTCGGAATTCTGATGAAGATTCTTTACAGAGATTGTGACTTCTTTTTCAGGATCAAATACCACTATGTCTGCATCTGATCCAACTGCTATTGTTCCCTTTTGCGGGAATAATCCAAACAGTTTTGCAGGATTTGTTGAATTCAGTTCCACAAACTTGTTTAAAGTTATCCAGTCTTCAAGGACCCCTGCTGTGTACATAACTGCCATTCTTGTTTCAATTCCTGGTGCGCCGTTTGGTATCTTGGCAAAGTTATCTTTTCCCATTTCCTTCTGGCCTTTGAAGAAGAATGGACAGTGGTCAGTTGATATTACCTGAAGATCTCCCCTCTCAATTGCAAACCATAGTGCATCCTGATCAAACTCTGATCTTAAAGGAGGTGACATAACATACTTTGCACCGTTAAAGTCAGGTTCGGTATACCTTTCTTCATCAAGAGTAAGATACTGTGGACATGTTTCTCCATAAATTGGAAGCCCTCTTTCCCTTCCTTCGTGAATCGCTTCAACTGCCTCAAGGCATGAGTTGTGGACTATGTAAAGTGGTGCTTCTGCAAGTTCTGCAAGGGTAATCGCCCTTTGACAAGCTTCGCCTTCAAGAAGTGAAGGTCTTGAAACGGCATGATACATTGGCTCAGTCTTTTTCTCAGCCAATAGTCTCTTTGTGTATAAATCAATTATATGGCCGTTTTCGGCGTGAAGCATTATAAGTCCACCAAATTCGCCTGCTTTTTCAAGGGTCTTGTAGAATGCATCATCATCTACCATAAGTGCCCCCTTGTAGGCAAAGAATAGTTTGAAACTTGGGATCCCCTCTTCTAGGATCATCGTTTCCATTTCTTTTAGTGTACCGTCATTTACATCAGTTATGGCCATGTGAAATCCATAATCGATGTAAGCGTTGCTAGTTGCTCTTTTGTTCCATTCGTCTAGAGCAGCTTGTAGAGTTCCCCCCTTTGATTGAATAATAAAGTCAACGACACAGGTTGTTCCGCCAAAGGCTGCCGCCCTTGTCCCAGTTTCCCATGTATCAGAAGAATATGTGCCCATAAATGGCATTTCAATATGTGTATGTACATCTATAAATCCTGGAAATATCATCATCCCATTTGCGTCAATTTCCTTGGAGCCTGAAAGCTCCTTGCCAATGGCGACAATCTTTTCGCCTTCAATACCTATATCTGCTTCATACATATCTGTTGCAGTAACTATCGTTCCATTCTTAATAACGAGGTCCATAACTATACCCCCCCTATACTTCTACGCCTTTATAACTTATAAAACTTATGATTTCAAATATATAATAAAAATATTCTATTTATCTACCAAAATAATATTTTCTTCAGTGAGAAAATTAAAATGATTTCCATTTTTGAGCGAATTTCCTTTTCCTTTGATTATTTCCAATATCTCTTTCATAGTTTCATCTACGTCCTCGCTCAAGACTTCATAGATATCTTCCTCGCTAAAGAGCTCCTTTACGGCATAGATTTCGTAATCAAGTATCTCTGACAGCAGATTGTCTTTTATTTTCCCTTCAGGGTATCTCCTCTGTCGTAGTCTTTCCAGAAGAATAGACGGATTGCACCTTAAGATTAACGCTTTGTCGGCTTTGAAAGGTATGTGGGAATCTATGACTATATTTTCCAGTTCCTTTAGTTTTTTTTCTACTTCTTTTTCATCTATTACTATTTCATCTTCTTCAATTGGAAAGTTAAAGTTTTCTTTTGCGAACTCGCCAACATTAATATAATTCAAATTTAGCAATTCGGCGAGCCTTTTTGATATTAGGGTCTTGCCGGTACCCGGTACTCCGGTGATTAAAAGCTTCATAATTATAAATAGGAACGAAAATCTTAAATACGTTGTTAATATTTGCGTGATATACATGGGCCCGTGGCTTAGATTGGTTATAGCGTCCGGCTGATAACCGGGAGGTCCTGAGTTCAAATCTCAGCGGGCCCACCTTATTTATTCTTTATCTGTGTTTTCCTACCCCTATTTTTGGGCAGTATTTTTCTATTGGACAGATACTGCACTTTGGACTGATAGGTGCGCAGACATTTTGTCCGTAAGTTACAAGAATATCATTATACTCAATCCAGTGATCTTGTGGAAGCTTTTCTCTTAAAGCAAACTCAGTCTGAATTGGATTTTTTGTCTTAACATAACCCCACCTGTTTGATATCCTGTGGACGTGAGTATCAACACAAACTCCAGGTTTTGCATATCCAAGAGTAACTACAATATTTGCTGTCTTTCTGCCTACGCCTTTGAGTTTCAGAAGTTCATCAATTGTGTCTGGAACTTTCCCCTCATATTCATCCAATATCTTATGGGACATCTCAATAATCCTTTTTGCCTTGGTCTTATAGAATCCAACTGGGTATATCATCTTCTGGATCTCCGCCTCATCCAAATTGATCATTTTTTTAGCGGTGTCAGCATGCTCGAAGAGCTTAAGTGAAGCCTTTTTGGTCACTTCATCCTTAGTTCTAAGACTCAATATACAGGAGATTAAGACCTTGTATGGATCCCTATCAGCTGCAACTTCAGAAACAATCGGGACATTGAACTTCTTAATCTCCTCTCTTAAGGTCTCTAAAATATTTGAGATGTTGTTATTATCAATAATATTTAGTCCCCCATGTAAACTTTTAGAAAATCCTGAATTATCTTATTGTGATCAAAGGCTAGATTAGTTGGTATTTGATTTATATCAAATAAAAATAGCTCCTTGGCGTCATCACCGGCTTTTGGCGTACCACTCCCGTTGCCATGGAAAATTATACTTATTGTATGCCCGCGTGGGTCTCTATCAGGTTTTGAATAAATTCCTAAAAGGGATATATTTGAAATGTCAAGGCCTGTCTCTTCTTTTGCTTCCCTTATTGCGGCATTTTCGACGGTTTCCCCATATTCGACAAAACCACCTGGGAGCGCAAAAAAGTTTCTGAAAGGCTCTCTGCCCCTTTTTATCAAGACTAATTTATTATCCAAAAAAATAATTATGTCAACTGCCAGTGAAGGGGACCTTCTCATATCCTAACTCCAATAAGGCGCTTAAAGAAAATTGTCACATAACCAAGTTTAGGTATTTTCATGACACTTTTTCCGAGGATAGCATAATCGGGAACCCCTGGAAATTTTTTACCATTTTCGAAGTAAGAGTCCTCAAAAGGATTGTTGTCACCCTTAGTTACAAAATACAGCGCCCCATCCTCCTCTATTATGTTTATCGCTCTATGCACTATAGGAATGTCTTGATATGGCCTTTTGTACACAACGATGTCACCGACCTGTATGCTAGCTGGGTCTGTTCCTTTTATCACAATAATGTCCCCTCTGTAGTAGACGGGCTCCATGCTTCCAGAAATAACAACTGCTACTGGATTATCAACCTTTAAAGCGTAAGATAAAGTCAAGCTAATGACTAGGTAAAGCACAACGGCAATTACTATGCCTTCTAGTATTTCCTTGCCTTCTTTTTTGTAATCCACTGCTTCACATCCAGGAACAACAAGTATATTATAGTATAAAATATAAGAAACCTTTTAAAAGTTTATTGATAGGTTCAATTGGTGATTTGATGGATGAGATTAATGATGATTATTCTATTGAAACTGCCCGCCCTGATGAGATAATGGGCAGGATGATTTTTGAGATATCTTATCAAGAAGTCTTTTTGGATCTCCTTTTAAAAAAACTTGAAGAAAAGGGCATGCTCAAGGCCGAAGAATTTAAAAACGAAGTTCAAAAAGAAATTGAGCAGAATTATGGGTTCTACCTAGATAAATATTACGCTAGCAGATAGTTATCTCACCAACTCATAGATAACTGATGCCCATAAAACTGCACACTTTTCTAAATTTTCTATTTTTACATATTCGTCTGAAATATGCCAAGTCTTATCAGAATCCGGTGAATGGGCAATTGCTGGTATTCCGTTTAAGTTCAATATCTTTGCAACTGTTATGCCGGCAGATGTTTCAAATTCCATTGGCATGCCAATTTCCTTAGCGGTATTTTTAAAGGCGTCTATCAATCTACTATTATTTTCTATTATGTGGGGATAGTGCCTTGTTGTGACTTCACCTAATCGTAGGTCTACCTCTTTATCTTTCTTTTTTAAAACATCTATTTCGTCAGACATTCTTTTTAGGATCATACCTTCAGTTATTCCGACGGGATATCTTATATCCAGTGTAACTTTGCATCTTGAAGCCACTATATTCGGTGCATTTCCCCCCGATACCATGCCCACATTAATTGTTGGCGGGGTGAATCTAGGATCGTATTTAAGATTGAAATCAAATTTTTCAAAATTAGAGATTAATTTAGATACTTTGATTATGGCATTTATCCCTAATTCCGGTGTTGAACCATGGGATTGCTTGCCAAAACTTTCAAGATCAAACCAGGCTGCGCCCTTTTCCCCAATAATTGCTTTATCTATTGAGCCGCTATCCGGAACAATTGCGTAGTCAGGCTTAAACCCCTTCTCCACAATATATTCAACACCGTAATCAGACCCCATCTCTTCATCAGAAACTGCACAGAAATAAATTGTTCCTTTAAACTTTAATCCACTTTTGAGCAATGCTTTTATCCCGGCCCATGATGCTGCAAGGCATCCTTTGTTATCAAGAGCCCCCCTGCCGTAAATCTTACCTTCATTTTCATATGGTTGAAATGGGTGATGTGTCCACCCTTCCCCCGGTGGTACGACATCCATGTGCGAGATTATTGCAACAGATGGTTCTCCACTACCTATTCTTCCAATATAATTTGGTCTTTTTTCATCCTTTGAAATTATCTGAACTTCAGCGCCTATCTCCCTCATACATTTCATGATTATATCATGCAAAAGGTATTCATCTCCAGGAGGATTTACAGTTTCAGTTTCAATAAGACTAAATAAAAAATCTAGCATTTCCTGTTTGTTAAGTTTTGAAGTGATCTTGGTAGCAATCTCATTTATCTCCACTACAACTCCCCCGCATATTTTAAGGCCAAATAAAAGTATTTTTTTGTAAGGTCTTTGGCATTGCTATCTGCAGATGCCCGATAACCGTTTACCTTTGCCCTGACACAAGCCCTATATCCTTTGTAAAAAGAAAGGAGATTTTGGATTTCCTTATCATTACTTTCTAAGATGTATTTATCGGAAAAAGTTTTTGAAAGGTCACCCCTTCCAAGAAACTCTAGGTCCATACATAAGAAAGCTATTTCAGCAGCTACGTCAGTTGTATTAATTCCTGGATTAAATTCTATTGCATCAAAGATATAGGTGTCCTTTGGCGTCACAAATATGTTTCCAGAATGAAGGTCGCCATGTGTTTCTAGGACTCTCCCTTTCTTGACTCTTTTCTCAAAAAGAGTACTGTTTTTGTTCATAAACTCAAGGTTTTTTCCGATAAGTGTATTGAATTCGTTACTTGAAAATAGATCACCGATGAAACATTCGAGGTCCTTAAAATTATCCATGACATTTTTTTTAATGTTCGCTAGTGAGCCATATTTTCCATTATAATCGACTCTTGCCATTTTATGGAATAAGAGTATCTTCAAGGCTAGTTCTTCAAGGACCTCTTTCTTAATTTTGTTTTTTTCAATTAGAGTTCTCATTATGTATTTTTCAGGTATTCTTTTCATTACAATAGTGTAATCAAGAGGCAATCCAGTGTCTGAAAGTATCAAGCCATCTTCTTCTTTAGTCATTGCTGAGACCCCTAGATACATATCAGGACTTAATAGTTTGTTTATTCTAAACTCTTCTTTGCAGTAGAACTCTCTCTTCTCAAGAGTTGAATAATCGAGAAATGAAAACATTACATCTTTTTTTACCTTATATGCAAAGTTTTTAGTAAGAAAGATATAAGAAATATGAGTTTCCTTTACCTCTTCTATTTTTTCATTGAATGTTTTATCGTCAATCATTTCTTTTAGATGCTCATTCATTGAAAATTATGGAATATGTATATTTAAAAGGTTTTATGGCATAAGATGGCGCTAGAAATTGAAAGAAGCCTAATTAAGCTTCATTTTTGAATTATCTGGGATTATTCATGTATGTTATTATCAAGAAATAAGTGTTTCACCCGAAACTTTAAAATAGATAGTAAAGGCAAGATTAGTGTGGTTTCATGTGCGGAATCGTTGGAATTATCACCGATGGCAAAATATCGATAAAAAATGACCTCTTGAAGTCCTTAAAGAGACTTGAGTACAGGGGTTATGATTCAGTAGGATACGCTGATGTCCAGGGAAATATAGAAAAGGATGTAGGCGAGATATCACAATTCTTGGATACTATAAAGGATTCAAACACGTCATGTGCAATTTCACACACAAGATGGGCAACACATGGCGGAGTTACAAAAATTAATTCCCACCCCCACTGGGACTGTAAAAAAAATATATTTACTGTTCATAATGGTATTATTGAGAATTATCAAGAGCTAAAGAAAGAGCTTGTTGCAAAAGGTCATGTTTTTATCACAGAGACTGATTCAGAAGTTATCTCACATTTCCTTGAAGAAGAGCTAAAATCAAAGGATATGTTTGAAGCAATTAAGAGTTTCATCAAAAGGATTGAAGGTACATATGCTATACTTATCATTGAAAAAGATAAAAACAGGATTTATGCAATAAAGAAGGATTCACCACTTGTGTTAGGTCTTGCTAAAGACAAATTTTATCTAGCATCTGACATATATGCATTCTCGGATACCACAAACAAGGCAATATTCTTTGAAGACAAAGAGTTTGCCGTAATTAATCCAAATAAATACACTTTTTATGATAGTGAGGGTAAAGAAATAAAAAAAGGAATATACGAATTCACCTGGGCAATATCTCAAGAGGAATCTGTTCAAAGCTACCCACATTATATGATAAAGGAGATCCACGAGCAACCAATATCATCTCAGAGACTTATCAGCTCTCTTGACGGCGAGCAGCATGATAAGATTACTAAGATTGCTAATCTTGTCAAAAACTCAAAAAGGGTAGTTTTTACAGCCGCTGGAAGTTCCTATTATGCTTCCCTTCTGGGCATATACTTCCTTAACAGAGCTGGAGTAAATGCTCACACATTAATTGCAAGTGAGTTTCAAAATTTTATGCTTGTGGACAAAGATACCCTCTTTATAGCCATATCCCAAAGTGGCGAAACTATGGATGTTGTGGCAGCAACAAAGTGGGCAAGGGAAAGAGGGGCGAAGATAGTATCCCTTGTAAATGTCCCACATTCAACTCTACAGAGAATGTCTGATATCTCTCTTGAAATTCATGCAGGACCAGAGATATGCGTGGCCGCTACAAAGACCTTTACAAATCAGGTTGTTGCACTCTTATACCTATCATCTCTATTGGGATTTTCTGTTAACATGAAAACGATACCTGGAAAAATTGACTATGTAATAAAGGAAAACGAAGAGAGTATTAAGCGCATGGCCGATGAACTTTATGAGAAAAGAGACATATACATAATCGGGAGAGGCCTCTCCTACCCACCTTCAAGAGAAATGGCGTTAAAGCTAAAGGAGATATCCTACATACATGCTGAAGGTATGATGGGGGGAGAACTAAAGCACGGTACCATTGCCTTGATAGAACCAGGTACTCCAGTTATAGCATTGATTCCGGGAAAGGATTTTGATATGTACTCAAACGCCAAGGAAGTTGAGGCGCGAGGGGCAAGGGTAATTACAATTGCCAACATGATGGACTCAGACTTTAAGATGGACATCACCATAAATGACGGTAAGTTTGCCATTCTATCTGTTGTGATAGGCCAGCTACTCACATATTATATTGCAAGGAAAAAAGGCCTTCCAATAGATAAACCAAGAAATCTTGCAAAGTCTGTGACTGTGAAGTGATCAAAGCCCCTGCCATATTTTATCCCCGATGTAGTGAAGAGTTTTGATTACTTTTCCTTCTTTCATTGAAGATATCTCTTCGGAAGAATACATTGCAATGCCGACGGCAATCGGCTTTCCATGCTTTTCATCTATAATTATTACAGGTCCGTCTTTTTCGATCTGACTGCCTACTTCTTTAATTCCTGGCCTCATGACATCGGCACCTTTTGAGATAAATGGGACGGCCCCCATATCAATGACTATTCTTCTTGGTATCTCATCTTTCTTCAGAGAAATTAAGAGTTTTAGAGAGGGGATGAAATTATCCTTCAATTTCAGGAAAGATGGTGCATCGTTTACATAAATTATGTCGATGTTTTCGTCTAGATTTGATATCTTAAATGAGGATTTACTGTCAATGTTCTGCAAAATAGTATCTCCGAAAAGATTTCGAATAGAGTTTAAAACGTCTTTTATTTCTCCTTTTTTTAGGTCATGGACGGGTTTTTTCTTCATATAAGTATTATATACCTTTATTATGTATTTAAGTTTATAGGGATATCATTTTTGGGATATTGCGCCGTTAACTTTAAATACTATTTTATTCTGATTCCATAATAGGTGATATATTGGCTCAAAGACCACTCGACATCATACACAGAGCTTTGGATTCAAATGTCCTAGTAGAGCTTAAAGGCGGTAGAGAGTTTAGAGGAACTCTTAAAGGTTATGATATTCATATGAATCTTGTAATGGAGTCTGCCGAAGAACTTCAGAACGGAGAATCAGTAAGAAAGTTAGGACATGTAGTTGTAAGGGGAGACAACGTTGTTTTGATTTCACCAAGTTTGGAGGATTAATATGAGTAAAGGAACACCTTCCTACGGTAAGAGGAACAATAAAACACATGTGAGATGCAGAAGGTGTGGAAATCATTCGTATCATGCTTCTCATGGTATCTGTGCATCATGTGGCTTTGGTAAATCTGCAAAGATGAGAAGCTACAATTGGTGTAAGAGGAAATGATTGACACAAGAATTATAGTCGAAGGAGTTTCTGATGTTGAGACCTTGTCAAAGGCTATACAAGATTTAGCCTTAGGTTCTGAATTTGGAGTTACAATTTCTTCTATAATTCCTACTACCAACATTGATATTGCTAAAAGATCAATTGTTGGTGCAGATATTGTTTTAATTGCAACAGATGCAGATAGGTCAGGTAGGGAACTCGCCGAAAGGCTATTTGAAGAACTTAAAGGGAAAGAAATCATAATTGAAAGAGTGAAGTTTCCTAAAGGACGTGACCTTGAACACGCCGATCTTTTTTTGGTATCAAAGGAAATTAAAAACAGCCTTGTGAGAATTGGCTTAAAATCACTTAAATCCATTGATACGCTGCTAGAAAAGGAAAAATCATTACGCTCTCTTGAGAAGAATATTTTTTCATTAAAGAATGAAAATGATGATTTAAAAAAGAAAACAAAGAATTTTGAACAGACCTTAAATGGCATCGAAAATGAAAAAGAACTAATTAACAAGCTTGAAGAAGATATCGACAGGTTAAATGTTGAGAAGAATGAAATAGAACTTGAGAGCTCTGAAATTAAGAAGGAATTAAAATCAAAAGAGGATAGAATCTCAGAGTTAGAGATAAGGTACAAAGACCTTGAAGCAAAGATTCTTAATATTTTTGACCTTGAAAACTACTGGTCAAAAGTTTCTAACGATGAATCCCCAACTGCCGCCGAAATAAGGAAGGCAATAGACATTTTAGGTCTAGATCGTGTTGTTGCCTCTGATGACTTCATCGTTTCTCCTTCTGAAGAAAGTGTTTACAAGGTATTGAAGCTCATAAAAATGGGACGAGAGCTTAACAAGAACTAATAATTGGGTCTACACTTCTTATTTCTAGATAATTACACTCCATTAATTTTATAAATTAAACTATAATGATTAACTTTAGGGCTGGTAGCGCAGTGGAAGCGCACTCCCTTGGCATGGGAGAGGCCGTGGGTTCAAATCCCACCCAGTCCACTTTTACTTGTTCTTTTTTAATTCTTCTAACTCTCTGCTCACTAATTCAAGTTTTTCTAATATTTTCTTCGTATCTTGATTTGCATCCTTTTCAACAAAGTATGCGGATATGGCTGCTGTAAGCATAGACATGAAACCTATTCCTAAAAAGATCAAAATAATACCAATTGCACGGCCTCCTGTTGTAAGTGGTGCAATATCTCCGTAGCCAACTGTTGAAACAGTTTCAATAGCCCACCAGATCCCATCAAATAATGACTTGCCCTTCTCGAATATAGAAAATATAAGTCCGCAGAAAAAAATAAGAATGACTGTCAAGTAGATTATATAGTTGACAGAATTTTTAGCATAGAATTTCTTGAATCCTTTTGTCCCTCTGCCCAAAACTACGAATACCCTGAGTACCCTAAGTACTCTTATAATTCTTAGTCCTTCAAATCCTTTTAATGCCTTTAGGGGTAAAGGTGGAGAGACTAGTATAATGAATAAATTAAGCCAATTTTGCTTAGCATACTTTTTCTTGTCCTTAGTAACAGATATCCCAGCAACATACTCAATTACAAATGCTAGCCATATTAAAACATCAACGATAAATGCAAAAAATCTTAATGTTGGATTAGTGCTTGTCATTTGAATATATAAAACAGGTATTACAAGCAGACCAAAAATAATCATGGGTATCTCAAAATAACGTTCTAATTTATTTTCATCCATGCATATATTTTTGTATTTGAGTATTTAAAATTATAGCTATCTCCCAATTAAATTTTAATATAACAAAAATAAAATAATTATGTGAATCAATCGAAGAATATCTTATCAAAAATATTCTATGGAGGAGAAGATCCTAGCAAGTATGGGGTGGGATATCTCCACTGGGTAGATAAAAGGCCAACATTAAAGTATATTAGATGCAACGATATCTCAAATTTTGATAGTAGCGGGATACATTTTGAAACAACTACCATTCCGTTCCACAGAATAAAACTGATCTTTAATAAAAATGGGGAAATACTCTTTAAAAAAGACGTAGAAGGTATTCTTATTTCAATACCTAAAAATCTCTTTATTTAGGTTTAGTTCCACCATACACTGCAAAATTGTAGTACTTCCATACAATATCGATCTCTCTAAATCCAATATTCTCTAGCCACGACATCTGATCTATAAGTATTTCAGGCCAGTCTTCTTCGTGATGTTTTGTCATCCAAGTATTCTCTATTTCATCCCCTGGGATACTTTTGGCCATGAACTCTTTCCATTTAGAGATATATAACTCCTGAAGAGCCTCATTTGAACCCAGAATAATATCTGCATTATAAAATACCCCTTTGGGCTCAAGGGCTTCAAATATTTTCTTATAGAATTTTATTTTATCTTTTTTTGTTTCTAAGTGATGAAGCGCAAGTGAGGATACAATAGCATTATACTTTTTATCAAAATCAAATTTTGTTATGTCCTTTAGATAAAAGTTGACATTGTTGTATTGTTGCATTCTGATTTTGGCCTTGGCTATCATGTTCTCAGCAAAGTCAAGGCAAGTGAGATTGGAATTGGGAAATCTCTCTTTTATGTTCATTGAAACGTATCCAGTTCCACACCCCAAATCGATTATATTGATTGAATCGGAATTCTTAAACGGGATAGCTGAAACTAGTGCATCAATCATTTGGGTATAATGCGGAACTAATTTTAGAATAATATTATCAAATTCAGAAGCTTCATCTTCGAAGTGTTTTTTTACTCCTTTCATGAATAAGACTAAAACTTCTATATTAATTAACTTAACGATTTAAAAAGAATAAAAGAAAAAATTAATTTATTAGTTTCCCTTGTGATAACTCCTTGAGTTATTCCTTCTATTTGATTGTCTTCTATTGCCCTGGGAATGTCTTCTTGGCTCTTGGGAATATCTTTCATTGTCTACTGTAATGGCCATGATTTTCTTTAAGTATGGTCTTTCTACACTTTCAATTGTAAATGATGGGTAGGTGTCAAGTATTTTTGTAAAATTTGCATAATCCCTGTCTGTCAATAGATTGATTACCTTTCCGGATTCTCCAGCCCTTGCAGTCCTTCCGATTCTGTGGACATAGTCGTTGGAATCATTTGATATGTCATAGTTATAGATGTGGGAGACGTTGTTGATGTCAAGACCTCTTGCAGCAACATCTGTACATACTAATACACCTGCTTTAGAGTCGTTGAATTGTTTGATGCTTTTTGTACGCTTGTTTTGCGTCAATCCACCGTGGATTGCGATAGCCTTTATGTTATTTGCCCTTAGATTTTTTACAACATAATCTGTCGTGTTTCTGGTGTTACAGAAGATCATTGCAAGCTCTGAATTTTCAGTTTCTAATAGGTGTACAAGAAGTGACAATTTCATGTTTCTTGGTATATCGTAATAGACCTGTTTAAGTTTTTCTGGGTCTACCATTTTTTCTGCAGTTACGCTAGTTGGTTTAATCATGTACTTATTGGCCAATCTTTTGATATCTCTTGAAATAGTTGCAGAGAAAAATAAGGTTTGCCTGTCTGTTGGACATTCTGATATAATTCTCTCAACATCATCTAAAAATCCCATGTCAAGCATCCTGTCTGCTTCGTCCAAAACAAGGATGTTGATTTTAGAAATATTTATTGTTCCTCTTTGGAGGTGATCCATTAATCTGCCTGGAGTAGCTACCACTACCTCAGCTTTTGGGATATCCCTAATCTGTTGATTAATTGGAACTCCTCCGTAAACTGAAATAATCCTCAAATTTTTCTGACTTGAAATTTCCTTCAAAGAATCTTTTACCTGTTCTGCAAGTTCTCTAGTTGGGGTCAGGACCAATGCCTGTAACCCTTCTTTTGGGTTTACCTGCTCAACTATACCGCATCCAAAGGCCAGTGTTTTACCTGAACCTGTTGATGATTCTCCAATTATGTCTTTCCCAGCCATTATATCCGGTATAGACATTTTCTGTATCTCTGTAGGAGTGTTAAATCCTAATTTTTTTATGGCTATGAGTAGCTGATTACTTAAGCCTAAGTTTTCAAAATTCATTTATTTACCTCTTATAAATTCAGCATTGCCCTAGAAAAAGCGAAATGTTCAAAATTGAGCAAGTGCCCTCTCAAAAATAGTAATGCTCTTGTACCTAAGGGGCTAAAATCCCTTTATAAGTGTTTCTGATATCAAAAATTAAGAATTTAAAAAAAATAAATTATTTAAGGAACTATAAGATCAATCTGGATTGTGTCAAATACCCCGTTTTCAGAGTATGCCATCATAGTTATCTTGTATGTTCCTGATGGAACGTTGGGACCTACTTCAAAAGTGGCTTGGTAAGTTCCAAGATTGTGGGCCTTGATCTTCTGTGTATCGGGTGCTATCGATACAGACACTCCTTGTGGCAATCCTATGACCTTTACCTTGACATCATTCTGTGTGAAGAATCCTCTGTTTTCTACTTGGATGAAGGTCTGCTGAACTCCAGGAATTACATTGAAGTTTGTAAGGATCTTTCCATCCCTTATAATTGTTGCACCGCCTGTGACTGAGAACTGTTCAATGTCAACTTTTGGGTAGAGTGCAACAGTACTCTTACATGGACATTCTGAAGAAAATTCCCAAGAATACTGAATTGGGCAAGTTCCTTGATTATTAATTCTAATATAATCTATATAAGTCACTATCCATCCAGGCAGTTCTATCTCCTGATCGAACTCCCCACAGTCATCAACGTTTATTATCCACTCATTATTTTCAGATAACTCTTCTTCTAAGTTAAAATCTTCAGGTAAATTTTTGAATCCAATCGCTAGTTCCCAATCAACGGAACATTCTCCACATTCAGTAATGCCATAGATATTCAAAGTATAATTGCAATCATTGAGAATAGTAGGGAAGTGATATGTTATTTTATCATCTCTTAAAAGAGTTCTACTATCTGATTGGATTAACCTTTCTTGGTAGCATCCATTATTTCCATTCCCTAGAAGAGTTGGTAACATGCCAACTGCAATCAATGATACAATAATTAAAGAAATAAATCTCTTATTCATAAGTACACCTTTACTTATAAAATAATTATTCAATATTTAAATATTTCCCTCATTGCCGAATTAAACTATCGTCAATATTTTAAAAATCACTCTGGTCAATTTCATCCATAACATAATCTTCTTTTCCATCAAGAACTATCTCCAGTTCTTTTGGAGTCAATAGAGGCTTTTTGTATCTCTTTGCATCATCAATTCCAATTCTTGGACATGCACAAACAACAAAGCTATCGTAATCAAATCCATAGAGCTTATCAGGTGTAACTTCATCCATCAAAATAATATCGGCTATAAATCCAGAATCTTCTATCTTTCTTTTTAGTATTTTTGCTAGAGCCATCCTCTTTTGGCCTTTTTTTGCCGAAACGATTAATCCAAACTTCTTGGAATCCTTGGCCCTAAAAATGGCTCCAAATCTTTCCTTTAGTATCTTATCCTTGTAATCATTCAAAGAATATATTCCATCACAATCAAAAGCAAAGACCTTCTTCTCAGTAGATATTGCAACACCCAGCGGATGAAATCTCCCCTCGCCTACAAATATGAAAAAGTCAACTTTGTTTGAAATACTGGAAGCAGATGAAAAGTCGCACCCTAATACCTGACCAGCATATGCAACTCTACTGTCCCCTTTTCCAATAAATACTTCAAATCCTTCACTTTCTAGATATTCTTTTACTTTTGGAAGTTCCTTAACATAGTTTACAGTTGATACTAGCCCTATTCTCTTCCCTTCTTTTTTAAGTAAATTAATATTATTTTCTAAGAGCCCCATATATGGAAAAACAAAGTCAACTTCAATGAATAATATTGGAATATTGCTTTCAACAGGTAAAGGTGCATGGCCAAAATTAATTAAACAGTCACATATCTCATCAAAATTAGAATCAGGGACATCACAAGCGCCATAATTAAAATTCCCCGAAATTATTACTTCATATCCCTGTTTTTGAAGTTCACTAGATATATAATCGGCATAAACTTTTAATCCTTCAGGCAATACCAATCCCACTCTTTTTACATTAAATTCTTTTAATCTCTTAGAGAGAGGCCTTAAATCAAACTGATACTTCAATTCTCTTCCACTCCTTTTCTTCTGACGGAACAACTATGTCTTCTTTCTGAAGTGCTTTATTGAAGGAAGAATAGGTTAGGTTTGTACCATTCTCTACCCCGTCAATAATAAACCTACCAACATCACTTCCCCCAAGAGAGATAACATATTGGATAAATGCACCCTTCAGATCTTCAATTCTAACATCTTTTATATTTGTAGTGATGTATTTCATCTTTTCCTTTAATTCTGCATAATCAAATATATTATCTTCAAGAGGAGTATGGGGCTTTGGAACAAATGGATTAAATGATGATTTTGTCCTTATTAGTTTCTTTGATTGTTTTATGAAATTTATAATTTCATCCAGATCCTTTTGTTCTTCTCCAGGAAGACCAAAGATAAAGTAAAGTTTTACAGATTTAGAGTATTTTTTTATTAGATTTATTTTTTCAAAGAACTCTTCATCCTTGTAACATTTTCCTATTTGAAATCTGAGTGATTCAGAGGATTCCGGTGCTAAAGTTATAGTATCTTGGCCCAATAGGGGGATTGTGCTCTCATTTATGTCCCTAAGCTTTAAAGAGGGTAGAGAAACCTGGAATCCAAGTTCACTTAAGCTTTTGATGATCTCGTCAAGAGAAGAAGGCATGTCTGATCCTATCAATGCAACCTTCTCAAATTTAGTCCTCTTTTGGCCCTCTTTTACTATTTCAATTAGCTTTTCTTTGCTTCTCTCTCGATAAGGCCCTAGAGCGTTGCCTGTGAGGCAGAATGAGCATCTGCTTCTGCACCCCCTAGATACCTCTAAAAGAAATGTTTTATTAAACGATTCTTCAAAGTCGCCCCATTGAATAGGTTCGTAAAGTGGATGATATTCCAGCTTTTCTATCCTTCTTTTAATCTTATTTTCCTTATGAATCTCGGGTATATAGAGTCCTTCAATCTTACCAAACTCATCTATTTGTTTTTTAGGATCATCCAATCCATGATAAATATCTAGAAATTCAACGAGCGATTTTTCTGCATCACCAATAAATGCAATGTCAAAAACATCCTTCAATACAAAAGGATTCACATTGAGTGGGCCGCCTGTGATGACTAGGTGATCTTTTCTATTTTCTCTCAATAAAGGAATGTTGTTCTTTTTTAAAATTTTAAGGAGATTGATCATTCCGTACTCATAATTTAGTGAAAACAATAAAGCCTTGAAATTCTTCAGCATGTCTTGGGTTTCAATAGACCTTTCAAAGTCAGAGAAAAATCTTTCTATTGAAAATCCTTCCTTCTCATTAACAATGTTATAAACGTAATGAAGCCCAAGATTTGAGTTTCCGGCACGGTATACATCAGGATAGATTAAAGCAAATCTATTGACTGCTTTTTTTTTAATAGTTCCATATTCAGTAAATCTCATTATTCCTTCCACCCGTTCTCCCCAACTAGAGGTACAAATATACACCCACCATATTTATTAGTATCAAATGTGCCGTCAATATTCTTTTTTAATACTAAAAGCTCTTGGTAGTATCGCTCTTTACCAACGGGTGCTATTATCATGCCCCCTTCTTTTAGTTGGTCCTTCCAGCTTTTTGGGATTTCAGGTGCTGCTGCAGTAGCAATTATCCTATCGTATGGTGCATCTTCTTCAAAACCTTTTGTACCGTCCCCTAGAACTATCTTGACATTATATCCCGCTCTTTTTAGATTCTCTGTACCAAATTGATAAACTTCTGGGATTCTTTCTATTGTGACAACGTTCTCTTCGCCGCATATCTCAGCAATTAATGCGGCGTTGTAGCCTGATCCAGTTCCTATTTCTAATGTCTTAATCCCATGTTTAAGCTCTGAGACCTCAAGCATCAATGCTATCATTGAAGGCGCAGAAATAGTCTGTCCCCATCCAATCGAAAGAGGGGTGTCCTTGTATGCTTCGTCTTTTAGATCTTCAGGAATAAAATTACTTCTATCGACTTTTAAAAAAGCTTTTTTGATGGATTCACTTTTAATATAATTAATTTTTTCAAGATAAGAAACCATTTTATTCCTTGACTCATCACTTATCGACATCAAGACTCCTTCCACTTTTAGAGGATTGTGAGCAGTATAATCTTCTTATCTCGGATGCGGATGCGGATAGTTCAAATCCATGTGTCGCCAATATTTTATCAATGACCATATCCTGTTCATCAATAGTAATATTGTCCCCTTTTGAAAATACTTCATTCTTATCAGCAAATGCCCTAAGTGAAAGGTGGCCATATTGAATTCTTAAAGTAATTTTAAGTACAACGGGGATATCCTCCGGTATGAGGTATAGTGTGTTAATATCTTGAGCTAGTGCAGAATCGGCTTTCCTTTTAGAGTCTATATGATTGACGTAGTATTTCTTCCCTTTGATTTCTATCAATTCTCCAACTTCAAATAGTTTATTTTGAGCCACATCGATTAATATTTTTTTGGATTGCTCAAAATAGGAGACTACAGCTGAGACTTTAATTAAGACCTCTTTGTCCAGAACAGTCTGGAATACTTCGCCGCAAAGATTGCACTTCCTCAATTCTTGTCTTCCTCTTTTTTTAAGGACTTCGTACTCTGTATGCTTACACACAATTTTGATAAATATTTTGTCTTTAAAATAGTTATCGGAAAGATAAAGAGCTGATTAGTAATAATTTTTATTTTAAAGGAATAAGGCAATTTTTACCATAAATTATAAAAACTGAAGTGAAGAGATAAAAATAATCGGAGACATCTAATGATAAAAAGGCTGATTGGTTTATCGATAATGGGCCTAGGACTTGTGCTAGGTGGTTATTTTTCCATATATTTCAGTTTAATTGATAATCCAACAATGCTTTTAGTATTATCAGCAGTTATTGCGACTCTTTTTACCCTTGGATTATTCGTATTATTTTTGGATAATCGGGAGAGAAAAATAAAAAAACAGAAGACCATAATCCTTGAGATGATAAAAAAGGCCAGAGTTACACAGGAAAGGCAGACCTATTCTGGAGCATTTGACGATCTCAAGCGTAGAAAAATGTATTAATGGATTTTAAAATCAAAAACAACGTGCCATACGCCAGGTGAATATTTTTTAATTTTCCTGTAATAAAGCGGCTCTAAAGTTCTTCCTTTATTAGACAAAATTATTTCAAGATTTTTTTTAAAGGAAGTTTCAGATTTTTCAGGCATAGTATTATGGTAGTGGATTATTCCGCCATCTTTTATCATGCCCAATGCTTTTAACAGAAACTTTTCATCGTCTGAGAAGTATCCCATAATTATTCTGTCTGCTTTGAAGTTTGGATTAAAATCAAGGCAGTCGGTATTTACGGGTGTGACCCTGTCAACTACTTTGTTAAGGTGAATATTTTCTAAGAGAAGATTATAGCTATCGGGATTTTTTTCTAGAGCCCATACCCTAGATCTCCCATATTTTGATAGCGGTAATGTAAAATATCCAATGCCTGAAAACATGTCAATTATAATTTCATCAGGAGAAGAAACTTGGCCCATCCTTATCCTCTCGGCTATATTGCCAGATGAAAACATGACTTTTGACAGATCTATTTTGTAGAGAATCCCGTTTTCTTTGTGGATTGTGACAAATCCTCCCCCGATAATCTTCTTATAATAAGGAACTCTAAACTCGCCTGAAACAGAACCCTTTTCTAAAACAGTCTGACATCCAAAGCTATCATAAAAACTCTTCCCAATAAAATCCTTTAGTTCTTGATATTCTTTAGGAATTGTAAGGATTATAATGTCCCCAATTTGTTCATAACTCTTCATTATTTTTTGGATATCCTCCAGAGATATCTTATTCTTTAGCTGTTCTCTGAGTGTTTTTATTTTCTTATCTTCCACATCAAGTATTAATCCAAAATACATAAAAGGTTTTCAATTAAAGATATTTATGGAAAGTTGCGTTCTTACAGGAAATGAAATTAGAGAGCTTATATCAAAGAATAATCTAGTACAGAACTATATAGACCTAGATACTCAGATTACTCCAAATGGATTTGACATGACAGTTAGAGAGGTACACAGTATTGTATCCGGGGGTGCTGTAGATTTCAGTAATGAAAAAAGAAAGCTTTCTGAGACAAAAAAGATAGATTTTGTTGAAGAATTTGTTTTTCTTGAAAAAGGTGCTTACAAGATTATCTACAACGAGATTGTAAATATCCCACCAAATATAGTTGCTTTGGGAAGACCTCGCTCAACTCTATTGAGATGTGGCGCAAACGTCGGAACAGCTGTTTGGGATAGGGGTTACAGTGGTAGGAGTGAATCTTTACTTTCAGTAGATAATGAGAAGGGTATAAAGATTTACAAGGATGCACGAGTTCTACAACTAGTGTTTATGCGAACATTAACAGATGAGTCAGTTTACAAGGGTATATTCCTAAAAGAAAATATATAATCAAGTTAGAACATGATCCCCAATTGCAAGAATATTGTTCCTCCTGACTATTATTAACCCCATTTCTTTAACATTTTCTCCACGGAGGATTTTGACATTTTCCATAACTAGATTGAGTTCTAAGTCATACCCTGCTAATATTCCGTCTATTTTTCTGCCATCTTTTAGAACTAGACTAACTATTTCACCAATATTATTGTGAACAATGTCAAAGGGTTTTTCAGCTCCTGCACTCTGGTATTCTTCATCTTGTTCATAGTCTTCTCTGTCGTCCATAGAAATAATTCAATTAAGTCCTTTAAAAGAATTTCCATCTATCTTTTTGGATAATAAGAAACAAGATTATTCTTAGTAAAAAAGAAAAGAATAATATTTTCTCATAGATTTGCATTAAAGAGGTAAGCAGAGAGATATACCTCAATTAAAGCAGCAATTAGTAATAGTGGGATTATTAGTGCAAATAATTTTAATCCTTTCCTGATATTAACTCTTAGGGACTCTGACCTTGATTTACCCGGAGGTGGAGAAATAATTTCTTTTCCAAGTCTAAATCCTTGGGATGCCGCTATTAATATTGCAGGGATTTCAATCACTCCATGAGGTAGTATACCCATTAAGAAAACTAAAGAATTTCCCCCTTCTGCAATGAATTTTCCATAAAGCAATCCCACCACAGTTCCGTTTCCCCAAAGTGACAGAAAAGGAAAGAATCCGACAAAAACTCCAAGCACCATTATCAAAAAGGAAGTTCTTGTATTAATGTAGAATATTGTAAAGAATAATTCAAGTGAAGTCATTTCCTTTAAGGGCCCAAACATGTCCTGGAATTCCTTTAGGAAAGAATTGATCACTTCAGGATTGTTGTTCAATAATACCTTAAATATATAGAATCCTGAAATAGATCCTAGTAGAAATAATCCTAGTGATATTAGCATTAGGTTTTTATTTTCTTTTATTGTTGTGAATACTTCATTTTTGTAAAAAGAAGTTATTTTTTCTTTTCTGCTTTCCATGATAAAATCCTCTTTGTTATGATCATTAGTAGCAATGCGCCTAATAGAAGCCCAAGACCAAGTATGATTTTAAATATATTGTATTTTTCTATCGCCCTTTCAGAATATTTCTGTGATTCTGTTGCCATTGAAAAAGCATCAGAATATTCTCCTCTGTTGAAGAGTTTTTTTGCTTCAGTTAAAAGTTCATCTGCTTTTTGAACGTCATTTTCATAAAATAATGTATTTTTTGCTTCCTTTAATTTACTATCGGCTGTATCAATTTCTATTTTTACCCTTTGCATATCCCCCTGACCAAACTCCTCAAGTATTTCAATCGACTTATCAATAAGTTCAATTCTCTTATTAAGATTAGTTTCTTTTTCAGCCTGAGTTAGATAATAAACACCTTCATTGAATACCGCCTCGTCGGCAACTGCAATTCCCTTACTTCTTGCCTCACTTTCTAAATTTTTTGCTTTCTGAAGCTTTCCATCAAATTCAGCTTCGATAAAATCCATTTGAGATTCGAGAAGTGTTGTTGCCTGAGAGATTGTAGTATATGCCTCTCTATAACGTCCGAATGAGTAGTAACCCTGCGCTTGCTGAATTAAGGAAGTAATTCTATTAGTTTCGGTAGGTTTAATCTCAGAAAAACCGTTCTTTTTCATAGAATCAAAATATGCCAAAAATGAATTTGTTTCTTGATCATAATTTTCTTTGTATTGGACTCTCTGATCTATTGCATTGGCGTCTCCTATTGCAAAGTCAAATAGGTTCATGGCAAAAAGAGCATTGTCTTCCTGAACTACATAAGTATCTTCAAAAAGGGATTTGTCTCCAACTATTATTACCATCCCTTCCCCATATTTAACAAATGCAGAAACAGGGGGTCTTTGACCCTTCCCATAGGTTTGAAATTCATCATAATTTTTAGAATAAGAAGTGGTATTGCTTTTTAGCTCGCCATCAAATTCTCCTTTAAGGGTTGAGCCGCTAACATAAATAATTCTGGAAACACCTTTTGACGGAAGGTAATTATCGTCTCCCTGTATCAAAACATTGGTATTATAGCTTGCAAAGTTTGTATCATCATATACTCTATCGACATTGAGTTCTATATCCAAAGAAACTAGAAGACGATTAATCTGAGTTATTGAACTTGCCTCAGAAAAATCTTCTGCAATTACCAATAGAGTGCCACCTGAGTTAACAAAATCAAGAAGTCTTGGTATCTCTTCAGGAGGTATTCCTTTGTCCGGAGTTATTAATGTAATGACCTTATACTGAGATATATTTTGAGGAATCACTTGGGATTTAGTAATGTTATAATCAATCTTAATTGAATCTTCAATCTTTCCAAGACTTTGCCCATAAAATAGTATATTCTCATTATCGGCAAAAACTAGAGGGGAAAATATCGAAAGAAGCATAATTGCAAATACGGAGAATCCTAAAATCTTTTTCATAAATCTTAATTCGGCAGAAAGTATTTAAATTTTTTGAGTTTATTTGACTTATGAGAATGTTATCCCTATTTTCTGGTGGAAAGGACTCCCTTTTTGCCACCTATCTCGCAATGAGAGAAGGCCACGATGTTGTTTGTCTTCTCTCTTTAGAGTCAGAAAGAGATGATTCATACATGTTTCACGTACCCAATATTTCTTTGACATCATTTCAGGCAAAAGCTATGGGCATCCCTTTGATACGAAAAAATGTCAAAGGTGAAAAAGAAAAGGAAGTTGAAGAATTGCACCATATTATT